>JADZFZ010000111.1 GCA_020854145.1 Deltaproteobacteria bacterium | reverse complement strand
AGCGCGCTCAGCACGAACGTCGGAGCGCCGTCACCTTCGGTGCGGAGCCGCAGGTCGGCGCCCATGGGCACGCCGTCGCGATAGCCGACCTCGACGAGGTCGGGCTGCTCGCAGAGCGCGTCGGGCAGTTGCCAGCCGCCGAAGAATCGAACGACGATCCGCGAGCCGCTCGTCGCGTACGTCTCGCGCCTGCGCATCGCCTCGAAGAGCGAGTCGCGGCTGTTCTCCTCGGCCCACACGACCGCGAGCCCTCCGGCGCTCAACCGCGAGAGCGGGATTCGATCGGTCAGGAACGTCAATCGCTCGCGCGGGTCGGTGTCGAAATAGCCGATGCTGCCGGACCACGTCCGCTCGTCGGTGTCGCCTGGGCTCGCCTTGTGGGTGTCGGTCGAGCCGACGAGCCCGAATCGAAACGGGTTCGCGCCGATGCGCACGAGCTCGGACAATCCCGAGCGCAACGCGCCGCGCACGAAATCGCCCGGCCAGTAACAGCCACCGACGCCGAGCGGCCGACCGTCGGCGCAGCTCTGCACGCAATAGGGCTCGTCGGTGGGCTCGCCCGTGCAACGCGAGACGACGAGCTGCTCGAAGTCGCACCGTTCGTCCTCGGAGAACGGGTCGAGCGAAGGAGGCAGGCACTCGCTCGTGCCTTTGTGCTGCGTGATCTCGACGAGCGGCTCGCGGCTCGCGCGGCGCTCGGCTTCTTCGCGCGTCAGCGGCGAGGCCGACGCGACGATCGGGTCGAACATCTCGCCGCGCGCGAGGTTCGAGTTGTGCGGGATCGCGATGGCGTCACACGGCGTTCCCGTGTCGATGCACCCGGACTCCAGAGCGTCCCAGAGCGCCTCGGGGGAAGGCGCCGCGATGTAGTTGGTCGGCACGCGCGGCACGCTGGCGGTCCGGAAGATCACGTTGCGGTGCAGGTTGGACCCGCCCGGAGAGGCCGACCACTCGTAGGCGACGAAGGTCGTGAAGCTGCACGCGCTCGAACGATCGTAGTGCTCTTCCGCAGCGGCCTGCGTGCGTTGCCACGTGTCGAGCGTCTGCGCGTCGCAGAGCTCACGCTCGGAGCGACAGACGCGTGTGCGGCTCGGACGGAGCAGGCCCACCGACAACGTCAGCTCGCGAAAGTCGAGCTCGACCGGGCTGCTCGCGCGGTAATCGACGCAGGTCGGCGAGTCGTAGACGCCGGAGGCAGGGTCGTAGCAGATCGAGGTCTCGGCGAAGAACTCCGAGTGATCCGTCACGGCGGCGAAGTCGAGCGGGCGTGCGAGGCGGATCGTGCGCGCGGGGTTGCCCGCTTCGTCGTACGGAGGGATGTCGAGCTCGCCACCGCGGGCGAACGCGTACGCATCCGACGGGGTCGCACGCACGTCGAACACGCGTGCGTCGAACGAGTAGGACGTGTGGACGTGCAGGTCGCCGAAGTACGCGTTGCGGAGCGGGTTGTGGTCGTCGCACGCCTCTCGCGACTCCTCCACCACGACGACCGGAGGCGCAGCTCCCGCGTCGGCGCCGGCGTCGTCTCCCGCGCCGTCGGAGTCGACGAGGGCGTCGGCGGCGGCGTCGGTCGGGCCTTCGTCGGCGGCACCGGCGTCGGCCTCGACCGGAGACCCATCGTCGTCGCCGCACGCTCCGACCAGCGCGACGAGCACCGACGCGAGGCGCACGCGCCTGCGCATGGACGTCATCGACGACGATGGTACACGCGAGCCGTTCGGCCGAGGGTGGACTTGCGTACGTCCATCCCGGCGGGCCGCTCGGGGTGCGATGCTGGTTTGCGTGAGGAGCACGGGCAGCCGCCGGCACACGCTCGGGGACGTGAGGAGCCCATTGCTGCTCTTTGCGTTCACATGCGCGCATGCCTGCGGCGACGACTCGGCTGCCACACCTTCGCCGAGGGATCTCGGGCCCGCCGACGCAGGGATCCCAGGATCGGACGACGCCGGGCCGCCGGGGTCCCGACCGCCTGCCTCGCCTGCGCTGCCGAACCTCTTGCCGTGCCCTCCGGGCTGGCGCGAGGTCGCGCCGGACGGCGAGGCTGCGCCGGCGACGTGTGACCCGCGTCCATCGACCGCCGCACCGTCGTGCGCGGGCGACGAGATCTGGGTTCCCGGTATGTCGTTTTGCGAGAGGGTGGGCACGGCTTGCCCGGAAGGCGATTGGCCCGACGGCGTGCCGGACGGAGCCCGTGTCTTCTACGTGCGGCCGGACGGCGGCGCGGGCGCGGACGGCACACGATCGGCGCCGTTCGGTCTGATCGCCGACGCCCTCGTCGCGGCGCGCGACGGCGACATCGTGGCGCTCGCCAAGGGAGCGTACGCCGAGACGCTGGTCGTTCGTCGATCCATCACGTTGTGGGGCGCGTGCCCGGCGGAGACGCGGATCGCGGCTCCCGCACGGAGCTCGCCAAGCGACACGCTCACCTCGGCGGTGGTGCTCGTGGGCGGGCGCGCGACGATCCGCAACCTCACGGTGGGCGGCCTCCGGCAGGGCATCGAGGTCGCCGGGCCGGCCACGGTGCGCATCGAGGGCGTCGTCGTCGCGGGGGCGTCGTTGCTCGGGGTCCTGGCCTACACGGGCGCGCAGGTGAGCGCGGACCGGCTGGTGGTGCGCGACACGGCGGCCGGCGCCGACGCCCAGCAGGGATGGGGCGTGTGGGCGGACGAGGGCGCGACGATCGAGCTCACGAGGACGGCGTCGATCGCGAACCGCGATACCGCGCTCGTCGCGTCCGGCCGAGGCTCTGCGCTCCGCGTGTCGGACGCGTGGATCGCCGCAACGCTTCCGGGCGGCGGCACCGGACGGGGCGACGGGATCGCGGTCGGCCGCGGCGCGAGCGCGACCGTCGAGCGGACCCTGGTCGAGACGAGCAGCTTCGCCGGCATAGGCCTCGACGGCACCGGCACCGTGCGCGACGTGCTGGTGGCCGACACCGCGGCGCGTCCCGTGCCGGGCCGCGGCTGGGGGTCGGGCATCTTCGTCCGGCTCGGCGCCGACGTCACCATCGAGCGCACCCACGTCTCGGGGACCCGCGGGCTCGCGCTCGGGTTCCATGGCGCCGGAGTGGCATCTCTCGCGGACGTGGTGGTGAGCGACACGGCCACCGAGTCGTTCGCCCACACCATCGGTGCCGCGCTCGCGGTCGGCGACGGGAGCGTGGTGGACATCGCGCGCGCGTACTTCGCGGGCGGTCTGGGCATCGGTGCGCAGGTCTTCGGCGAAGGCGTCCTGCGCGCGAGCGACCTGACGGTGCGCGACACGGGCGCCGTCGAGTCGAACGGCGCGGGGGGCCGCGGGATCGAAGTGTTCCTCGACGCGACGGCCGAGCTCGATCGCGTGGCGATCCTCGGCGGTCTCGAGGTCGGGCTCGATTGTCAGGGAGCCCACACGCGCGTGACGGCGCGCGACTTGCGCGTCGCGGACATCGCGATGGGCGAATGCTGGGACCCGATGCAGTGCCTCCCGATCGGCGGGATCGGGGTGGGCGTCTACGATGGCGCGTCGCTCGAGCTCGAGCGTTTCCACGTCGAGCGTCCCTCGCTCGTCGGGGTGCACGTCGCGCGCGAGGGGTCGATTCGCGCCTCGGACGGCCTCGTGCGAGAGACCATCGTCGGCGCGAGCGTGAGCCTTGCGCAGGACGAGACCGATCGATTCCGCAGCGCGGTTCGCTTCGAAGCGACCGAGGTCGAGCTCGACGCGCGGGTCATCGACGTGCCCGAGCCGCTCGAGACGCTGCGCGAGTGACGCTCCGCGCCCACGAGCTCGCGATCGCGCTCGTCATCGCCGTGGCGTCGTGCGGCGTGGGAAGGGACGAGAGCGGGTCAGGCGTGGCGTGCGAGCTCCCGCCGCCCGGGCTTCGTGTGCCGTTTCGGACCTCGCGTCCCGGCGCCGCGGCGGTGCGATGGCCGCTCGGTCGCGCGTGCGTGCGGACCACCGTCGCGCCGACGCTGGCTCGCATCGTGCCCGTGGTGCGCAGCGCGCTCGACGCGTGGGGCACCATCGGGTGCAGTCGGCTGTGCTTCGCCGCACCCGTGCAGGCGGCTCATCCACCTCTCGACGACGGCGATCGCCGTCTGCACATCGGGTCCGTCTCGAGCCGACCGGATCTCGGGTCGCGCGCCGTGCTCCGTCCCTCGACGACGCGACGGGGCTCGTGCGCAACGGGACAATCCTGGTGGACGAGTCCATGGTCGAGGCCGCGATCGCGCGCACGCTGCGTCGCGAGATCGGTCGAGCGCTCGGGCTGCTCGTGCCCGCGCCGAGCGTCGACTCGATGATGTCGCGACCCGATCGCGCGACCGCGTCGCCGGCGGACGAAGCCTCGGTGTGCGCGATCTACGGACGTCACTGCGCCCTGCTGGAGGCCGTCGGCTCGCCGCCGCGATAGGCCGGGCGTGCGACCGCGCGATTGCGGAGCGCTTCGATCGCGCTAGCTCGGCGCGATGGACTTCGCCGACTTCATACAGAGCATGACGGACGGTTGGCGCACGGTGATGGGCGTCCGTTTCCTGCGCGCCACCGCCGACGAGGTGATCGCCGAGCTCGTGGTCGCGGACGTGCACAGGCAGCCGCTCGGGATGGTGCACGGCGGCGTGTACGCGGGCCTGATCGAGTCGGTGGCGTCGGTGGGCGCGAGCCTCTACGCGATGCAGGACGGGCGCTACGCGGTGGGCCTCGAGAACCACACGTCGTTCCTGCACGCGGTCCGCGAGGGGAAGCTGCGCGCGGTCGCGCACCCGATGTCGCGCGGTCGACGCACGCACGTCTGGCGCGCGGACGTGCTCGACGACGGCGAGCGCGTGGTCGCGACGGGCACGGTGCGGCTGATCGTCGTCGAGCGCGGCTCACCGCTCGGCGGCGAGCCCGCCGAGGTCACACGCTGATCTCTCAGCGGCGGGTCTCGGGGATGTAGCCGAGCTCGCGGAGCTGGCGCTCGGTCTCGGGATCGATCGTGACCTGCTGCGCGCGCGGGCGCCGCGGGACGTCGCGCGTCGCGCCGCCGTCGGTCGTCGCGAGGGAGAGCCCGACGAGCTCGCGCATGTAGCGGAGCGCGACGGGATGGCGATCGGCGACGTTGCGCGTCTCGCGCGGATCGGTCTCGAGGTCGAAGAGGTCGGTGCGGGTGCCGCGCAGCACGATCTTCCATCGCCCCGCGCTCGCCGCGCGCCGATCGTCCATGAAGCCGCTCACGCTCACGGCGGGCGCGCTCCGGTCCTCGCCGCGCACGAGCGGGATGAGCGATCGGCCGGCGAGCCCGGCGGGCCGCTCGACACCGAGCGCGTCGAGCACCGTGGGCATGACGTCGACCAAGCCGGCCGGGTCGGTGAAGCGCGTGCCGGCGGGCACGAGACCGGGCGCGCGCACGAAGAGCGGCACGTGGACGAGCTCTTCGAACACCGAGTGGCCGTGCCCGACGTTGCCGTGCTCCCAGAACTCCTCGCCGTGATCGGCGGTCACGACGAGCAGGGTGTCCTCGGCGAGCCCGCGGCTCTCGAGCCCGTCGATGAGCGCCTGCAGGTGCACGTCGTGGAACGTGATCTCGCCGTCGTACTGCGCCTCGAGCCTCCGACGGTCGCGCGCGCCGAGCGCGATCTGCCCGAGCTTCACGCGGTCGAGGAAGTCGGCCCGCTCCCAGCTGACGACGCCGGAGTAGGGCTCGGCGTCGTACATCCGCACGAAGCGCGCGGGCGGCGTGTACGGAACGTGCGGATCGATCGTGTGCACGTAGAAGAAGAACGGACGCGAGGTGTCGCGGCGATCGAGGCGCTCGAGCACGTCGCGTACGACGGAGTCGGCGCGGTTGCGTCGGCCTTCGGCGACGTAGTTGCGCCAGAAGTCCCAGCCCTGCCGGAAGCCGAATCGCTCGCCGACGTAGCCGTTGGCCACGAGCGCTGCCGTCTGGAAGCCCGCGCGACGCACGACCTCCTGCAGCATCGTGATGTCGTCGCCGACGCGCGAGCTCGTTCGGATCGCGCCGTGCTGCCAGGGCAAGAGCGACGACAGCAGCGTCGCGACGGACGGCTTGGTCCAGCACTCCGGCGCGTGCGCGCGCACGAAGGTCGCCGCCGTGCGCGCGAGCAGATCGGTGTTGGGCGTGCGCACGCGCGAGCGCGGGTTGATGGCGGTGAGCCGATCGGCGCGCAGCGTGTCGATCAGGAGCACCAAGGCGTTGCGGGGCCGCCGCGGGGGATCCGTCGACGCGCCGCGGCCCGGCGCGGTGATGCGCGGGTGCACGATGCGGAGCGGAGCGTCCTGGCTGCTTCCGGTCGCGCGCAGGTCGATGCGCGCCACGTGCCCTGCGATCGGCGCGAGGTCGATGCGCAGCGGGGCTCCGTTCGGCGTCGCGCGCACGGTGCCGAGCGCCGTCGGCTCGCGCCCGTCCGCGTAGGCGACGACCTCGAGCGTCGCGGGGACCGCGGACTCGACCAGCCCTGCGAGCAGGGCGCCTTCGGGGACGTCGAGATGCCACCCCGCGGTCCATCCATCGCGCAAGAAGAACAGGCTCCCCGTGGGCTCGCGTCGGGCGAGCACGTCGGGCGCCGGCGGGCTCGCCGATTCGCCGGGCGCGTCTCCCGGCGGACCGAGCCGCACCCAGTCGATGCGCGCGTCGGGCGCGCTCACGCGCAGCTGCACCGTCACGTCTCCGCGCCGGAGACCCGACGCGATCGCCAGCGTCCCGATGCCGAGCGCGTTGCCGGGCAAGTCGATCGACCCCGCGTTGCGTCCGCCGATGCTGACCGCGACGCGCCCGCCGCGTCCACGCACCGAGAGCGCGCCCGCACCTTCGACGTCGGACGGGACCGCGAGCACGAGCCGTCCGCCCACGAGGCGTTGCACCGACGCGCCGTCGGCCATCTGGCTGCGTCCTGCGCCGGTGTGGAAGCCGCCGATCGTGTAGCGCGCGCCGCCGACGACACCGAGGTCGGCGACGGTCGCACCCCCGTGGCGGAGCTCCGCGCGTTCGGGATGCGCGGCGAGATCGTAGACGACGCGGTGATCCGCGGGGATCTCGACCGTCGGAGGCGCCGCGGGCGCGCCCGTCGTCGCGCCCGCCGTCGCGGCTGAGCGCGCGCCGTCGGGCGATGACCCGCCACCTGGTCCGACGGGCACGTCATCGAGCGCGCGGTCTTCTGCCGGCGCGGCCGACGCCGCCGTCGCGCGCGTTCGCTCGCGCACGGGAGGTGACGTCGCGCTGCAGCCGGTCTGCCCCGCGAGCATCGCCGTCAGAAGCATCGCAATCGCCGCGTTCGCTCGCCCCATCGCCCGAAGTTAGCCGACCACCGAGGCAGCCTCCAGAAATGGCTCTGCCGGCTGGCTCTCGATCACGTCGGCCACCCGTCGGCGAGCGCGCGCGCGAGCCCGTCCCACTCGGGTTCCTCGGCTTCGAGCACACCGGGCTCCCACGAGAACATGGCGCTCGGACGATCGTCGGCACGAAGCACGGGCAGGACGTGCAGGTGCAGGTGCGGGTAGCTCGTGACCACGTCGTCGTTCGTGGTGCCGAGGGAGGCCACGTAGCAGCGCGCGGGTCGCAACACGCGCTCGACCGCGATGGCCGCCTGGCGCGCGAGCTCGCTCACCGCGCTCCACTCGTCGGACGTCGTGTCGGCGAAGGACGTGACGTGCCGCCGCGCCACGACGAGCACGTGTCCCCACTCGCGCGGGAAGCGCGTCAGCACGGCGTCGGCGTGCGTCGTCGTCACGAGCCTGCGCGCGGCCGGCACCCGTCCGTCGATCACGGCGCACAGCAAGCAGCCCTGCGACTCGCGGTGCAGGAGCGCGATGCGCCGGACCGCTTCGTCGCGTGGGATGCGTCGGGGCACGCGATCACCTGGGGGCGGCGGTGCCGCCGCCGGGCGCGGCGAACGACCCGATGTACGTTCCGCGCGGCCGCGACGGACGGCTCGGTGGAGGCGCCGGCGGACGTACCGACGGCACCGACCCGAGCACGAAGTCGCGCGGCGGCGCGATCGAGATCGGCGCCTCGGCGCGCGCGAGCGCGAGCGCGCGATCGAGCGCCGTCGCCGCGTCTTCGAGCCCAGCCTCGCGGCGTTCCACGTAGAGCACGGTCGGCAGCGCGATCGCCGCCGCATAGAGCTGCTCGATCGTCGGACGCGGAGGGCGCCGCGCCCAACGTGCGGTCAGCTCGCGCGCCGAGTCGCGCGCGGGCCCGAGCGAGGAGACGAGCGCGCGCACGAGCGTCGCGTCGCGCGCGAGACGTTCGACGATTGCCGGCGTCGCGACCTCCCACTGCTCGATCATCGACTCGTTGACGACGACGATCTCGCGAAAGGTCTCGGTGCGCACGAAGGTCCCCGAGGCGGAGGAGGTACGCGGTCCCTCGTGGTAGACGGCCGCGAGACG
Source organism: Deltaproteobacteria bacterium (assembly GCA_020854145.1). GTDB lineage: Bacteria > Myxococcota_A > Polyangia > Polyangiales > JADZFZ01 > JADZFZ01. The sequence continues at coordinate 297 of JADZFZ010000111.1, read as the reverse complement.
CGACGGGTCGCGCAGCACCGTGCGCGCCGGAACGTTGCGCCCGCCGAGATCGGAGAAGCTCCACGCGTCGCGCGTGCCGTCGAGGAAGCGACCCACGATGGCCTCCGGCCGCAGCAGGATGCGCACGAGCCGATCGCCGTAGCGCTCGCGCGGCATGCCGAGCACGGTGGCCCACGGCGCAGTCCACGCGAACCGGCGGCGCGCCAGCCCGGGAGCCGAGAGCAATCGCGAGATGGGTGACGACGTGCGCGCCATGTGCTCGCGGACCCGCTGGTCGAAGGCCGACACGCCGCGCGT
>JADZFZ010000110.1 GCA_020854145.1 Deltaproteobacteria bacterium | reverse complement strand
GGCCGTCGCCGTCGTGCAGCAGGTTCACCGTCATGAAGAAGCCCATCGCGCGTACGTCGGCGACCACGCGCCGCGTCTCGTCGGGCGAGCACGAGCCGAGCACCGCGTTGACGTTGACGCCGAACGTCGCGTGCTCGCGCAGCAGCTCGAGCTTCGGACGCAGCTTCGACCACGACTTCTGCGAGACGTCGTTCGGCTCGAGGTTGTCGATGGACACCTGCAGCAACGTGAGCCGCGAGCGGTTGAGCCGCTCGATCCAACGCTTCGTGATCGGGTAGCCGTTGGTGATCGACGTGCAGACCATGCCGTGCTCGACCACGCGTGCCGTGATGCGATCGAGGTCGGGGTGAAGCATCGGCTCACCCCCTGTGAACGTGAGCACCACCGTGCCGAGCTCGGCCAGCCGGTCCACACGACGGTAGAGCTCGTCGGTCGGCACCGGCGGTGAGAAGTCGTCGTACTCGTTGCAGTAGCCGCACGTCAGGTTGCACCGGCGCGTGACGACGAGGTGCGCGAGCAGCGGCGTGGACTTGTCGGCGAGGTAGCGGATGCCCCGGCGTGCGGCCCGGAGTGGGTTCTGCGGAAGGAACATGCGGCTTTTCTCGACCGACGTGCATATCACGCGCCCACGGACCGGGCCATCTTCCGCGCCCTCGGGATCGAGCGCCGTCGCTGGAACCCCGCGACCCCGCGTGATAGTCGGCGCTCGCGATGCAGGCGGATCCCCGCGTCACGGTCGTGGTTCGGTCGTACCAGCGCCCGCGCGCTCTGGCAGAGCTGCTGGCGAGCCTGCTCGAGCAGGACCACGACAGCTACGAGATCGTCGTGGTCGAGCAGACCGTCGAGATGTCGGACGAGGACGCCGGACGCCTCGCGCCGCTCTTCGCGGACCCGCGTGTGCGCGTGCTCCGGTTCCCGCCGCTCGGAGGCGCGCGCGCGCGCAACGAGGGTGTCCGCGCCGCGCGCGGCGCAATCGTGGTGCTCATCGACGACGACGACCTCCCCGCGGATCGCGGCTGGATCCGCGGGCACGAGGCCCACTACCTGTCGGACGCGACGCTCGTCGGGCTCTCCGCGCGACAGGTGCGCACGCCCGGGGAGACGTGCCCGTACTCGCCCGCGCTCCGTGCGCTCGTGCGTCACGTGCACATGCGCTTCAGCCCGCTCGGCGTGCCGCACATCGCGTTCAACCGATTCGACGAGGACATCGACGACGTCGACCTCGTCAACGGGACCAACGGATCCGTCCGGCGCGACGTGGCGCTCCGCCTCGGGCTCTGGGACGAGCACATGCGCGAGTACGACGAGCACTCCTTCGGGCTGAAGTTCCGGCGCATGAAGCGCGGCGCGGAGCACTTCGCGTGGAAGGCGACCCCGACGATGGTGCGCAGGCTCGACGTCGTCGGCGGCATGAACAAGCGCGCCGGCGACTTGCGCAAGGAGCTGCGGCGGCAGCTGATGTTCTCCCACCGCGTGATCGCGGAGCACCATCCGGTGCGGTTTCGCGCGGCGTATCCGCTGTACCTCGCGTCGGCGCTCGTGCGCACGATGGGCTTCGTCTGGGACCCGGAGTGGTTCCGCGATCCGGTCGTCGCGCGCCTCGGCCGCACTGCGGACCTGTTCCGGATGTTCCCGCGCGAGCTCCGCGACGTGCGCAAGGCGGCGCGCGCGACATGAGCCGCTGTCGTCTGCTGGTCGGCTCGGCGGCGTTCCTCGGTGCGCTCCGCGAGGACATCCCGCGCGCCACCGATCGCGTGCTCGTGCAGGCGATGACCTTCGAGGGCGACGCCGCGGGCCTCGCGCTCGCCGAGCTCCTCGTCGCCTCGCGAGCCACCGACCGGCGCGTGCTCGTGGACGAGTACACGCGCTTCGTGCAGAGCGACCGCTTCGTCTACGCCCCCTGGTCCTGGCGCGATCCCGAGGTGCGGCGCGAGGTGCGCTCGACGCGCGACATGTTCGCGCGCATCGAGCGCTCGGGCGGGCGCGTGCGTTACACGAACCCCGTCGGGCCGCTCTTCGTGGGATTCCCGTCGCGCAACCACAAGAAGCTCGTGCTGCTCGACGACCGCGTCGCGTACGTCGGCGGCATCAACTTCAGCGACCACAACTTCGCGTGGCACGACCTGATGGTGCGCATCGACGACGCGGAGCTGACGCGCGCGCTCGTCGCCGACTTCGAAGCGACGTGGGAAGGACGGCGCGCGCCACGGGCCGAGCGCGTGTCGGGCATCGAGCTCTTCTTGCTCGACGGACGCACGAACGAGCGGATGTTCGCGCGGTTCCTCGAGCTCGTGCGCCGCGCCGAGAGGAGCATCGCGGTCGTCAGCCCGTACCTCACGTTCCCTTTCTGCGAGGAGCTGCGCGCCGCGCGACGCCGTGGCGTGTCGGTGACGTTGCTGACCCCGGCCGCGAACAACAAGGGCACGGTGCGCGACTACCTCGTCTGGGAAGCCGCACGCTCGGGCTTCGAGCTCCGCCTGTTCGACGGCATGAGCCACATGAAGGCGATGCTCCTCGACGAGCGTCGATTGGTGCTCGGCTCGTCGAACTTCGACTTCCTCAGCTACCGCACCGAGGACGAGATCCTCGTCGTGATCGAGGACGAAGACCTCGTCGCCGACTTCCGCGCACGCGTGCTCGACCACGACCTCGCAGCCTCCCGCGCGTTCGTGGGTACTCCGAGCCCCGCGCGCGGCTGGTGGAGCTACGCGCAGCTCAAAGCCGTCGAGGGCCT
>JADZFZ010000109.1 GCA_020854145.1 Deltaproteobacteria bacterium | reverse complement strand
TTCGTGCAGACCGCGAGCGGCGCCGCGCACGCGCACGTGCCGTCGCGACAAGGCGAGCCCGGCGCACACGCGGTCGTGCAGGCGCCGCAGTGCTCGTTGGACGAGCGGGTGTCGACGCACGCGTCCCCGCAGCGCGTGAGCGGCTCGTCGCAGACGCACGTGCCCGACGCGCACGTCGATCCCGCGGGGCACGCGGCGCACGCATCCGATCCTTCGCCGGTGTCGGTCCCCGCGTCGGGCCGAGGTGGCGGCGGACGCGCATCGTCGCCACATGCCGCGACCAGCACGGAGACGCTCCAGAGGACTGCGCCGAGCCCGCTCGGTCTTCGCCCCGCTCCGAGCGACCCCATCGTCATCGCGTGATCCCCACGGGCTCGAGCCTGCCATCGACGGCGCGCAGAACGCGAACCGACGGGCTGAGCGCCCGCTCCTCGTCGAACGCACGACCCGCGGTGGAGCCGTCGGGAAACCGCGCCACGAGCAAGGCGGCCAGCGCGTCCGAGCGCGACCTCGCGCCGGCGCGCACCACGTGTCGGATGCAGCGGAATGCGTCGAACGCGAACGACGCGGCGATCCCCGGATCACCCCCGAACTGCGCGGACCACGCGGTCAGGAGCTCGGCCTCGCCTCCGCTCGATCCGGGACCCGACGTGCGCACGCGCGTCACGACTGCGCCCGGCTGGTCGCGCGCGAGCGACGCGACGGTCTGACCCTCCCACTCGGCGGTCGTCCAGAGGACCAGGGGACGGCCTGCGCCGTTCGACTCTCGCAGCGCGGCCTCCACCTGCGCGGCGCGGGGCGCGCCTCGACCGTCGTGCACGATCAGCAAGGCGTCGAAGGATCCGCTCCTCAACCCGCGCGTCGCGCGCGTGACGCTCGTCTCGTCCGGGCCGTACGTCACGTCGGCCACGATCTCGCCGCTGCGCATCGCCACCTGGCGTCGCAGCTCCGCGACGAGCGCGTCCTCGTCCGCACCGCGGGGTCGCACCACCGCGACACGCGTGCTGCCGGTGGCGATCGCGTGCGCGACGAGCGCTCGAGCTTCCGCCGGTCGCGACACGAACGCGCGCAGGACGTGGCGACGCGCGTCGCGGTCCTCGGTCGGGCCCGCGAGCCGCGCCGGCTCGGTCAGGAGGACGATGGGCACCGACAGCGCCTCGGCGCGCGCCGCCGCTGCTGCGGCCGTGTCGGGCGCGATGGGGCCCACGATCGCGATCACGCGCTCCTCGCGCACGAGCTCGTCGACGGCCGTCGCCGCGCGCGCCGGGTCCCCGGTGTCGTCGCGCACCGCGAGACGAAACGTGTCGGGTCGCGGCGGCCCGCGAAGGGGGATTCCCGCCGCGATCATCAGACCGCGCAACGCGTCCTGCCCGATGGCGCGGTCGCGGCCCGACAGCGGCAGCACGACGCCCACGGCGTACGGCTGCACCTGCTCCCGGCGCGCGGCCTGGGTACGCAAGCTGCGCAGCTCGTCGTCGAGCGGCAGACCGGCACCCTCGACACGGTCGACGAGCGCGCGCGTCCCAGCGAGATCGCCGCTCTCGTAGGCACGCCGGATCGCGCGACGTGCAGCGACCGGCCACGCGAAGCCGGCGGGCGGCAACGTCGCGAGCGCACGTTCGAGCTCGTCGGGATCGAACGCCTCCACGAGCCCCACGATCCCTGCGCGCAACGCCGCGAGCTCGTCGTCGGGCATGGTCTCGGTCGCCAATCGATCCCAGAATCGAAGCGCTTCGATGCGTTCACCGAGCGCCTCGTGGGCTTCTGCGAGCGTGCGCAACAGGAGTGTCGTCTCGTCCGGCTCGGTCGTCCTGCCGACGAGCGGAAGGAGGATGCGTGCTGCCCCACGCGAGTCGCCGGCCCGATGGCGCGCCACGGCGTCGTAGAAGCGCGCGCGATCGCGGAGCACCTCGTCGCGTGTGCGGGCGGCCTCGGCCAGGAGCGTGCGCGCGCGTGGGATGTCCTCGCGCTCGAGCGCGATGCGCCCGAGCAGCAGCGCGGCCACCGGCACGAGCGGATCGTTCGGATGACGCTCGCGGAAGGTCCGGAGGCGAAGCTCCGCCTCGCGCGGTCGGCCTTCGTCGAGCGCGGTCTGCGCCGCGCGAAACGCGTGCTCCGCCTCCGGGTCGCGTGTGCTCGCGCCCAGCGTCGGGCGCGGATCGGTGGGCCGCGCGCACGCCGCTGCTGCGAGCGCGACGGCGAGCAACCAGAGCAGCTTGACGCGCACCGGCGCTTGGGACCAATTTCCGCGCGCGCACGCAGCGCGGCGCCTGCCCGACAGCGCGACGGCGTGCGCGTGCTCTGCGCCCGTCGGTGCGCTGCCGCGGCCGGCCGCGCCAGCGACGTCGATCGCGAGAGGATCTCCGATGGCCAACCCCGACACCACCGACCGAAGGTACTTCCTCGCCCGCCGGATCTTCTCGATCACGGGCCTCCTTCCGGTCGGCGGCTTCCTCCTCATCCACATCTACACGAACACCTATTCGCTCTTCGGACGCGAAGCGTTCAACGAGAAGGTCGGCGACATCCAGAAGCTGCCGTACCTGCTCGTCATCGAGCTCTGCGCGATCATCCTGCCCATCTTCGTGCACGCGCTGCTCGGGTTCCTCATCGTCTTTCAGGCTCGGTACAACACCTATGGGTACACGCGGAACTGGCTGTTCACCCTCCAGCGTGTGACCGGCGTCCTGGCCTTCGCCTTCATCTGCTTCCATCTGTACGAGTACTGGGCCCAGAAGCAGCTCGGCGTGATGCCGTGGGAGAGCTTCTACGACGAGCTCGGGCAGAACCTCTCGAAGCCGTGGAAGTTCGCCGTCTACGCCGTCGGCGTCACCTCCGTGGTGTTCCACTTCGCGAACGGCATCTGGAGCTTCGCCGTCGGTTGGGGCCTGACCATCACGCGCGCCGCCCAACGCCGGCTGACCATCGCTTGCGCGATCTTCGGCGCGGCGTTCTGGGTCCTGTCGATGAACATCGTGCTGAGCTTCTCGACGGGCGAGCCGCTCGTGCCCGTGAGGATCGAGCTGCCCGGCACGGCGGGCGAGGACCCTGCCGAGCCCTCGGGCGGCGAGGCTCCAGCCGAGGGTGAGGGTGAAGCTGCCCCGACGGCTCCGTCGGGCACGTGAGGCGCTCGAGCTCGGCGGGGCGCTCGCCCCTCACCCCGACCCCCTCCCCATCCGGGAAGAGGGAGCCTGGGCACGAGCTCGAGGCAGGATCGCTCATGTCACTGGCGCGTTCGAGCGCCGAGAAGGGCTGAGAAGGGATCATGGCTTCCGCGGCAGAGAAGCGCGCGATCGTGGTGGGCGGCGGGCTCGCCGGTCTGATGACCGCAATCAAGCTGTGCGAGGCCGGCATCGAGACCGACGTGTTCTCCTACGTGCCCGTCAAGCGGTCGCACTCGGTATGCGCGCAAGGCGGGATCAACGCGAGCGTCAACACCAAGGGCGAGGGCGACTCGCCTCGGATCCACCTCGAGGAGACGGTCTTCGGCGGTGACTTCCTGGCGAACCAGCCGCCCTGCAAGGGGATGTGCGACGCGGCACCCGCGATCGTCTACTTGCTCGACCGCATGGGTGTTCCGTTCAACCGCACGCCCGAAGGGCTCCTCGACTTCCGGCGTTTCGGCGGCTCTCGCTTCCATCGTACGGCGCACGCCGGTGCAACGACGGGACAGCAGCTGCTCTACGCGCTCGACGAGCAGGTGCGTCGCTTCGAGGTCGAGGGCCTCGTCCGGAAGTTCGAGCTCTGGGAGTTCCTCTCGGTCGTGCTCGACGATCACGGCCGCGCGCGCGGCATCGTCGCGCAGGACCTCAAGTCGATGAAGATCGAGTCGTTCCCGGCCGACGCCGTCTGCCTCGCGACCGGCGGGCCCGGGGTCGTGTTCGGCAAGTCGACCAACTCGATGATCAACACGGGGACGGCCGCGACCGCCCTCTACATGCAGGGCGCCATCTACGCCAACGGCGAGTTCATCCAGGTCCATCCGACCGCCATCCCCGGCAGCGACAAGCTGCGACTCATGAGCGAGTCGCTCCGAGGCGAAGGCGGACGCATCTGGGTGCCGAAGGATCCCTCCGACAAGCGCGCCGGTCGCGACGTGCCCGAGAGGGACCGCTGGTACTTCCTCGAGGAGAAGTACCCGAAGTACGGCAACCTCGTGCCTCGTGACATCGCCTCGCGCGAGATCTTCAAGGTCTGCATCCACCAGAAGAAGGGCATCCACGGGCGCAACGAGGTCTACCTCGACCTCACCCACGTGCCGGAGGCGGTCCTGCGCAAGAAGGTGGCGGGCGTCCTCGAGATCTACGAGAAGTTCGCGGGCGAGGACCCGTACACGAACCCGATGCGCGTGTTTCCCGCCGTGCACTACTCGATGGGCGGCCTCTGGGTCGACTACGAGCGAGGGGCCGACGGCAGCGTCGAGCCCGGCTCGCCGCGCAACCAGTCCACCAGCATCCCCGGCGTCTACGCGACCGGGGAGGTGGACTACCAGTACCACGGTGCAAACCGACTAGGTGCAAACTCGCTCCTGTCGTGCATCTACGCCGGGATGCTCGCCGGCCCATCCATGAAGTCGTACATCGATTCGCTCCAGAGCACGTCTGCAGACGTGTCATCCGTCGTGTTCGACCGCGCTCGCGCGCGTGATCAGGACGAGCACGACGCGCTGCTGAAGATGTCTGCAAACGAAAATAAAGAGAACCCGTACGTCATCGCCAAGGAGCTCGGCGAGCTGATGATGAGGGACGTCACGGTGGAACGCGACAACGCCGTGCTCGACGAAGCCGACGCGCGGATCGCGCGGATGCAGGAGCGGTGGGAGGCCATCGACATGCCGGACCGCGGCACCTACGCGAACAACCCCGTCGTCTTCACGCGCCAGCTCAAACGCATGCTGGTGCTCGCGCGCGTCATCACGCGGGGCGCCCGCAACCGCGACGAGTGCCGGGGCGCCCACTACAAGCCGGCGCTCGATCCCGAGCTCCACGCAGGCGCCGTCGGTCGCGACGACGAGAACTGGAACCGCACCACGTTCGCGCGCCACACGGGCTCGGGCCCGGAGCTCATCCGGGGCTTCTCCTACGACCTTCTCCCGGGCCGGGCCGCCGTGGAGATCACCGACGCGCTCGACACGTCGCTCGTCGCTCCGCGGGCGCGCAAGTACT
>JADZFZ010000108.1 GCA_020854145.1 Deltaproteobacteria bacterium | reverse complement strand
TGTGCGCGGCCTGGGCGTTGGTCCGATCGATCCGCAGCAGCTGGTCGTAGACCTCGATCGCCTCGCCGTGCTCCCCGAGCCCCGCGAGCGCGTCGGCGAGCGCGAGGTGCGCGTCCACGAAACGCGGATCGCGCGCCACCGCATCACGATGGGCCGCGATGGCGGACGCCATGTCGCGTGCGCCTTCGTGCGCGAGGCCGAGCGCGTAGCTCGTTCGTGCGTCGGGCCGTAGCGACCCCGCGCGCGCGAGCGCCTCGATGGCCTTGGCGTGTCGCCCTCGCTTGTAGAAGGCGACCCCGAGGTCGTGCGCGACGGACGCGTCGTCGGGATCGATGGACGCCGCACGAACGAGCTGGAAGACCGCCTCGTCCACGCGACCGAGACCCTCGAGCACGCGCGCGAGGATCTGTCGGGTCGACGCATCCTCGTCGTCGAGCTCCACCGCGCGCGCGAGCGCGGCGCGCGCCCCCTCGAGATCGCCGCTGGCGCGCAGGACCAGACCCAGATCGCGCTGGGCTTCCGCGTCGTCGGGCCGGTCCGCGACCACGCGTCCGAGGAGCGCCGCAGCACCGGCGAGATCCCCCGCGCTCGCGAGGGACCTCGCCTCGTCGGTGCGCGGATCGTCCTCGTCGTCGTCGAGCTCGGTCACGGTGCTCGACGGGGCCGACGTGGTCGCGGGCACCCTCTCCCCCGGCGGGGGAGAGGGTCGGCATGCGCGGCGAGCTCGCGGAGCGTCAACCGAGTCAGCCGCAGCGGCCGGTCATCGCGTTGCAGGTTCTCGACGAGTCGCAGTCGCTGTTCGAGGTGCACGCAGCCTGACAGACGTTGACGCCGGCGGCGTCGGCGCGGCACCCGTAACCGGGGCGGCAGGTGAGCGCGCCGGCGGGATCGCACGTGTCCAAGCAGATGCCCGTGACCGGGTCGCCGTCGCCGTCTTCCGTGCACGCGCTCCCCGCGGGGCACGAAGCGGCGCCGGGGCCGAGCGAGCACGTCGAGACGCACACGCCGGAGGGGTAACCGCTCGCGGCCTCCGTCAGACAACGACCGCCTGGGCACTCGTCGGCGCGATCACAAGGCTCGCCCTGCAGGCCGGGATCGAACGGCGCGCGGCACCGCCCATCGGGCTGGCAGACGAAGCCGTCGTTCGCGCACTGCGAGTCGCTCGTGCATGCGGGCACGCACGCGTTGCCGCGGTCCGCGCGCGTCGGGTCGACCGCTCGGCACGCGTAGCCCTCGCGGCACTCCGCGTCCGTCGCGCAGCCGTCGTGACAGGCGAGGCGCTCGCCGACGGTCGTGCAGACTCCGTCGCCGGGGCAGCCGTCCGTCGCGTCGGGCATCGTCGGGTCGCACCCGAGGTACGCGCAGTACGCGCCGGGGTACCCGGTGTCGACCTCGCGCAAGCACGTTCCACCGGTGCAGCCCATGCGTCCCGAGCATGCGGCGCCCAGCGAGTCGCCATCGAAGGGCGGGCCGCACAAGCCCGTCGCCGGGTTGCACTCGCGCCCGTCGTCGCAGTCGGCGTCCGACCGGCAGCCTGCCGCGCAGAACGATCGGCCGGTGGGCGCGTTGACCTCGCAACGGAACGCCTCGCGGCACGTGTCGCCGGCACCGACCTCGCACGCTGCGAGGCAGTACGCGATCGGACCCCGCCGCGTCTCGAACTGCACGCACACCGAGTCGTCGGTGCAGCCGCGCCCGCTCGTCGGGTCGCAGTCGAAGATCGCGCACGCACCATCCGGATACCCGCTGAACTCCTCGGACAGGCAGAAGCTGCCGCCGGGGCACATCGTCTCGTCGACGCACGGTCCGCCCGGACGCGCGCTGGGATCGAAGCAGACGCCGTTGCCGTCGCCGCCGCCCATCGGGTCGCACTCGCGGCCCGCGGGGCAGTCGCTGCTGTCGCGGCAGCCGGGCAAGCAGATCGGGTCGGGGATGCCCAGGCCCGACGCGCACGCGTAGCCCATCCGGCAGTCGTCGCCGTCCGGATCGCAGATCGCGAAGCACGCGGTCTGACCGCCACCGACCTCGATGCAGCTCGAGCCGTCGGGGCAGCCCGATCCGTCGCCCGCGTCGCATCCGAGAACGACGCAGTAGCCGCCGAGGAAACCGTCCGCCTCGGTGATGCACGCGCCATCGGTGCACTCCTCGTCGGTCGTGCACGCGGAGCCCGGCGCGCCCTCGGTCGGCGGTGGGGGAGGCGGAGGCGCCACGTCGGGCGGGACCTCGGCGTCGTCCTCGGGTGGGCCCGCGTCGGGAGTCGACGTGTCGGGCGTCGACGGCGGCGGGGTCAACGCGTCGATGGACGCGTCGAGCCGGATCTCCTCGTCACGGTCGCGCGTGTTGCCGCCACAGGCAGCGATCGCGAGACAGGCGAGGAGGGCGGAGAGCCATGCGGTGCTGCGGGCCATGAGATCGAATCACCTCGTCAATGAACTAACGGTCCCTGTTGGGAGGCGCGCGCAGTGCGAGAACGATGCCGATTCTCCCGAGCATCCCTCTCCGCACGTGCTAGCGCGTACAGGTCCGTGATCCCCGAGACCATCGTTCGAGCCGTTCGCGAGCGCACGGACATCGTCGCGCTGGTGAGCGAGTTCGTGCCGCTCAAGCGTGCGGGCCAGTCGCAGAAGGGGCTCTGCCCCTTCCATGCCGAGAAATCCCCTTCTTTTCACGTCAGCCCTGCGCGTCAGACCTTTCACTGCTTCGGCTGCGGCGCGGGCGGAGACGTATTCCAGTTCTTGATGCGCGTCGAGGGGCGCACGTTTCCCGAGGCCCTGCGCGAGCTCGCGCGGCGTGCCGGCATCACCGTTCCCGACGAGCCGAGCTACGACGCGGGCGAAGAGCGGAGGGCGCGTGCCCGCGTCGAGAGGCTCGCGGGGATCCTCGAGCTCGCCGCGGGCTTCTACCAGCGCATGTTGCGCGAGCACCCCCACGGGCCGATCGCGCGCGACGCGGTGCTCGCTCGCGGGCTCGGCGACGCCGACGTCGAGCGCTTCCGGCTCGGCTACGCGCCGGCGTCTTGGGACGCGCTCGCGACGTTGCTCCGAGAGAAGGGCCTCTCGCCGGCGGACGCGGAGAGCGTCGGCCTGGTCTCGCCGCGTCGCAACGGCGGGCACTACGACCGATTCCGCCACCGGCTGATGTTCCCGGTGTCCGACCCGCGCGGGCGGATCGTCGCGTTCAGCGGACGTGCGCTGCCGCCGCCCCCCGGCGCCGAGGAGTTCGCGCAGGGCGACAGCGGCAAGTACGTCAACAGCCCCGAGTCGCCGCTCTACCACAAGGGCGATCTCCTCTACGGCCTCTTCGAGGCGCGGCTCGACCTCCGCCGCTCTGCGCAGGCGATCCTGGTCGAGGGCAACTTCGACGTCGTCTCCATGCACCATCACGGCTTCCCGCAGACCGTCGCGCCCCTCGGCACCGCGTTGACCCCGACGCAGGCGAGGCTGCTGCGGCGCTACGCCGAACGCGTGACCGTCGTCTTCGACGGCGATGCCGCCGGGCTCGCGGCCGTGCGATCGGCGCTTCCGTCCCTCTTCGAGGCCGGTCTCGCGGCGCGCGTCGTGATGTTGCCGGACAAGCTCGATCCCGACTCGATGCTGCGCGAGCACGGTGCGGACGCGCTGAAGAGCCTGCTCGACTCGGCCGACGGGATCGTCGAGTTCGTGATCGACCGGACCCACGAGAAGTCGCCCGCGGACGCCGCGTCGCGGGCGCGGGCGATCGAGTCGCTCGGCGCCGTGCTCGCGCTCGTTCGTGATCCGGTCGAGCGAGGGCTGTACGTGCAGCGCGTCGCCCAGCGTTTCGGCGTGCGCGACATCGCGTCGGTGCGCGCGACGCTCGCAAAAGGGGCCCGATCGTCCCGATCGCCACGCCCTGGGGGCGAGCCCGCCGAGCAGGTCACGGCCTCCGAGCGCAGACCGGGGGCGGACGGCTCTCCAGATCAAACGGATAAAACGCAATCGAGCGAATCAAGGCCGCTCCCGCCCAACGAAGCGCTTCTGGTGGGTCTCGTGCTCGATCAGCCGGGCGTCCTCGAGGACGCGCATCGTCTCGGTGTTGCGGAGCTTTTGACGAGCCCAGCCCTCTGCGCCATCTTCCACGCGGCAGCGCGGATGGTGGAAGAGCAGGGGAAGATCGACGGGCCGGCGCTCCTCGACGTCGTCAACGACGCGGGAGGGCGAGTGTGGTTGTCCGCGCGCCTGGCTCGGGCCGAGGTCGAGACGCTCGAGGGCGCGGCTTTCTCACTCAAAAAGACCGTCGAGACGTTGCGTCGGCGCCGGATTATGTCAGGTCCGGCGGCGCAGATGAAGCAGGAGATTCTCGAAGCCGCGCGACGGGGCGACAGAGCGCGGTTGGAAGCGGCGCAGCGCGAGCGGGACGAGCTGCGTCGTCAGGCATCGGGGCCCTCTGGGCCAAACCCGAGCCGGATCGAGGGGTCGGGACTCGCTAGCCGTGACGCAGCGGCTCCAGGCGGCAGCGAAGTGGTCGGTGCGCGTTCGTCGCGCGACGGGACGAGGTGAACATGCTCGAGAAGGATGGGGCGCGCGTATCGAAGGGGTCGGGGCGCGACCGCCGAGGAGCGGAACGTTCGGGCAAGACGAACGGGACGAACGGTGCGAACGGAGGTCGAGAGCACGCGTCGTCGGCGGGCGCGATCAAAGCCGCGACCGAGCGTGCGGCCGCCGCGATCAGCGGCAAGCCCACGAGCCCGGGAACGACGAAGGCGGCGAAGGCCGCGGCTTCTCGCGCCAGCCAGTCATCGCCTCCCGCGGGCGCAGGCTCCACGCCGCCGCCTGCGAAGGTCAAGGACCGCAAGGAGTTCCAAGCGCTGATCGAGAAGGGCAAGGCGCGCGGCTACCTGACCTACGAAGAGGTCAACGACGCGCTGCCGAGCGACTTCGTCTCTCCCGAGGCCATCGACGAGCTCATGGTCCAGCTCGGCGAAGAGCGCATCGACATCGTGGATGGCGCGAACGCCAAGCCCGTGCCCGCGCGTAAGCCCGGCGAGCGCTTCGACTCGGTCATCCCGGAGCGCGCGTCGCGCTCCACGATGCCTCCCGCACCCGAGCGCGACGAAGACGACGCCTCGGGCGACTACCACAGCCGGTCGAACGATCCGGTCCGCATGTACCTCCGCAAGATGGGCAGCGTCTCGCTGCTCACGCGCGAGGGCGAGGTCGAGATCGCCAAACGCATCGAGGACGGCGAGCGCACGGTGCTCGAGGTCATCCTCAACAGCCCCATCGCGATCCACGAGATCGTCGAGCTCGGCGAGAAGCTCAAGAAGGGCCGCATCCGCGTCAAGGAGATCGTCCGCGACGCGGACGAGGAGTCGGAAGAGTTCGACGAGGAGGAGGCGGACCGCCGGGTCATTCGGCTCATCGAGCGGGTCAAGCGCCTCGAGCGGGAGAACGCGCGCCTGCGCGGCGACATCGAGTCACCGAAGCGCATGAGCGACGCGCGACGCCGCCAGCTGGGCGTCAAGGTCGTCGAGAACCACGGCGAGCTCGTCCAGACGCTCCAGGACATCCACCTCAATCGCAAGCAGATCGACAAGATCGTCCTGAAGCTGAAGAGCTACATCAAGCGCGTCGAGAAGACCGAGGCGATGGTCGAGGACGCCGAGCGGCGCACCGGCCTGTCGCAGAAAGAGCTCGGCAAGACGCTGCGCGAGATGTCGAGCGGCAAGGTCGCGGAGCGGCGCATCACGCGCAAGCTCGGCGTCACGTTGCCGGAGCTCAAAGACGCCGACACCGTCATCCGCGACGCCAAGAAGGAAGCGAAGAAGGTCGAGGAGGACGTCGGCTTCCCGGTCGGCGAGCTGCGCGCGACGTACCAGCAGCTGCACGAAGGCGAGCGCCAAGCCGAGCGCGCGAAGGCGGAGCTGGTCGAAGCGAACCTCCGGCTCGTCGTCAGCATCGCGAAGAAGTACACGAACCGCGGCCTGCAGTTCCTCGACCTGATCCAGGAGGGGAACATCGGCTTGATGAAGGCCGTGGACAAGTTCGAGTACCGGCGGGGCTACAAGTTCTCGACGTACGCGACGTGGTGGATCCGTCAGGCGATCACCCGCGCGATCGCGGATCAGGCGCGGACCATCCGTATCCCGGTCCACATGATCGAGACCATCAACAAGCTCATCCGGACGTCGCGGTACCTCGTGCAGGAGTACGGGCGCGAGCCGACGCCGGAAGAGATCGCCGAGAAGATGGAGCTCCCGCTCGACAAGGTCCGCAAGGTCTTGAAGATCGCGAAGGAGCCCATCTCCCTCGAGACGCCGATCGGCGAAGAGGAAGACTCGCATCTCGGCGACTTCATCGAGGACAAGTCGGTCGTCAGCCCGGTCGACGCGGTCATCGGCTACAACCTCGAGGAGCAGACGCGAAAGGTCTTGAAGACGCTCACGCCGCGCGAAGAGAAAGTGCTGCGCATGCGCTTCGGGATCGGCGAGAAGTCCGACCACACGCTCGAAGAGGTGGGCCAGGACTTCGAGGTCACGCGCGAGCGGATCCGACAGATCGAGGCCAAGGCGCTGCGCAAGCTCCGACACCCGTCGCGCTCGCGGCAGCTGAAGAGCTTCCTCGAGAATTGATTCTACCGACGCGACCTTGCTTGCCGGCTGTGGGGCCTTGGAGTAGCGTCCGCTCGCTTTCTTCCAGGGCCTATAGCTCAACCGGTCAGAGCTCCCGGCTCATAACCGGGCCGTTCCTGGTTCGAATCCAGGTGGGCCCACACCAGTAGTCCTGCCACGGGGCAGCAGTGCGGGGGCGAGCACTTTAGGACATGCCTGACGCTTCGATTCTCAAGCAACTCGACGCGCTCGAGTCCATCGCAAAGATCGACGCGACCACGCGCAAGGTCGAACAGGAGATCCAAGAGGTCCCGGCCCGGCTCGCCGACTTGAAGCGAGACGTCGAACGAGTCGAGGAGATGCTCGCGCGCGAGCATCACCAGGTGGCCGAAGCGGAGGATCTCAAGCGCAAGAACGAGGGCGAGGCCGCGAGCCACGCGGAGGTGCTCTCTCGTTCGCGCGCGAAGGCCGCGGGCGCGCGCAACACGCGCGAGCACGACGCGTCGCAACGCGAGCTCGAGACGCTGCGCCGCCTGTCGTCGGAGCGCGACGACGAGCTCCTCAAGCTGATGGGGATCCTCGACGAGCTCCGCGGGCGCATCGCGAGCCACGAGCAGGACCTCGCCAAGCTGCGCGATCTGCTCACGACCGAGCAAGCGAACGCCGAGACGCGTCTCGCCGAGCTCCGCGCCGAGCGCGATCGCGCGGCCACGGGACGCCAGGAGCTCGCCGCCGTCGTCGACAAGCTGGTGCTGCGTCGCTACGACCAGATCCGCGGTCGCCGCGGCGATGGCCTCGCGGAGGCCAAGGACGGCACGTGCATGGGCTGCCGCATGTCCATCGCGCCGCAGCTCTACAACACGATTCAGCGCCTCATCTCGATCGAGCAGTGCCCCTTCTGTCAGCGCACGCTCATCTGGCGCCCGCCTCCTCCGAAGGACTGATCCCAACCGAGGTCGGACACGAGAGGAGCAGCAGCAGTTCGCTGCCTCCCCGCGGTCCGTGCTCGGCGCTTCGCGCCTGTGCGCGGCCCTACCCCTCCAAGTGTCACGCTGACGCGCGCCACGGAGGGGGCGGTGCAGGGAAGGCGGACCGCTGAGGTCGTTCCCTCCCGTGGCGTGCGCAGCACGACACGTGGGAGGGGCGGGCGGCGCGCAGGGCGTAGCCCGAGCACCGACCGGGGGAGGGCAGCGAAGTCTGCTGCTCCTCCGCGCCCACCGCGTTTGGGGGAGCGCCGACGGCTGCTAAGCTGGCGCGCGTCGATGGGGACGAGGCGTTCGCTGGTGCACGCGTTCGCGTGTGCGCGAGAGGAAAGTCCGAGCTCCGAAGGGCGGGATGCCGGGTAACGCCCGGTGGGGGTAACCCCAGGACAGTGCCACAGAGAACGAACCGCCGCGCCGGCAGCGATGCCGATCGCGGTAAGGGTGAAAAGGCGAGGTAAGAGCTCACCGGGCCTCCGGTAACGGAGGTCGCATGGCAAACCCCATCCGGAGCAAGACGGAATAGGGAAGCGAGGGGGCCTGCGAAAGCCGGCCTCGAGAGAGCTGCCCGCTCGAGCTTCCGGGTACGTCGCTCGAGCCGTCCAGCGATGGCCGGCCTAGAGGAATGACGCCAGCGCGCGCGGAGCGATCCACGCGCGACACAGAACTCGGCTTACGTGCCGCATCGACCGACGCGCCCCGCTGCGCAAGCCGCGGGGCGCGTTGCTTTGCCGGGCTCCGAGCCGGCCGCCGGCCGCTCAGTACACGATGCCGAGCACGAGGCGGAGGGTCTGCGCGTTGGGCATGTCGAGGGCGCGCGCGGGCGTGCCCATCGTCTCGCCTTCGAGCCAGCCGAGGCCGTCCATCGGGAACAAGATGCCGTACTGCAGGATGGCGTGGAACCCGGGGCGGTCGCCGCGGTCGCCGCGGGCGAGGCGATCCTCTTCCGACTCGGGGCCACTCTCGCTGCGGTAGTAGAGCGATGCGTTGACCTCGATGCCCAGGTCGGCGGAGTTGCCGCGCGTCTGCAGCGGCTCGGTCGCGCGCGAGTAGATGATGTCGAGGCGCGCCCCGAGCAGGTTGCCGTAGGCTCCGCGAACGAAGTCGTAGCCGATGCTCGGCCGGAAGTAGTACGCGCCGGCGACCTGCCGGTACAGCGTTCGCCACAGGATGAGGTCGACTCGGTAGTTCGGGTGGAACCGGAACGTGCTGATCGTGTCGTCGGGATCGCGCCCTTCGGGCGCCTGCTGCGGCTGCAGGCCGCCGGCCGAGGAGATGCCCTCGACGTCCGGGTCGCCGCTCGCGAAGCCGGTGTTGAACCCCAGGAAGAGCTTGTCCTCGAGGAGGCGATACTCGACCTCGAGCGCGCCGCCGAACATCATCAGGTTGAAGTCCTCGTCGACGAACGAGTCGAGCTGCGTGTTGCGGATCGAGCCGGCGATCATCGCGGCTTCGAGCTCGATGCGCAGGCGGCGCCACCGCAGCTGGAACCAGACGTCGGGGATGAACGCCTCGGCTTCGCGGCGCACGAGGCCCGCGCTGCTGCGATAGGTGCCCGCTCCCTGGGTCAGCCCTTCGACGCCCTCGGTCGAGAGGAACTGATTGCGGTAGACGAAGTAGAGGCCCGCGCTCCAGACGATCTCGCCTCGCTGCAGCGCCGTCTCCTGCTCCTGCGGATCTTGCCGGCGCGCGACCACGGCCGCGTACTGGTTGACGTCGTCGAGCTGCGAGGCGTCGAGGGCGTGGCCCGCGAGGTCGTAGACACCGCGGGTCGTCGGTCCCTCGCTCGGGAAGTCCCAGAGCAACGCCACGGTGATGCCGGCCGGGCGGGTCGCGAAGAGGATGCGGTCGACGTCGCTCTGGTAGTCGCTGTCGAGCCCCTGGCCGCCGTTGGTCAACATGCCGAGGCCCCAGTGCGACTCCATGCGTCCGAAGCGCAGAAGACCGATGCTGCGGTTGCGGACCTCGCCCCAGACGCGGCGCGCGATGATGCTGTCGGTCCAGGAGTTCTGCCCGTATTGCGGAGGCTGCTGCGTGCCGGCGAACCCACGCAGCGGCACCCACGGCGAGCGCGCGTTGCCCGGTTGCCCGTATCCGCCTCCGCCTTCGAGCGGCAAGTTGGTGTAGCCGTCGGGCGTGCTGCCGAGCACGAGGTTGTCGAAGACGTCGATCTGCATGCCGACGCGGATGTCTTCGGTCAGGCGAATCTCGAGCTGCAGACGAAGGCGCATCGTCGCTCCCGCGAGCGTCGACTGATCGCATCGCGACGGCGTCTCGTCGTCGCTCGGCTCGTCGCCGCAGCCACCGCGCACGCCTTCGAAACCGTCCTCGAGCGGCCGGTAGTTGGTGAACGGCGGCTCGACGACGTCGAACGCGTCGCGCCCGAGCGCGAAGTCGTGCCAGAGCTCCGGTCGAACGCGCAGGTACCCATGCAGCACGAACATGCGCTGCGGCGTGGTCCAGCCCGTCGAGCTCGAGCCCGTCGCCTCCTCGCCTTGCGCGGCGAGCCGTGCCGCGGCGTCCTCCGGCGTCGGCACCGTGTCGCCGTCGCCGTCCTGGCCGTCGCCGTCCTGGCCGTCGCCGTCCTGGCCGTCGTCGCCGTCGTCATCGTCGCCGTCGACATCCGGCTGATCGAGCTGCGGCGGGCGCAGGCGGACGTCGTCGTCGTCGTCGTCTTGATCGTCGTCGTCCTGACCATCGTCGTCGTCGGCAGCCGGAGCACCCGCGTCACCCGGTGGTGCTCCCGCGTCGGTCTGAGGTGTGCCCGCGTCTTGCGCGAACGCGTGATGGCTCGAGACCACGCACGTCGCGAGCGACAGCGCGAGCACGAGCACGAGGCGCGGGACTGGTCGGCGGCTCATCGATTCTCCTCGGCGCAGACAGGCACGAAAGCGGGCGAACGGCTACCACGCAGGATGGCAGGGGGTCAACGCGCCACCGCCGCCGAGACGCCTGCCCGGCGCGTGCTATAAGCGCGCGCCACCAGGAGGCTTCGACATGGCGCAAGCGACGTTCGACCCGCCCCGCTCCGGCAACCCGATCACGATGGGCGCCGACGGGAAGCTCGTGGTCCCGAGCGATCCGATCATCCCGTTCATCGAAGGCGACGGCACGGGTCGCGACATCTGGCGGGCGTCCGTGCGCGTGCTCGATGCGGCGGTCGCGAAAGCCTACGCTGGGGAGCGGCGCCTCGCCTGGTGGGAGGTCTACGCGGGCGAGAAGGCCTTCACGCAGTTCAACACGTGGCTCCCCGACGAGACGGTGGAGGGATTCCGCAAGTACCTCGTCGGGATCAAGGGCCCGCTCACGACCCCGATCGGCGGCGGCATCCGATCGCTCAACGTCGCGCTGCGACAGATGCTCGACCTCTACGTGTGCCTTCGTCCGGTGCGCTGGTTCACGGGCGTGCCTTCGCCGGTGAAGCAGCCGGGCAAGGTCGACATGGTGATCTTCCGCGAGAACACGGAGGACATCTACGCAGGCATCGAGTTCGAGGCCGGATCGGCCGACGCTTTCAAGATGTTGTCGCTGCTCAAGGAGCACTTCCCCGAGCGCTTCAAGAAGATCCGTTTCCCGGAGACGACCGGCCTCGGCATCAAGCCCGTCTCGCGCGAAGGTACCGAGCGCCTCGTGCGTGCGGCGCTCGAGTTCGCGATCGGGCAGAAGCGCAAGAGCCTCACGTTCGTGCACAAGGGCAACATCATGAAGTTCACCGAAGGCGCCTTCCGCAACTGGGGCTACGCCCTCGCGGAGCGCGACTTCGGAGACCGCGTCTACACGTGGTCGCGATGGGAGCGCACGAAGGAGGCGAAGGGCGAGGAGGCCGCCAACGCCGAGCAGAAAGACGCGCTCGCCGCGGGTCGGCTGCTCGTCAAGGACGCGATCGCGGACATCGCGCTGCAGCAGGTGCTGACGCGGCCCGACGAGTTCGACGTCATCGCGACGCTGAACCTCAACGGCGACTATCTGTCCGATGCGCTCGCAGCGCAGGTCGGCGGCATCGGGATCGCCCCCGGAGGCAACATCAACTACGTGACCGGGCACGCCGTGTTCGAGGCTACCCACGGCACCGCGCCGAAGTACGCCGACCAGGACAAGGTCAACCCCGGCTCCGTGATCCTCAGCGGAGAGATGATGTTGCGTCACCTCGGCTGGGACGACGCCGCGGATCTCGTGATCAAAGGAATGAACGGCGCCATCGGCGCCAAGACCGTCACCTACGACTTCGCGCGCCTGATGGAGGGAGCCACGCTCTTGAAGTGCTCCGCATTCGGCGACGCCGTCATCGAGCACATGAGGTAGAGACATGGCCCGGAAGAAGATTGCCCTCATCGGCGCAGGCAACATCGGCGGCGAGCTCGCGGCGTACATCGCGCGCGAGCAGCTCGGCGACGTGGTGCTCTTCGACATCCCCGCGAAGGCCGACTACGCGCGCGGCAAGGCGCTCGACCTCGAGCAGAACGGCGCCGTGCTCGGTCGCGACGCGAAGATCACGGGCACGTCCAACTACGACGACGTGGCCGGCTCGGACGTCGTGATCATCACCGCGGGCATCCCGCGCAAGCCCGGTCAGAGCCGCGACGATCTCATCGGGACGAACCTCCCGATCATCCGCGACGTCGCGACCAACCTGAAGCGCGTCGCGCCCAACGCGTTCGTGATCGTCATCTCGAACCCGCTCGACGCGATGGTCTACGAGCTCAAGCGCGTGACCGGCTTCCCGCGCGAGAAGGTCGTCGGCATGGCGGGTATCCTGGACTCGGCGCGATTCCAGCTCTTCCTCGCGCGCGAGGCCAACGTCTCGGTCGCGGACGTGCGGACGATGGTGCTCGGCGGCCACGGCGACGACATGGTCCCGGTGCTCTCGGCGTGCACGGTCAACGGCGTCGGCGTCGAGCATCTCATCCCGAAGGAGCGGCTCGACGCGATCATCGCGCGCGTGCGCGGCGGCGGCGGCGAGATCGTCAAGCTCATGGGCACGAGCGCGTTCTACGCGCCCGCGTCGAGCGCCATCGCGATGTGCGAGAGCTACCTGCTCGACCGCAAGCGCCTCTTGCCCTGCGCCGTCCAGCTCGACGGCGAGTACGGCTACAAGGACCTGTTCATGGGTGTCCCGGTCATCCTCGGCGCCGGCGGCGTCGAGAAGATCGTCGAGATCCCGCTGACGGCCGGAGAGAAAGAGATGCTCGCGAAGAGCGCCGCGTCCGTGCAATCCACGCTCGACATCGTCCGCAAGTCGACCTGAGCACGAACGCCTGCCGTCAGGACGGCGCCAAGGACGGGGGTTGTTGGGGGGCGCCCAGCCCCCCTACGGAAATCACGCAGAGCGTCCATGGGGCCGCTCCCACTCACGCCGATTTCTCCCCCACGGTCCCAACTCCCCACGCGCGTTCCGGCTTTCGAAATCCAGGAGTCTCCAGTGAAGATTCACGAGTACCAGGGCAAAGAGCTCTTCGCGAAGTACGGAGTCCCGATCCCGAAGGGGATCCCCGCGTTCAGCGTGGAAGAGGCCCGACACGCGGCGGAGAAGCTGATCGCCGAGACGGGATCCGAGGTCGTCGTCGTCAAGGCGCAGATCCACGCAGGCGGTCGTGGCAAGGGCGGCGGCGTGAAGGTCGTCAAGGGCGCCAGCGAGGCGCAGAAGGCCGCCGAGAAGCTGCTCGGGATGCAGCTCGTGACGCACCAGACGGGTCCCGAGGGTCAGAAGGTGCGGCGCCTCTTCGTCGAGCAAGGGCTCGCGATCGCGAAGGAGCACTACCTGGGTCTCGTGGTCGACCGCGACCGTCGCCGCGTGGCGATCATGGCGAGCACCGAAGGGGGCGTGGACATCGAAGAGGTGGCCGCCAAGCACCCCGAGAAGATCCTCACCGAGCACATCGACCCGGCAGTTGGGTTGTCTCCTTACCAGGCGCGCAACCTCGGCTTCGGCCTCGGTCTCGACGCTGCGCAGGTCAAGCAGCTCACTGCGATGCTCTCGACGCTCTACCGCATGGCGATCGAGCAGGACTGCTCGCTGCTCGAGATCAACCCGCTCGTCACGACCAAGGACGGGACCGTGATGGCGCTCGACGCGAAGGTGAACTTCGACGACAGCGCCGACTTCCGTCACCCCGCCTGGAACGCGCTGAAGGACAAGGACGAAGAAGACCCGACCGAGCTCGAGGCGAAGACGGCAGGGCTCTCGTACGTCTCGCTCAAGGGCAACATCGGCTGTCTCGTCAACGGCGCCGGCCTCGCGATGTCGACGATGGACATCATCAAGCACTATGGCGGCGAGCCCGCGAACTTCCTCGACGTCGGCGGCGGCGCGACGCAGGAAGCCGTCACCAAGGCATTCACGATCATCCTCCACGACAAGGACGTGAAGGGGATCTTCGTCAACATCTTCGGTGGCATCATGAAGTGCGACATCATCGCGGGTGGCGTCATCGCCGCCGCGAAGACCGTCGGTCTCAAGGTGCCTCTCGTCGTCCGCCTCGAAGGCACCAACGTGGAGCAGGGCCGCCAGATGCTCGCCGAGTCCGGCCTGGCCATCACCCCCGCCTCCTCGATGGCCGACGGCGCCCAGAAGATCGTCCAATTGGTCCGCGGCTGACCGGGGACAGGATCGACGGTACCAAGTCCTTGGAATCACAGCCTTCGTAGACGAGCACTTCCAATCCGTTTCGCGCGCGGGCTCCGATCGATCGAGCTTCGCCGACGATCGAGGCTTCGCTGCCCACCCCCGAGCGTGCTCGGGCTACGCCCTGCGCGCGCTCGCCCCTCCCACGTGTCGTGCTGCGCACGCCACGGGAGGGAATGACACGACGGACGATCCTCACCGCCGAGAAAATCCTTCGCGCACCGAGTCGGTTCGCCGGTACGTTCCACCGGGCGAGCGATCGACGTCGAGGAGGAAGTCCGTGGCAGCAACCGAGATTCCCCCCCACCCGAAGGGTGGAGACACTTCAGTGCACGTGAGGGCGCGTGCGGCGCTCGTGGTCGCGGCGGTCGCGATCACGTTCGCGATGCTCGGCTCTCGCAACGCGCTCGCGCAGCCCGAGATGCGCGGGCGCTATGCGGTGGAGACCTGGGACGCCGGCAGCGTCTCGGCGGGCGGGCTCACCGTGCCCGCGCGCGTCGTCTACGCGTCCGACGCGCCCGGACCGGTGCCCGTCGTCGGGCTCATCCACGGCGCGTCGAGCATGGGGCCATTCCTCGCCGAGATGGCGGCGATCATCGCGTCGCGCGGATTCGTCGTCGTGCTGCCGACGATGCCGTGCTCCGTGTTCGGATGCGATCACGACGCCAACGCGGCCGGCATCTCCGGCTTGCTCGAGTGGGCCGTCACACAGAGCGCCAGCGGCAGCGGACCTCTCGCCGGGCGCGTCGATGGCGCGCGTCGCGGGGTGATCGGCCATTCGTGGGGCGGCCTCAACTCCGTCATCGCCACGTCGCGTGACCCGCTGATCGGCTCGGCCGTCTACCTCGATCCCAACGACGATCGCGGCATGGGCGCAGCGGCGGCCGGCTCGGTGACGGTCCCTGCCGCCGTCGTCTACGCCGAGGTCAAAGGCGCCTGCAACTCCGCCTGGACGACGGCCGCCACGGACGCTCTCGCGGGCCCGACGCTCGCGCTGACCGTGTCGCGCAGCGGCCACTGCGACGTCGAGGACACGACGAGCGCCATCTGCGACATCGCGTGTACCTCCGGCGACGGCGGCGTCGCGTTCTTCCGCCGCTACGCCGTCGCGTTCACGGCGTGCGTGCTCAACGCCGACGCCGAGATGGCGGGATACGTCGGCGGAGCCGACCTCGACGCGGACGTCGCGGGCGGCAACGTGATGGGCGTGACCTCGAGCGGCCTCGAGACGTTGCCGTGTCGCACGGGTGTGCTGCCGCCTCCGCCCCCGCCGACTCCACCCCCGCCTCCGCCCACCGATGCCGGGCCGGGCGACGACTCGGGCGTGCCGCCAGCGCCGACACCGCCCGGTCCGCCTCCTCCTCCGGGAGCCGATTCGGGGAGCCCTCCCGCGGGCGATTCGGGTGTGCCCACTCCGCCGCCTCCACCCATGGCCGATTCGGGGACGTCGGGCGCCGGTGCCGACGACGACGGCGGCGGTTGCGGCTGCTCGGTGCCGGGCGCGAGATCGCCGTCAATCTCCGCGGCGAACGGGCAGAGGGGCGGGCGCAGGACGAGTTGGATTGCCGGAGGGTCGATTGTCGGAATCGCGATTGCGGCAATCGCGACCGTGCGCCGCCGACGCGCGCGCTCCGTGTAGATCGGCTCGTCTGGCGTCAGCGCGTGCGCGCCTTGGGCGCGGGAGACCGATCCCCGAGTGTCGTCTTCGGCCGGTCCGCTGGCGCCGGCCGTGCTTTCGACGGCTTCGAAGGGGGCGATGCGGGATGGGACGCGGTGCCCGACCGCGAGCCGCCTGCGGCCGATTGCGGAGGTTTCGGGGCCGGGCTCCTGGGTGGCTTCTTGGCCGGGGACTTCGCGGGCTTCGCCGGAGCGGGCTTGGGAGACTGGGATTTCGCGGTCGGGGGATTGGCCATCTGCAGCTTGCGCACGACGCGCAATCGCTCGCGGAGAGAATCGTCCGTGTCGAGGGAGAATGCGTGGCCGTGGCCAATCTCGTCGGTCAGGAACTGCGCGATGCTCGTGGCCACCACCTCGACGCGATCGCGAATCGCGGGCGAAGGCGATTCGAGGAAGCCGAGCTCGAGGTGACCGCGGTCGGGATCGAGCTCCCAGAATCCGCCGATCGTCGTTCCGAGGACGATGCTGCGGCTCGCGAGGTGGCGCGACGTGCCGAGCGTCGCACGTCGCACCGAGCCCCACTCGTGCACCTCGAGATCGTGGTGCGCGGGGTCCACGTAGAGGCCGGGGCCGCCGTGGGGCACGAAGTAGTTGTCCTCGAACGACAGGAAGGACACGGCGCTCTCGGCGGGTCGCGCGCGCGCCAGCGCGTCGATCTCGTCGGGCGACACGAGGGCATCGTCCGCGTAGCCGGTGACCTCGACCTCGAGCAGGCCGAGCTCGCGCGCGGCTTCGCGCGCTTCGGTCAGACCGATGCCCGCCCACTCGGCCACGTGCTTGGCGGTCACGGGTCCCATCTGGGCGACGAAGATCTCCGTGAGCGCACGCGCCAGCCCGGCCGCGTCTTGCGGCACCGAGACGCCGTCGAACGGGCTCCGCGCGGCGCGCCGCCAGAGGTAGCGTTCGCTGTCGAGCTTGCCGCCCTCGAGGGTCCGTTCGACCGCGCCGGCGAACTCGAGAGAGCGCAGCGCGAGCGGCAGCGGTGAGGAGATGCCGACCTTCTTGCCGGCCTCGCCGAAGCTCCGGACGCTGCCCGTCGGCATCGCGCGCCGCAGTGCATCGGTCGAGAGCGGTCCGGCGGCGAGCGTGTCTTCGGCCGCCTTCGCGACGGCTTCGATCTCACGCCACGGAACTCCCACCTTCGCGAGATCGCGCGATGCGTTCTTGCGCCAGATCCCCTCGGCGAACCGCATCGCGAGCGGCGCGTGGGCACGCGGCACGAGGTAGATGCAGCCGCGAACGGCGGGCAACACGCGCAGGTCCATCGCGGTCGTCGCAGCGTCGAGGTCTGCGCGGCGCATCGCGGGCACCCGCGCCTTGGCGGCCAGATAGACGTCGGCGCCACCCAGCGTCCGGAGCCAACCCGTCTTCGCGACGACCTCGGCGAGCGACCCCGCCGGCGCCCGACCGAGCCCCTGCTTCGAGTGCCAGAACGCGCGCGCGGTCGAGAGGTCTACCCGGTGGGTCGCCATGACGCGCGCGATGGTAATCCGATGCGGCCGTCTCATGGGCTACGCTCGCACCCATGACGCCAAGATTTTCGCCTTCCGACCAGGGTGCTTCGGTTGTGGGGCGTGGCAGGCTCGGAAGGCGGATCATGCCGACGCAGGCTGCCGTCTGCCTGCTCTTGCTTCTGGTCGCAGGCTGTGCGTCTGGCGAGAACCCACCGCCGCTCCTCGATCCCGATGCGTCCACGGTCGACCTCGGCGGCGATCCGCCGCCCCCCGTTCCGCCGACGCCTCCGACGCCTCCGACGCCTCCTCCCGCGGACTCGGGGCCGCCGACCATGCTCGACGCCCGGCGGCCGATCGATTGCCCCGAAGGGCAGAGCGAGTGCAGCGGCGTCTGCGTGGACCTGCAATCGACCGCGTCCAATTGCGGAAGGTGCGGCAATGCGTGCACCACGGGCATGGCCTGCGAGCGCGGGACGTGTGTGATGGGCTGCATGGCCGGCACGATGCTCTGCGCCGGCGGTTGCGTGGACGTCTCGTCCAATCCGCAACACTGCGGCGGGTGCGGCATGGCCTGCGCGACGGGCGAGATGTGCACGGAGGGACGATGCGGCTGTCCCATGGCCGGCACGCGCTGCGGCGACGCCTGCGTCGATCTGCGGAGCGATCCGCGCAACTGCGGCACGTGCGGGACGGCGTGTGCGGCGGACGAAGCGTGCCGGGAGGGTCGCTGCGGGTGTGCGGGCGGCGACGCCGAGCGCGCGTGCGACGACACGATGGACGACGATTGCGACGGCCGGATCGACTGCAACGACGACGAGTGCCTCGGCGCCACGCGCCGCTGCGAGGACGCCGGTCGGCCCGGCGTCGAGACGTGCGAGGCAGGCGGCCGCTGGAGCGCCTGCCAGACCGGCGGCAGCGGAATGACCGAGATCTGCGGCGATGGCATCGATCAGGACGGCGACGGCGAAGACCTGCGCAGGCCCGACTCGCAGGAGCCGAACGATTCCTGCGGCGCCTGCCGCCGCATCACCATGGGCGCGCCGGACATCGACGTCGTGATCGAAGCGACCATCGACTCCGTCGACGACCCGATGGACTGTTACGTGTTCGCGACCGACGACGGCACCTTCGAGCTCAACGAGACCATCGACGTGTCGTTGACCAGCGTGCCTTCGACCGCCGATTACGACGTCTACCTCTATTACGGTCTCGCCGATTGCATGAGCGGCACTTCGCGCGCGTCGTCGTCGACCGGATTGGCCGGTGAGGACGATGGATTCAGCTGGACGGAGCGATTCGGGACGGAGGACGGCGGCGACTATTATCTCGTCGTGCGTCGATTCTCGGGACAATCCTGCGACGACACGTACCTGCTGAGCATTCGGGGCCTCGGAGCGCCCTGACGCGGATCCGTCATCGCCAGAGCTCGAAGGTGCGGACGACTCGTCCGCCGCGCTCGATTCGCACGACGTCCAATCGACGCGCGCCGCCGCGCGACGGCAATGGCATTCGCCGGTGGGGCGCGTCGGTCCAGCGCCCATCGACGACGACGATGGCGTCGGCTCGTGCGGCGAGCTCTGGCGCCCAGTCGTCGTAATCGTCGCGCTCGGGCGTGAGGCAGCCGACGGCAATCGTCGAACGGCGCGCGCGGAGCGCCAGATCCAGCTGAGCACAGGTCGTCCAATGGAGGGCGAGCGCCACGCCGGTGCGTGCGCGCCGAGCTGCGCGCTCGACTCTCGACGCGACCTCGGGCCAGCCGCGGAGGTCGTGCGCGAGGTCGAATCGCGGGTCGTAGAGGGACGCGGGCAGGAGGCGCGGCGCGAGGTCGGTCAACACGTGCAGGTGGAGGATCGCGACGAGCGCCAGCCCGGAGCCGGCAGCCCATCGAAGAGACGGGGTACGCAATGCCCACGGCCGGTCGGCATCGGGGAGCGCGAGCGCGCCCGGGATCACCGCCGGCAGCGCGAGCCAGACGGGCAACATCCAATGCGGTTCGGCCACGCGGCTCCAGAGGCAGAGAAGCGACAGCGGCACCATCGGGACGAAGGTCGCGAGCGCCACGAGCCGGTGCGCGGCGGAGCGCGCTCGATTGCGCCAGAGGAACAGGAGGACGGCGATACCGACGACGGCGACCAGGGGAGTGAGATAGAGAATCTGTCCCCCCGCCCACGCGCCGAGGTTGCGAAGCGAGAGCCCCGACTCGCTTTGGGTCCAATCGAGGCGGTGACGAATCGATGCCCAGTCGTGGGTGGCGTTCCAGACCAGCGGCGGAGAGGCGAGCAGGAAAGCGATGGTCGCGGCAATCCAGCTCGTCGGACGGCGAAGGAGCGGGGCGCACTGCCGCGACGCGAGCGCGAGCACGAATGCGATCCCCAACAGGGCCGCGCTGTACTTGGCGAGAAAGGCGATTCCCAGGACTCCCCCTGCCGTGATCGTCCAAATCGCGTGGCGTGAGGAGAGGGATCCCGACGTCGAGCTCGCTTCGTCGTGGCCGAGCCCCCGTGGCGTGCTCGCCCGGAGCAGCGAGACCGCCCGCGCGGCAAATGCGAGCGACCCGAGCCAGGCAGCGCTCATCGGGGCGTCGGGCGAAGCGGCCATCCCGCCGACCAGGAACAACGGGCAGACGATGAACGCGACGGCGGCGCGGTTCGCGGCCTGAGCGTCGTCGG
>JADZFZ010000107.1 GCA_020854145.1 Deltaproteobacteria bacterium | reverse complement strand
TCGGCCGAGCCGTCCGTCGGCGTCGCGGCATCCGACGGCGCACCGTCGTCGTCCCCGCACGACGCGACCACACCGAGCGCACCCAGGCACACGGCCCATCGGATGGTTCGTCGCAGCCCCACCGAACGAGTATCGCCTCGGTTCGAAGGGCACCACAACCGCGACGCCGAACCCTCCCGCCGACCGGATGCCCTCGACGCGCGGCTGGTAGTACCGTGCGCGCCGAGGAGAACGGATGACACACATGCCCAAGCGCCTCGCGATCCTGGTCGGAGGCGGCCCCGCACCCGGCATCAACAGCGTCATCGGCACGGCCACGATCCGCGGTGTGCTCGCCGGCTGCGAGGTCGTCGGCATCCGAGACGGCTTCAAGTGGATCATGGAAGGCCGCATCGACTACGTGACGCCGCTGCTCATCGAGACCGTGAGCCGCATCCACTTCCGCGGCGGCTCGCACATCGGGATCAGCCGCGCGAACCCGACGAAGAACCCGGAGCACCTCGAGGCCTGCGTGATCTCGCTGCTGAGGCTCAACGTCGACAAGCTCATCACCATCGGCGGCGACGACACCGCGTTCTCGGCGGCGCGCCTCGAGGAGTGCAGCAAGGGTCGCATCCGCGTCGTGCACGTCCCGAAGACGATCGACAACGATCTCAACCTGCCGGGCGACACGTACACGTTCGGCTTCCAGACCGCGCGGCATCACGGCGTCGAGATCGTGAAGAACCTGATGGTCGACGGGCGCACGACCTCGCGCTGGTACTTCGTCGTCGCGATGGGCCGCAAGGCCGGGCACCTCGCGCTCGGCATCGGCAAGGCAGCCGGCGCGACCCTGACGCTGATCCCCGAGGAGTTCCCCGCGAAGGTGAGCCTCAAGAAGGTCGTCGACACGGTGGTCGGGGCGATCCTCAAGCGCCTGAGCGACGGTCGTCCCGACGGAGTGCTGGTGCTCGCGGAGGGCCTGGTCGAGTCGATGGATCCCGCCGACCTCGAGCAGCTCGAGGACGTGGAGCGCGACGCCCACGGCCACGTGCGGATCGCCGAGATCAACTTCGGCGAGATCCTCAAGCTCAAGGTCCAGGAAGGCCTCAAGCGTTACGGCATCAAGACGACCATCGTGGCCAAGAACATCGGCTACGAGCTCCGCTGCGCCGACCCGATCCCCTACGACATGGAGTACACGCGCGACCTCGGCTACTGCGCGACGAAGTACCTCGACGAGGGCGGCAACGGCGTCATGGTCACGATCCAGGACGGCCGCTTCAAGCCCCTTCCCTTCGGCGAGATGATGGACCCGCAGACCGGCAAGACGAGGGTGCGGATGGTCGACATCCACGCCGAGCGGTACAAGATCGCGCGCCGCTACATGATCCGTCTGCGGCGCGACGACTTCGAGGACGCGCACGAGCTCGCCAAGTTCGCGGCGACCGCCGGCATCAGCCTCGACCAGTTCCGCACCGACTTCGAGTATCTCGTCGAGGACGAGCCTCCGCCCATCAAGCTGACCCATCGACCCGCGGCGCCCTGACGCGCCGCCGGGCGCAGACCGGCTCGAGGCCGATCGGCCGTAGCGAGCGCCTCGGGTAGAGTGTGCCGATGCCGGCTCGGGTCGGAGCGCGCGCAGGGTGGATGGCGCTCGCGGGGCTCGCCGCATCGGCCTCGGTCGGTGCGTGCGTGGTCGATGCGTCGGTCGTCGTGCTCGATGCCGGGAGGTCCGACGCGAGCAGCGCGCCCGACGCCACGCGCGCGCGCGACGCGACCACAAGCGATGGGGCCGCTCCAGGCGCCGACGCGGAGGCGGACGCGCGCGCGACCTCGGACGCCGCGTCGGACGCCGCACCGCCTGTCGTGCGTCCCGATGTGCCCACGCCGCCCGCTGCGCCGATTGCTCCTCGCGTGTCGTGGCTGTCGGGCACCGATGCGACGAGCATCGCGATGGCCTCGCCGGCGGTCGATACGCCCGAGCCGCCGCGCGCCGACTGCGCCGCGGGGTGGCGCGCCGTGCTCGACGCGGACGACGCCGCTGCGTGGTGCGAGCCGTGGCCCGCCACTGGACGCGAGACGTGCACGGGAGCCACGGAGCACTTTGCCGGCGAGGATGGCTGCGCGCCGATCGGCACCGCGTGCCCCGCGCGGGGATCGTGGGCCGCGGATCTGCCGCCGTCGGCGACGGTGCTGCACGTTCGCGCGGGCGCCCCACCCGGAGGGACCGGATCGACGAGCGCGCCCTTCGCATCGCTCGCCGAAGCGCTGGCCGCGGTCTCGCCGTCGGGCTCCTCCGTCGTGATCGCGCTCGCTGCAGGCACGTACACGGGCGGAATCGATCTGCCCGCCCACGTGACGTTGTGGGGCGCGTGCCCCGGCGAGACGCGCATCGTGCCGTCGCCGAGCGGCTCGCACGTCGTGCGCACGGACGCAGCGGGCGTCGCGCTCCGCAACCTCGCGATCGTCGGTGGGGACGTCGCCGTCGATGCGCTCGCCGGCTCCGCGGTCGTGCTCGAGGGCGTGCTCATCGAGGACGCGGTCGAAGGGATCGTCGTTCACGGCTCCGTCGCCGGCGATCGCGTCGTCGTGCGGGCGGCTCCCACGACTTCGAACGGATCCGCGGTTCGCGTCGCGGACGCGGGCACGCTGACCCTGTCGCGCGCCGTGCTGCGGGACGTCGACCGCGGGCTGACGTTGGAAGGCGTCCACCCGGTCTCGACGCTGACGGACGTCGCGATCGGCCCATCCCGACGAGAAGGCGTGGGCGTCATCGGCGGCGCCGAGCTGGACGCGAACGGCGTCGTGGTCGAGCGCTCGGGGATCGCGGGAGTGTTCGCCGTGGACCCGACCGCGATCCAGCTCGCGCGAGTCGTCGTCCGCGACGTCGGCGGCGAGGGCGTCATCGTCCTGGGCACCGGCGTACGGTTCACCCTCGAAGGGGCGTTGGTCGAGCGCACGCGTGGAGCCGCTATCGCCTCGAGCGGGCCGATGGTCCTGACGGATGCGGTCGTTCGCGACGTCGAGCCCAGCGCGCGCGGCGCGTTGGCGACGGAGGGCATCGGGCTCTGGATCTCGCCGTCCAGCTTGCAGCGCGTCTCCGTGAGCCGCGTGGCCGGGCCGGGGCTCGTGACGTGGGAGGGCGCGGACGTCCGCGCCAACGATCTGCGGATCGCGGACACGGGCCTCGTGTCGAGCGTCCAGATGACGGGCGCAGGCATCCAGGTCACGGACGGGGCGTTCCTCATCGTCCAACGAGCGACGATCGAACGGGCGCGCGGTGCGGGCGTCGCGATCGGAGGATGCATCCTCGGCACCTGCGTCGGCTCGCCGAAGCGATTCTCCGATGGAACGGCCCACCTCGCCGACGTCCTGGTCGCGAGCACCGGAGCCTCGTCCGACGGTGCGCTCGCGGGCCACGGCATCCTCGCGGTGGCCAACGGCAGCGCGTCGATTCACCGCACGGTCGTCGCCGACAACCCGGGCGCCCAGATTGCCGTGGGGCACGAGTCGCTGGACTTGGCCGCGTTCGAAGGGCTCGGCGCCGTGGAGCTGGACGACGTGGCGTTGCGCGGAGGGACCCACGGAGCCCTGGTCGCGGACGGTGCGACGCTGACGGGATCACGCGTCGTGGTGGCGTCTTTCGGCGACGTGGGGATCCAGGTACCCACGCCAGGCCAGGTCGATCTCCGCGACCTGGTGATCGGCGACCCCGGACCGTCGTCGTCGGCGAGCGTGGTGGCCCACGACGGTGCGACCGCGAGCTTCACGCGCGCGTACGTCGACGCGTCCTCCGATGTCGCGATCGTCGCCGACGACGAGGACACCTCCGTCGTGCTGACCGACGTGACGATCGGCGGACCGGGCGACGGCTTCGGTCTCCTCGTGCGGCGCGGGGCGGCGGCTTCGATCTCCTCGCTCGTCGTGCAAGCGTGCATCCGCGGAGGGATCGTCGCCGCGGAGCGCGGGTCGCGAGTCACGGCGAGCGACGTCCGGCTGATCGGTTCGCCGGCGAGCGAAGCCAGCCGCGCCGGAGCGCTGGCGGTTGCGTCGTCGGGGGGATCGATCTCCCTCGTGCGGGCGCGCTTGGAGCCCATCGCCGGGCTCGGAGCCGGTGCGTTCGGCCCCGCGTCGAGCCTCGATCTCGCGGACGTCGCGGTGGCGGCCGTCTCGCGCGGCTGTGCCGCGACCACCTGCGCGATCGGGCTCGGCGCGTACGACGGCGCTTCCGTCATCGCCACGAGCTTCGAGCTCGTGGGTGGCTACGTCGGCGCGCACCTCGTCGGCGAGCGCTCGACGTTGTCGCTGCGCAGCGGTCTCGTCACCGGATGGGACGTCGGTCTGGCGCTGCCGCCGGGCATCGGTGTCTCGGCCGTGATCGACGAGGTCGTTCTCGAGGAGTGCGCGACCGACGTCGCGACCGATGTCGACACGCGCCCGAGCCCGCCCCCGCTGCCGTAGCCGCGAGCCCGAGCGACTCCGCGGCGGAGGGTGTTCCATTGTGTTCCATGAAGATCCGAACCGTCCGCTTTTGCGCGTGCGTCCCTCGGCTTCTCTCAGGCACGGGCTCGGGGAACGTGCCTTGCGTCGTCGGGCGCCATGCGCGCTCTCAGGCTGTTTCTCCTTCTCGTCGCGCTCGCCGGCTGCTCCGACTCCCGTGACCGTGGGCCGGACCCCGCCCCGGGGAACGACGGATCGGTGCGCGATCCCGACGTCGCTACGCTCGCGGACACCTCGGTCGTGCCTCCATCGTCCGGAGGCTCGGACGCGGCGTCCGATCCCGGCCACGATGCGTCGCCCTCGGTGGAGGATCCGCGCGACGCTGGCGATCCGAGCGACGCGGCCGCGGTCGGAGATGCCGGCGACCCGATCGCGTGCGCGCCGATGCCGGAGCCGTGCGAGGGAGACACGGTGGTGCGTGGTGACGTCGTCGTCGCGACGGCGGCCGACGTCGACGCGCTCAGCGGCATCACGTGCATCGACGGCAACGTCCGGCTCGAGGGCGACGCGCTGCGCGCGCTCGTGCTGCCGTCGTTACGGAGGATCACCGGCAACCTCCTGGGTCAGTTCCTCGGTGGGCTGGAGACGATCGAGCTCGCCTGCGTCGAGCGCGTCGCGGACTTCGTGCTCATCGGCAACGACCGGCTGGCGGCCCTGCGGATGCCACGGCTCGTGCGGTCGGAGCGCATCGCAGTGCGCGGCGGCGAGGCGCTCGCGACGCTCGAGCTCGATGCGCTCGAGCGCGCCGGATCGATCTCGCTGTGGCTGCTGCCGTCGCTGGTGCGCGCCGACCTGCGACGTCTCTCCTCGGCGAGCCACGGTGTGGAGGCATCGCAGCTCGACGCGCTCGTCGAGCTCGGGCTCGATTCGCTCCGAACGGTGGGCACGGTCTCCGTGGAGCACGACGCCCTGCTCGAGACGCTGGACCTTCCCAGTCTCGAGACCGGATCGCTGCTCGTGCAGGAGGCGCCCGCGTTGCGCGTGCTGTCGGCTCCCGCGCTCGGCGAGGCCGAATCGATCTCGATCTACGGCGCGCGCTCTCTCGAGGTCGTCCGTCTCGGCGCCCTCCGCACCGTGGGCGACGCCCTTCGGCTGGGCGGCGCCACCGCGAGCGAGACGCTCGATCTCGCGTCGCTCGAGACGGTTCGCGGCTCGCTCGAGATCTCGTTCTCGCGCATGCCCATCCTGTCGTTGCCGCGCCTGATCAGCGTCGGGCACACCGGCCTCGGGTTCATCCCCGAGGGTGACTTCGGCGTCAGCGACACCCAGCTCGATGCGATCGA
>JADZFZ010000106.1 GCA_020854145.1 Deltaproteobacteria bacterium | reverse complement strand
TTCGGTCTCCGGCCTCACGGCCGGCAAGGACATCACGTTCGCCATCGGTCATGCCAGTCTCGCCCTGCTCGGTTCGTACAGTAATCTCGGAGGGGGCGACCTTCTCACGCACGTTGGCACAGAGGGTGGCGCGCGACCGTGTCGACGAGCGCGATGATCGGCGTGTATGCGTTTGCCGCCGAGGAGACGTAGAGCGCTCCATCGGGAGCGAGGGAGAGCTGCGCCGGCTCGTGGAGGCCGAACTTCGATGCGTTCGCCCATGCGCCGTATCTCGTGAACACCGGCGTCCACGCACCGCCCGCGACGCGTACGACCGCCGACGTGCCGTCGACCGTTCCGCTCGTCCCCGGGGCCGCGCGGTAGACCGTGTGCCTTCCGGCGCACGCGAAGTAGAGCTCCCCGGAAGGCGACGCGGCGAGGCCACGCGGAGCCCGCAAGCGCATCTCGCCGAGCGGCGCCTGCGGATCGAGCGAGCTGTCACCGTTCAGGTCCCCCAAGTGCTGGACCACGCGCAGCGGGTCGTCGAGCAAGACGCGATGGATGTACTCATCGTCCGGGAGCCCGCTCGTGTAGTAGAGCGCGCTCCCGTGCGCCGCGACGTACGAGACGGTGGGGGCAGTGTTGGACCGCGCGATGTGGGCGCGTGCGACGCCCATCGGATCGATCTCGACGAACCCGCCCTCCGCAAGCCCCGCCGCGAACCAACGCTCGCCGCCGTACCAGGTCACGGCGAGCGTGGAGGGCTCCGTCGTAAGCGTCGTCGTCAGCACGTGGGTCGTCCCCGCACCCGCGACGACTCGGTGAATCTCCACGAAGCTCCCCGGCCGCCGCGCGATCAGCACCTCCCCCGTGGTCCAGTCCCTGGCCTTGGCTCCCAGGTAGAAGTTCCCCTCCGCGTAGGTCTCGGGACGCACGCCGAACTGGAACCGCTCGACCTGGCCGTCGCCAGAGACGAGGTCGACCTGATCGCGGGTGGGCGGGGCAAACAGCTCGGGGATCTCCGTGAGCCCCCACCCCGCACCGTACGGCGAGGCGCGGCGGTGATAGACGAGCTGATAGCCCTCGAACGAGCCGCGCTCCACGTCGACGTTGGAGGCCGGCGGCATCGTGACGGTCTGCTGATCGGAGGCGCGCGCGCTGAACTCCGCGCCGCCGCCCACGCACTCACCACCGCCAGCGGACGAATAGCGCGTGTTGACGGGCGCGTGTCCGGGCGCCGGGGTGCTGCCGTCGGCGTTGCTGGGCAGACTGAAGTAGTAGCCGCTCTCGGTTCGGGCGTTGATGGCGGCGATCTTCGCCTCCTCGCGCTGGCGCCTGCCCAGGATGTCGACCTCGGTCATCACATACGACGGAGCGCAAGAGCCGCCCGTCGCGCACCCGCCGGCCGGCGCGGCGGCCGCGGCCGGCAGGCACTTGGTCTCCATCGACAGCCCCGACATCGACGTATCAGGCCCGACGTCCGGCAGGACCCCGCCAGTCGACGATGGCGGCGCAGTCCCGAGCGCCCGAGATCCGGCGAGCCCGCTGTCGTACGACAGGGTCACGCCGAGCTCGCGGCCGTCGCTCCGGTGCCCAGGCACTCGGAGCCGTTGTCGCAGCGATCCGCTGGTGAACGACGCCGCGCTTCCCACGCAGTCCTCGGCGCCGGACGCGTTCGCGTCGTGTCCGTCACCGACGAGCAGGTACTCGACGAACAGCGCGTGATTCCAGTCGATCGTGGAGAAGTGCTCGATGGTGCCGCTGAAGCGAGTGCCGTCCCACACGGCCTCGCCGATGTGTAGCCAGTTGCCCGTCTGCTCGTCGGCGTAGCCCATCGGGATGCGAAGTTCGATCGGCGCGCCGCGTGTGTTCGCGACCCGGAGCGTCGCGGGCACCGCGAACTCGGTGCCGTCGGGCTCCAACACCATCCCGTACATCGTCACCGTCGACTCGGGCAGTGGCACCGGGAACTGCCGGCGCTCCGGGATCGGTGTGATCCGGATCGGGGTGTCCTCCGAGAGCGCTCCTGGCGGCACCGTGAGCTCGATGTTCCCCTGTGAATCGCTCGCGACGCCACCCGCCGGTCCGATCACCGTGACCGCGGGATCCCGCTCGAGCACTGTCATCGGGCCGAGGTCGCGAAGATCGCCGGGCCGCAGGTACGCCACTCGGACGAGACGCGGGAACGCCTCCGACTCGATCGCCACGAGCACACGCGCCGGAGGCGTCCGCTCCGCGAGCTCCTCCGGGAAGGTGGTCAGGCGCGCGCGGAACGATCCGTCTCCCGCGACCGTGAGCACGACGTCCGAACGCTCGGCTGGCATGGAGCCCTCGGCCGCGTCCAGCACGCGCACCGCGTAGCTAGTGACCGGGCTCCCGTCTGCACGCACGACTCGACCGAGGAGGCTCGCCCTCGTCTCGAGGGGCCCCCCCGCCACCGGCGACGACGGGTCACAGCCGTCGATCAGCGTGTGCGCTGGCCCCGTACCGGGGTCACAGGTGTCGGTGGTGCAGCGATCGCCGTCATCCAACGTCGGCGGCGTCCCCGCCGCGCAGGCGCCCGCCCCGTCGCACGTCTCGGCTCCGTCGCACGCGTCCGCGTCTGCGCAGCCGGTGCCCGCCGCGAGCGGCGTGTGCGTCACCCCCGCGCTCGCCTCGCACACGTCCGCGGTGCACGGGTTACCGTCGTCGACGACCGGCGGCGTCCCCGCCGCGCAGGCGCCCGCCCCGTCGCACGTCTCGGCTCCGTTGCACGCGTCCGCGTCTGCGCAAGCGGTGCCCGCCGCGAGCGGCGTGTGCGTCACCCCCGCGCTCGCCTCGCAC
>JADZFZ010000105.1 GCA_020854145.1 Deltaproteobacteria bacterium | reverse complement strand
GATACGAGGACGTCTTGGCGAAGGTGAAGGACATCTTGCGCGAGCAGGCCGCCGAGGCCGCGCCGAAGGAGATCCTGCCCGAGCACGACATCACCAACGACCTCGGGCTCGACTCGCTCGGTGTGATGGAGGCGATGGCGCACGTCGAGGATGCGTACGACATCACGATCCCGAACGAGGTGTTGCCGTCCATGCACACGGTCGGCGACGTGGCGCGCAAGCTGACG
Source organism: Deltaproteobacteria bacterium (assembly GCA_020854145.1). GTDB lineage: Bacteria > Myxococcota_A > Polyangia > Polyangiales > JADZFZ01 > JADZFZ01. Next base: position 3,523 of record JADZFZ010000105.1, on the reverse strand, counting down.
GATCTGCTCGAGGAGCGCGACGCCGGCGCGCCCGGAGGGGCGTCGTGAGCGCGTCCGATCGCGTCACGGGTCATCTCGATCGTGTGCGCCACGGGCAACGGTCGCCCCTCGATCTCGAGTGGGAGCGCAAGCTCGGCGCGCGTATCGTCGGCAAGCCGGTCCGCACGATCGTTCAGGCCCTCGAGGACGTCGCCGACATCGATTCGCGCGGGTTCCGTTTCCTCGACGAAGGCCCGGCGCACGTCCGCGGAACGCAGATCGAGGTCGCGGGCGCACCGCGCTCGGTCGAGCACAGCTTCCGCGAGGTGCACGCCGAGAGCCGTGCGCGTGCGGCGGCTCTGCAGGAAGCGGGGCTGCGAAAAGGCGACCGCGTCGCGATGATCCTGCCGACGGGCGAGGACTTCGTGTTCTCGTTCTTCGGCGCGCTGCAAGCGGGGATCGTCCCGGTGCCGATCTACCCGCCACTCTCGCTCGGCCAGCTGAGCGGCTACCTCGACAACGCGCGGCACGTCATCGCGAAGGCCGGCTGCAAGGCCGTGCTGACGACCAAGCAGATCAAGAACCTTCTCGGGACGGTCCAGGCATCCTGCCCGGACCTGAGGTCGATCCTCTCGGTCGAAGAGGTGAAGCTCGACGGGTCGCTCTTCCGACCGGTCGTCGTCGCGCACGACGACCTCGCATTCCTGCAGTTCACGAGCGGCAGCACGTCGCGGCCGAAGGGCGTGTGCCTCACGCACGGCAACCTCGGGCACAACATCCGCGCGATCATGGAGGAAGGGCTCGAGGTTCGTGAGGGTGACGTCGCGGGCTCGTGGCTGCCGCTCTATCACGACATGGGCCTCATCGGCTTCGTGCTCGCGCCCCTGTTCTATGCGCGCGCCGTGACGTATCTGCCGCCGCTCCTGTTCCTGAAGCGGCCGCTGGCGTGGCTTCAGATGATGAGCCGCGCGAAGGCGAGCATCGCGTACGCCCCGAACTTCGCCTACGCGCTCACCGTCAAGCGCGTCCGCGAGAAGGACCTCGCCGGGCTCGACCTCTCGAGCTGGCGCATCGCGGGATGCGGCGCAGAGCCGATCCGCCCCGAGACGCTCGACGACTTCTCGCGATTCCTCGCCCCCGCGGGCTTTCCGCGCACGGCCTTCATCCCGAGCTACGGGATGGCCGAGAGCTCGCTCGCCATCGCGTTCCAGGGCCTCGGCCACGGGATGGAGACCGACAGCGTCGTCGGCGAGACGCTCTTCGCGGACGGGGTTGCGCAACCGTGCGAGCCGGACCACGCGGGCGCGGTGCGTCTCGTGTCTTGCGGCGGGACGTTCCTCGGGCACGAGCTACGCGTGACCGACGTGGCGACGGGAGAGGTGCTCGGTGAGCGCAAGGTCGGCGAGCTGTCGATCCGTGGTCCGAGCGTGATGGGCAGGTACTGGGACGACGAGGTCGCGACGCGCGACAGCTTCGTGACGCCGACCGATGGCGGCGATCCGTGGCTGCGCACGGGCGATCTCGGTTATGTCGCGTCGGGGCGCGTGCTCATCTGCGGGCGGCTCAAAGAGCTCATCATCGTGCACGGCAAGAACTACTACCCCCAGGACCTCGAGTGGGAGGCCAGCGAGGTGGCGGGCGTGCGCAAGGGCAACGTCGTCGCGTTCGGCACGCGGGCACGTGACGACGAGGATCGCGAGGCGGTGGTCGTGGTCGCCGAGGTGACGGACTCCACCGGCAAGGCCACGCGCGAGACCGAGCAGTCCATCGAACGCGAGATCCGTGCGCGCATCCAAGAGGTGATCGGCCTGAAGGTCGACGAGGTGGTGCTCGCGAAGGCGGGCACGCTGCCCAAGACCTCGAGCGGAAAGCTGCAACGCGCGGCGACGCGGCGGATGTACGAGGACGGCTCGCTCGATCCCGAACGAGGCCGAGGCAACGCGCGCGTCGAGCTCGCCAAGAACCTGGTCAAGAGCCAGCTCTCTTTCCTCAAGCTCGCGGTGATGGGCGGCCCCAAGAAGTAGACGACGAGCGCGACCCTCTCGCGAAACGTCGGTGGCGCGCACGCGTGCGTGCTGCACTGCACGGGGGGTGGCCCGGGGGCGATCGGCTCCGGTCTCGCTCCGTGCCGGACCGGGGCACGACGCCTGCTTGCTTTCTGCTTTCGCGGGTTGGACTATCCGCCGCAGTGGACGAGCGAGAGCTGATCAAACGATGTGCGAGCGCCTGGGAAGACCAGTCGCTTCGTCTGGCTTTGGCGGACTTCCTGGCGGCGTACCGCGACGGCGAGCGCGCCGAGCTCATCCGGCTGCAGCTCGGTCCGCAACCGTTCAGCAAGCAGACGCAGTGGAAGATCAAGACGCTTCTGAAGGACAACGCGCAGCGCTGGTGCGGCCCGATGGCGCCCAAGCAGTGCACGTTCGTGGGCGGGCTGCTGGAGAACCTGTCGCTCAAGAGCGCGCGGGATCTCGAGACGCTGCTGCGCTGGCGCGACGCCCCGCCGATCCGCCGCGTGGCGCTGTCGTGCAAGCGTGTGCCTCCGCGCAACCTGCAGGCGCTCGCCGAGAGCAACGTGCTCGCGTACGTCGAGGAGCTGACGCTCGACTACTCCGCCGTGGACATGCCGACCGGCATGGCCGAGGAGCTCGCCGCGCTCGTGGCCGCACCGCCGCTCGCGCGCCTGCGTTCGCTGGTCCTGCAGGACGCGCCCATGAGCGCCGACGGAGCGGGCGCGTTCGCGGTGGTTTCGATGCCGCCCGAGCTCGAGTCCGTGACGGTGCGTGCGTGCGGATTGGACGCCGCGGCTGTCCGTGCGTTCGTCGCGGGACCGTGGCTCTCGCGCGTACGCCGGCTCGATCTCACGCACAACCGGATCGACGACGCCGGCGCTGCTGCGCTCGCGGGCGCATCGACGTTGTCCGGGCTCTCGTGGCTCGACCTGTCGCAGAACCCGCTCGCGAACGAGGGATTCGCTGCGCTCGCCGCAGGAGGGCTGTCCGGCCTCGCGACGTTGCGCGCACGCTGTCACGCAGTCGGCACCGATGGCGTCCGCGGCTTCATGGCCGGCAAGGGTCTGCCGACGCTCGTGGACCTGCGAATCGGCGAGGGTGCGTTCCGCCTCGACGCGGGCGTGGGCAAGGCAGTGGCCGAGGGCGCGCTCGCGGCGCAGCTCCGCACGTTCTCGTTGACGGGCGGACGCGTGGGCGACGATGGATGCGCGGCGTTGTTCTCGACGCCCGCGCTCGACGGTCTCGTGGCGCTGGTGCTCGAACGGGTGGAGCTCGCCGACAAGGCCGTGATGGCCCTGGCCGCGAGCCGCGCGGTGGTCGGGCTCGAGCGCCTGTCGCTCGATGGCCATTTCGGCGATAAGGCGGTCGCGTCCCTGGTGACGTGCGACGGTCTGCGCGCGCTCAAGAAGGTGAAGATCATCGGCACGACGGTCTCGCCGAGCGCCCAGAAGACGCTGAGCGATCGGTTCGGCGCGTTGCTCGTCGCAGCCGACGAGCCCGTCCTCGAAGACGAGAAGAAGGCCGAGTCGGAGTAG
>JADZFZ010000104.1 GCA_020854145.1 Deltaproteobacteria bacterium | reverse complement strand
CGTTCACGCGAGCAGTCGCTCGAGGTCCGCGACGGTCAGATCGGCGAGCGCTCTCGTCCCCGTGTCGCTCTCGAGGATGGCGTCCGCGAGCGCCCGCTTGCGGCCTTGCAGCTCGGCCACGCGCTCCTCGATCGTCGCGGCGGCGATGAGACGGTAGGCGACCACGGGTCTCCGCTGCCCGATACGGTGCGCACGGTCGATCGCCTGGGTCTCGACCGCGGGGTTCCACCACGGATCGAGGAGGTAGACGTAGTCGGCCGCCATGAGGTTCAGGCCCGTGCCGCCCGCCTTGAGCGAGAGCAGGAACACGCGCACCTCGGGGTCGTCCTGGAATCGCGCCACGCGCGCGGCGCGGTCGGTCGTCCTGCCGTCGAGCCGCTCGAACACCACGCCGCGCTCTCGGAGCCCGGGCTCGACGAGGTCGAGGAGCGACGTGAACTGCGAGAACACGAGCACCTTGTGCGGGTCGTCGGCGTCGGCGTCGGCGAGGGTGTCGAGCTGCTCGAACAGCACGTCGAGCTTCGCGCTGCCGCGCGTGCGGCGCTTGGGATCGAGCAGCCCCGGATGACAGGCGGCCTGACGCAGGCGCAGCAGCGCCTCGAGCACGTGAAACGCCGCGCGCTTGATCCCGTCGCGCCGGACGCGACCGAGCAACGCGTCGCGGTAGTGGCGCGCGAGGTCGTCGTACAGCGCACGCTCGGTGGGCGTGAGCGTGCAGACGAGCGTCTCCTCGGTCCGCTCGGGTAGGTCGGTCGCCACCTCGCGCTTGCGACGGCGGAGCAGGAAAGGACGCACGGCGCGCGCGACGGCCTCCGCGGTCTCGACGGACGACTCGTCGGAGCGGTCCGCGAGATCCCGCAGCACCTTCACCGACCCGAGCATCCCCGGGCTCACCACGTCGAAGATCGACCAGAGCTCGCCCAGATGGTTCTCGATCGGCGTCCCGGAGAGCGCGATGCGCTGCCGCGCCCTCAACACTCGTGCGGCCTTCGTCGTCGCGGCGTCCGGATTCTTGAGCGCCTGCGCCTCGTCGAGCACGAGGCAGTCGAGCTCGACGTCGGCGAGGAGCGCCACGTCGCGGCGCAGCGTCGCGTACGAGGTGACGAGCAGGTCGGCGCGCGCGAGCGCGGCGCGGTCCGCCGTCCTTCCGGTGCCGATCTGCGCGACGACGCGCAGATGCGGAGCGAACCGCTCGACCTCGCTCACCCAGTGATCGACGACCGAGCGCGGAGCGACCACGAGCGACGGCCCGCGCCGCGGGTCCAGCTCCTGCCGATGGAGCAAGTACGCGAGCACCTGCACCGTCTTGCCGAGGCCCATGTCGTCGGCGAGGCAGCCTCCGAGGCCCAGCCGCCCCAGCCACGCGAGCCAGCCCAGCCCTTGCCGCTGGTACGGGCGCAGCGTCCCAAGCAACGACGCCGGCGGATCCACCGGCGCGGGAGTGCGGAACGCCCGGAGCTCCTGGCGCAGCCGCGCGAACGTCTCGTCGCACGTCGCCTCCGGTTGCGCCGCGAGCAGCGCATCGACGAGGGACACCTGGCTGCGCAGGAACCGGACGTCGGTCTCGCCCAGCACTGGGCCGAAGCCCGCGAGGCTCTTCCAGCGAGCGAGCCACTCGTCGGGCACCACCCCGACCGATCCATCGTCGAGGCGGACCATGCCGTTCGTGCGCGCCGCGCGGAGCAGCTCGGGCAGCGACGCGGTGATCCCGTCGAACTCGAAGCCGCCTCGGAGCCCGAGCCAGTCGATCCCGCTCGCCGCGTGCAGCGCGAAGCGGCCCGCACGCCGCTGCTTGCGACCCTCGACGTACACCGCCCAGCCAGCGTCGAGCAGCCCCCGCACGAGCGATGGGGTACGCGACTGCGAGAGAGGGAGATCGTCCGAGCTCCCGAGGCTCGCGTCCAGGCACCCGAGCGCGTGCAGCAGGTCGCGAGCCGCCGCGTCGCGTGCACCGTCGCGCAGCAGCCGCCGCCTCTCGGGAAAGTCGATGATCGCGGGCGCCAAGGGCAGCAGCGGGGCGCGCACGCCGTCGATCTCGACCCAGGGCGCGACCCACGCGTACCCGTCGTCGGTCCGCTCCGAGATCTCGGCGACATAGGACGGCTCGAGCACGCAGTCCGTCACGCCGAGCGACGCCGGCAACACCAGGCCCGCGAGGCTCTGCGTCTCGAGGACCGTGCGCGCGAACGCCTCGCGGTCCGTGGGCGGGATCCTCACCGGCCCGCCTGCGCGCACCGCGTCCACGAGACCGGACGGACCGCTCGTCTCGTAGCGGGCGATCGTGTCGTCGCGTACCACGAGGCCCGACTGCAGCAGGGCGTACGACGCCTCGAGCGCGACTCGCTCGTCGCTGCGCACGAGCTCCACGTCGACCACGAGGGAGCCGTCGGCCTCCTCGCGGACGGTCGGCGCGACCAACCACGGCGGCCCGTCGTCGAAACGCGCGGCCACGCACGCCGCGGGATCGACCTCGCCGGGCACGGGGGCGAGCGCGAGCTGCCCGCGATCCGCCAGCCTCCGCACCAAGTCGAGCGCGACGGCGGACGGGACCTCGCCGGCCGAGTGCATGTGCCCACGACCGACGGGGCGCGTCCCGAGCAGGGCCAACGTCGAGCGGTCGAACGCGCCGAGCTCCGTGGTGTGGAGCACGTATCCGCCGACCGCGACGCGGCTCCATCGCGCCATCGGGCCGCGCGCCGTGGGCCGGCTCCACGCGTGGAGCACGATCGCGCGGGCTCGCAGGCACTCCGCCGGGTCGAGCACGAAGCGCGCTTCCAAGACGACGCCACCGGCGAGCGGAAACGCGGAGCCGCGCGGCTCCGCCAAGGCGCGATCGAGCCGGTCCCTCCACGCCGGCGGACGTGGCGACACGGCGACGAGACGCTCGCCCCGGGCCGCGGCTCCATCGGCCGCGACCGTCGGCTCGGACGCATCGGCCTCCGGCCCTGCCCGCACGCGAGCGACCGCTTGCAGGTCGAGGCGCAGATCGTCTCCGCGACGCGTGACTGCCAGGAGCGCTGCCCACGTGTGCTTGCAGAACGGTCCCACGGGACAGGTGCACTCGACGAAGAGCGTCGTCGACTCGAGCGCGATTCGGACGCGGTAGACGCGGGTGCCGAGAACGCTCGCGTCCCGCCGCGTGCCCGCAGAGCCGACGAAGGTCACGCGTCCCTGCACCTCGTAGCTCCTCCCGCGCGCCTGCGAGGCTGGGTCGAACGCGTCGTCGAGGGCGCGCGAGAAGCCGAGCGCCGGTCCCCTCGGAAGGTCCGGCTTGGGTGGCTTGTCGTCCGCCTTCCATCGCATGTGCGGGCGACGGATAGCACCGGATCGCCGACCGGTTCGACTCGTCTCGGCGTTCGATGCCCGAGCTCCGAGCTTGCGAGGGCAGTGGACGAACGGACTGGGGAAGGTGCGCTCGAGCTCGGACTGGCTCCGGAAGCATGCGGGATGGACGAGCACGCCCGCCCGCCGGAGGTCCCGATCGCGGTAGACTGCCGTCGGGATGACGCGAGATGGGCGCGCTCTCGACGCCGACACGCTCGACGCGGAGGGCGGGGGTCGGGTCGCAGGCGTCGAGGACGCGTCCGGCTTGTTCGCGGATCGTTATCGCATCGAACGCCTGATCGGCCGCGGCGGGATGGGGGCCGTCTACAAGGCGAGGGACGAGCTGCTCGGAGAGGCGGTCGCGATCAAGGTCGTCGACCTCGGCGACGCGCCGCAGCCGTCGACCGTGGAACGCTTGCGCCGCGAGGTGCGGCTCGCGCGGCGGGTCACCCACCCCAACGTCGCGCGGACGCACGACGTGGGCGAGTGGCGCGGACGCCACTTCCTGACGATGGAGCTGGTCGAGGGGACCGACCTCGAAGCGGTGCTCGAGCGCGAGAAGGCCCTCGCGCCGGCGCGTGCGATATCGCTCGCGATCGGGATCGCCGAAGGGCTCGCCGCCGCCCACGCAGCGGGCATCGTGCACCGCGACCTGAAGCCGGCGAACGTGCTCGTCGCCAACGACCAGCGCGTGCTCCTGACGGACTTCGGGATCGCCAAGAGCCTCGCCGACGCGACGGGGATGTCCCGCACGACGGGCACCATGGGAACGCTCCTCTACATGGCGCCGGAGCAGGTGCGCGGGCTCGCGGGAGACGGTCGCACCGACGTCTACGCATTCGGCCTCGTGCTCTACGAGATGCTGAGCGGCACCTATCCGTTCCTCGAGTCCACGGCCATCGCGACGGCGCTCGCACGGCTCGACCGCGACGCGCCGGAGCTCAAGACGCGCGCGCCGATCGACGACGAGCTCTCGAGCCTCGTCCACGGGTGCCTCGCACGCAGCCCCGAAGATCGCCCCCAGTCGATGACCGAGATCGCGACCGCACTCCGCGCGTGGCTCGTGCGGCACGCCGCCGGCTCGATCGAGATCGCGCAACCCACGATCGCCGACATGCGCACTCCACCTGGAGGTGGAGCGCTCCTCCATCCGCGGACGCCCTCCTCGCCGACCTCTGACTCCGGCAGCCTCGGGACCCGCCGCTCGCTCGCCGTGCTCCCGTTCCGATACCACGGTCCGGCGGAGCTCGCGCACCTCGGAGAGACTCTCGCGGACGAGGTCATCGACGCGCTCTCGCGTACACGTGGGATGCGCGTCCTCGCGAGCGGCGTCGCGTCGCGCTTCGGAGGCGATCGGGACCCGAGGCGCGTGGGCACCGAGCTCGGCGTCCACGCCGTCGTCGATGGCACGGTCCACTGCCGGGTGACGGTCGGCGCCGAGAGCGGGGACGCCGGGGAGGCGTCGCTGCGTGTGGCCGCGCGTCTGATCGACGTCGCAACCGGCGCGGTGCTCGCGAGCGAGCGCTTCGAGTCGCAGCTCCGCGACGTGCTCGGGGCGCAAGACGCCATGAGCCGTCGGATCGCCGAAGCGATGCGCGTGTCGCTCGCCCTCGGCGTGGAGCGCGACGAGGCGCCCGGGCCCGTGGTGGAGTGCTACCTGCGCGCACGTCACGCGTTGACGACCGGCAAGTTCACGGGAGTCGGCGGCGCCATGGACCTGCTCGACGAGTGCCTGCAGCAGGCGCCGACGTATCGACCGGCCATCGCCGCCTACGCGCTCGCCGCGGCGCGCGGGTGGTTCCTCGCGCGAGGGTCCGCTGCGAGCGACTCGAGCCCGGCCGAGACCGCCGCCGCGGCGATCGATCGAGCGCTCGCGCTCGCCGGGGATTTTCCGGAGACACAGCTCGCGTGCGCGGTGCAACACGTCCAGCGCGCGGAGCTCGCCGAGGCTGCCCGCGCCCTCGCGCGGGCGCTGGCCATCGCGCCCAACTACGCAGCGGCGCACGCGTACCTCGGCATGTTGCTCGTGGAGGCCGGTCGCCACCGTGCGGGGATGAAGCACTTGGTGCTCGCGCGCGACCTCGAGCCCATCGCACCGTTCGCGACGATTCAGATCGCGCGCAGCCATGCGCTCGCGGGCAGGTGGACCGACTACGAGCAGACCATGGCCGGCGTCGTGGACCCGGACGGCACGCTGTCACTGCCCATCCGCCTCCGCGTGGCCGCTTGGCGAGGCCGGTCGGACGAGGTTCGCAGCGTGCACGCGATCCTGCGTACCAACGACTCGCCGATCGCGCGCCTGCTCGACGTCTACGCGCGCTCGGTGCTCGGCGACCCGTCGGCGACGGAGCAGCCGTGGATCGCCGAGCTGGAGCTCGAGACGAGCCCGCGCTTCCGCCTCGTTCTCGCCCAAGCGCTGGCGGAGGTCCAGGCCCTGACGAGCGATGTGCCGCGGGCGTTGCGTGCCCTGGCGCGGGCGGTCGATCGAGGGCTCGCGGATCTGGAGTGGATCGAAGGGTGTCCCGCGCTCGCGACGATCCGCGGGACGCCGGAGCTCGAAGAGGCTACCCGTGCCGTGCGCACGCGTGCCGACGCGATCGCCACCGCAGCCGGCGTGTGACCGGCATAGAATGGGCGCCGGCAGGGGAGCATGGCATCGGCAACAAAGGGAGCGACGGAGCCCGTCTGGACGGACGGGAGGGCGACGGGAAACCGCGCGACGCGCGAAGCGATCGGCCTGCGCCTGGAGGCGGACGGGACGTTCTACTTCTGCCTGCAATCGAGCCCGGAGGACACGCCGGAGCTCACGGGCGCCCTCGAAGCGGACATGAGCCGCGAGCAGGTCGAGGGGATGTTGCGGGCAGTGCGCACTCCGCTCGAGCGACGCTGGCCGTTCGCGGAGGAGCCTGCCACCCACGCGCTCGAAGCCGAGTCCGTTCACTACGAGCTGCGCGCGCCGTGGGGCGTCGTCCACGAGCACGACCTGCCGGACAAGCAGGTCTTCGTGACGGTGCACAACCGCAAGGATCAGGACTGGCTCGCCCAGACGCTCGAAGAGGCGTTGCGCGTGATGGCCAAGCACCCGCGCAAGCCGCGTCCCGCGCCGGCGGTCGCGGCCGAGCCTGCTCCGGCGCCCACGTCGGTCCCGAGCCCTGCGACCGAGAGCTCGGGAGCCGACTCTGCCGCCTCCGCGAAGGACGCAGACGCGACGAGAGACGAGCCTCCGGCGACTCCGACGGCCGAGCCCGGGGCGAAGGTGAGCGCCGAGAACCCGAGCTCCGAGCCTCCGGTCGCGGCCGCCGACGAAGAGACGACCCGCTAGTCGGGGCGGCGCGGCTGCGGGACCGATCCGACGAGCACATCCGTGCCGCAGTCGCGGAACTCCACATCGAACAGCACCGACTCGAGCGGCGACCCTTCGGGCACCGCGATGCCTACGGGCGTGGTCCCGATCCGCCCGGACGAGAGCTCCAGCACCGAGCCCGCGACGAGGTGTGCGCCCGCCGTCTGCGCGCCTTCGACCAAGAAGCGCGTCACCCTCACGTCGCCTCCGCCGTACGCACCGATCCCCGTCGCCGCCGGATCACCCGGCAGCGGCTGTTCCACGCCATCCACGTCCACGTCTCCCAGCACCAGCGTGGCCTCCGCGCCGAAGGTCCCGACGGCAAGCCCGCGCGCGCCCGCGACACGAACGCGGCCGCCGGTGATGCGCGCCGCATCGGTCGCGAAGACCCCGTAGCCGAAGAGCGCCGGCCCGACTCCGGTCCCTTCCGCGATCAGACCGTCGATCACGACGTCCGTGCCCGGACCGCTCGCCCGGAGCGCGGCTTCGCGCCAGCTCCTCACCGCACCCGCCGTGAGGTTCAGCGTCGCACCGGCGTGCGCGAAGAACGCGGCGCCCGTGGCCATCGGGTTTCCCGCCAGCACCTCCACGTCGGTCGCGATCAGCTCGACGCCGCCGCCTTCCGCGTCGAGCGCAGCGCGTGGCCACGTCTCGGTCGCCAAACGCTCCACGGTCACGACCGAACCTTCGCGCACCCAGATGCCTCGCCCTCCTTCGTCACCGGGCTCCGCGCCCGGACGGCTCAGCGTCGCGTCCTCGATCGTCACGACTGCGTCGTCGCGAGCGAGCAATCCCAGGTCCGACACTCGTGCCCACGCCGTTCGCCGCAACGTCGCGGCAGCGCCTGACTCGACCCGCACCGCGACGCCCGGCTCCCCATCACCGGGTCGGCCGACGTCGGTGACGACGAGGTCGTCGAGCTCCAGCTGGCTCCCATCTCCCATCACCGAGATCGCCGTGCCGCTGGCTTCGGTGCACACGACGCCTTCACCGCTCACATGCGCGCCGTCGGCGGCCACGATGCACGCACGCGCGCCCGTCGTAGCCGAGGCCCGTGCGTGAATCGCGACGTTCGTGAGGGACACCGCGCCGAGCGGTCGACCCGGTAACGGGGCTTCGACCGAGGCGTTGCCGGCGGCCACACCAGCGCGCTCGCTGTCGATGACGGACACTCCATCGAGCGTGAGCTCGGCCCCGTCGCTGGCCCGTATGCCGTAGCCCTCGTTCATCGGGCCGGACCTCGTGCCCTCGACGACGACGTCGGTGAGCGTCGCGTCCGCAAGGGGCGTATGGATGTCGACGCCCACGCCGTGCGTGCCCGAGACGTGCGCATCGCGCAGCCTCAAGGAACCGCCGGTCGCATCGGGCCCCTGCGTCACCTCGATCGCCGCACCACGAACGCTTGCGCTCCCCACGTCGCGCACGTCGACGTCGTTGGCGATCATCCGCGACAGCTCCCACGTCCTGATGCCGAACTGGCTGCAGCGCTCGAAGCGGAGCCGGGTGAGCTCGTAGTCGAACGTGTTCCACGCTCCGAGGCACGCGCCGTCGACATCGCGCATCACGACGTCGGTCAACCGCGTGGGCATCGCGAGCCCGATCCCGCCTGGCGTGTCCTCGATGAGGATGCGGCTCAGGACGACCGACGGCCCGGCGCCCGAGAGGATGAAGAATCCACCGTTGCAGTCGCGCACGACCACACGATCGAGGTCGAACGTCAGGCCGCCGGAGTTGCTGAACAACGCCCCCAAGCCCGTCTCCTCGATCACGACCCGCCTCGCGGTCAGCACCGAGTCGACGACCGAGAAGTCGCCCACGTAGATGCCCTCGGCACCCGTGCGAAGGATGGACACGTCGGTCAACGTCACCGACCCGCGGCCGAGCGCCACGGCGTGTCGTGCGGCCGACGTCAGCGCAGCCCGCGTCAGCGCGACGGTGCCCCCTTCGCGGGCCACGATCGCGGTTCCTTGCGCGGCATCGCTGGCGCGGACCGCGTCGCGCGCGATCACGTTCGTGCCCAGCACGCTGCCTCCGTGGGCGACGATCTGGTGGCCGCCGCCGCGCACCACCACCGCATCGAGCGTGAGCGACGAGCCACTCTCCGCGACGACGGCCTCGTCGGTCGTGCCCTGCGAGACCGTCAGGTTCCTCAACCCGCCGGAGCCGGAGAGCAGGTGCACGGCGCGCATGCCGGCGGGTGGCGCGATGATCGTCTGCGCGGGGCACGCGCCCCACAACGTCACCCCCGGCGGCAGCTCGATCGACTCCGCGAACGTCGCGCCGTCGAGCGCGACCACCGCCGGCGACGCCGTGCCCAGAGACGCGAGCGCCGCGGCGATGGTGCCGTAGGGACTCGCCTCGGTCCCGTTGCCGCCCGCAGCGCCTCGACGGACGAACACCACCGTCGCGCCTCCGGCCGTCACGTCGGCCCACCGCCCGGACGCGGGGCATGCCGTCCCCACGGTGGAGCAGGCCGATTCTCCGGGAAAATGGGCAGACTCCGCGCCGAGGCACGAATCGCGACCGCCCGGGAACGGCTCGCAGATCACCAGCCCGTCGGTCTCCGTCACCTCGGGCCACGGTGCGCACGGGCCCATGGACGGCGGATCGACGGCACCGATCACCGGCGACGCCGCGACCGCGGTCTCGTAGTCGGTGCTCGTGAGCCAATCGACGGTGGCGGCTTCCGGTGGCGCGGGCACGCTCGGCGACTCGATCGGAGGACGCAGGCTCGCGTCGCTCGGCGGAGCGTCGGGCCCAGCTTCCGGCGGAGGCTCGGCGTCGCTTGCATCGGAGCCCGAGTCGAGCGCCCCTCCGTCGGTCTCGCCGCCGTCGGACGTGCCGAGATCGGGGGTCGTCGCATCCACCTGGATGCCCTGGTCGTCGACCCTCGCGTCGATCCCCACCAACGCAGCGTCCTCGCATCCCATGCAGGCGACGACGGCTGCGAGCGCCAACGCTCGCACGACGCACCCTCGAGCCGCACCGCCCACGTCCGGCACGAGGACAGGCTAACAGACGTGCCGTGCGCAAGCGGCGCGTTGATTCCGACGAGCGGGTCGCGCATCCTCGGCGGGCCGATGCGCTACAAGAAGTCCGAGACGTCGATTGCCACGATCGTGTCCGCCGCGACGCGGGTGCTCGCGCGCCAGGGCTACGCGAACACGAGCCTGATGGACATCGCGCGCGAGGCCGGGATGTCGAAGGGCGCCGTGCACTATCACTTCCCGTCGAAAGACGCGCTCATCGCGACCGTGCTCCGACAGGCCTGCGACGCGGTCGCCGAGCGGACCCTCGAGGCGTGGCGCGGCGAGGGCACGATCGATCAGCGGATGCGCCGTGGGATCGACGCGCTCTGGAGCGTGCGACAGGAGCGGGGAGACGACTTCCGCGTGGTGGCGAACCTCCTCGCGCAGAGCCTGCACGAGCCCGCGCTGCGACCCGTGTTGTCCGAGTACTACCAGTTCGCCGCCGACCAGGTGCGCGACAACATCGTGAGCCAGCTCGTCGCGCTCGGCTTTCGACCGCGCGTCCCGCTCGCCGTGTTGCCGCGGATCCTGATCGCGGTGCTCGACGGCCTCGCGATGCAGATCGTCGTGGACGACGCCGGCACCATCACGAAGGACGACGTCATGAGCGCGCTCGAGTCGATGGTGGTCTCGCTCATCGAGGTCGCGCCGCCCGCCGTCACGACCCCCGCGCAGGAATCGACCTCCGCATGACGCGCCGGAGCGCCTGAGCCGTGCTCGAGCAGGTCTCGCTCGGCCAGTCTCGCTTCCGCACGCCCGGCATCGCCCCGGACGCGCGCGGCGTCGCGCTCGGGCAGAAGGGCGCCGTGCTCTTCCCGTCGCTCGATCGTCTCGTGGCGTTCTTCCGCGCCTACGGCGAGGACGGCTCGCTCGACGAGCTGCTCGCCGGGCTCGCCGTCTATCAGGTGCTGACGCCGCTGCGCACGCGCGAGACCGTCGTGACCTTCGCGGCCGAGTCGAGCTACCGCATGGACCGCGCGAGCGCCCTCGCGCGCTTGGCGGGCGGGCTCGTCTTCACCGGCACCAGCAGGCACTTCGTGAAGTACCGCGATGCCGCGTCGCCGCTCGGCTACGACGTCGATCGCGTGCTCTCGGATCCGGGCGAGCTCGCGCTCTATCACGACTCCTTCTCGCAGCGGTACGACATCGAGAGCGAGATCGCCTTCCGCAACCTCGTGCTCCGGCTCACGCCCTCGCGCGTCGCCACTCCCGCCGAGCGCGCGCCGTCGCACGTCCTCGTCACCGCCGAGCAAGGCCTCGGCCCGAGCCTTCTCGCGTACCTCTTCCGGTCGCGCGTGGAGGGCCAGGCGGCCATCGCGGAGTGGCCCGCGCAGAGCGCGTTCGAGGACGCGCCGCGCCGCCTGTACCTCCTGCGCCTTCGCGACGTGCCGCCCCGCATCGTGCACCTGCTCGCGAGCACGCCCGGCACGACCGTGTTCGTCCCGGTCGGCGACGGGGTCGGCATCGAGCGGAGCTACCGCCACCCCATCCCGCTCGAGTCGTGTGCGAGCCTCTTCCCCGCGACGACGTTGCACCTCTTCCGCGGTGACGGGCGCGTCGACATCGTCGATCCCTTGCCGGCGTTCGCGCCCATCCGTGCGCTCGTCCGCGCCGGCCTCGCCCTCGGACCGGAAGATCCCACGCGCCTGGGCACTCCCGAGTCGCTCGCCGAGGGCGCCGTCGGCCTCACGTTGCGCCTCGCGCCATCGCCCGCCCCGTGGCGGCGCGTCGTCGCCACGGTCGTCGGTCCCGACGAGCGCGCACGGCTGCTCCGTCTCCTCTACGCGTTGCCGCCGAGGACCCTCGGCGCGTTGCGTGTGGCCGTGGCGGACGGCTCCGTCTACCTGGTCGATCCCCACGGCATCGAAGGCGTGCCGATCGGCACCTTCTACGTCGAGTGCGCCCGACGCGTGTACGCGCCGGCGGGGCTCACCATCGTCCCGGCCGTCGCGCCCGAGGTCCTCAACGATCTGCTCGCCTCGGCGGGCGACGGGCACGTCTTCTTCGACCCTGCAGCACCCGCACCGCGCCTCGTTCCCGAGTCCGCGTTCGCGCCGCTGACGCGGTCGCTCGTGCGCGCGCTCGACCCGCTGCCCGTCGCCGGAGATCCTCTCGAGTCACCCGCTCACGAGCTGCCCATCGTCGAGTACGGGCCGTCGGCCACGTTCCCGCTCTGGGGCGCGCTCGGCGGCAAGCCCGAGAAGTCGCCGGGCTGAGCGCGGGCGGGCGCGCACACGATGGCCGACTCTCCGCAGAAGCTGCAGCTCGCGTTCGAGCAGTTCGCGCGCGACTTCGCATTGCCCGTCGCGCAGGGCGGAACGCTCCACCTCGGAGCGCCCATCGGGCCCGCGGCGCTCGACCACTTCATGCACGCGCGGCCGAGCGACACCCTGGTGGAGCAGCGGCTCTACGAAGCGTGGCTGAAGCGCGCGGCCGACGTGGTGCCGGTGCGCTCCCTGCCCTTCCCCGAGCCCGACGCGATCGCGTTGTTGCTCGCGCTCTACGACATGCTCGTCGTGACCGACCCGCGCCTGTGCGGGTGGCCCACACGTGCGGCGCGTCCGAAGATCCTCGCGTGGGTCGACTCTCTCGTCGCGCGAGCCGGTCCGCCGCCGACGCGCGAGAGCGCGCTCGCGCGTCACGCTGCCGTCGGCCGCGTCCTCGAGGTCGCGCGCGACGATCTGCTCGTCCGGACGTGGGCCTACACGCACCGTTTCGCGGGCCGCAGACCTCCGCCCCGATTGCTCGCGTGGAAAGGCCTCCGGAGGGTCCACGAGGACGTCTCGCGCGTCCCCGCCGATCAGCTGCTCGGCTTCTCCTTTCCCCAGGAGGACGCGGTGGAGCCCGCCGACGCGTGGCTCGCGGCGCAACTGCCTCCGCGCGTCGCGGCGCTCCTCGCGGCCACGCCCATCACCGATGTGCTCACGTGCGCGCGCAAGACCCCCGCGTTCACGTTCGGTCCCGCGTCCACGGCGGCGCTCGCCGACCCGGCGATCCGCACCGGCGTCGCGCAGACGTTGCTCGTCGCCGGTCTCGATCGCGCCGTGGTACCGCTGGGCAACGCGCTGCTCGCCATGGCCAACGCCCCCGCCCCTCCCGCGGCCGTGGGTGTCGTGATGCGGTTCCTCTACGAGCTGCACGTGCTCGCGGTGGTCGATCGAGGCGAGAGCGACAAGGAGCCTCCCGTCGAGCGCATGTCCCCGCCCGCGGCAGCGATGTTGGCCGTGTTGCCTGCCATCGCGGTGGCGGGCGGAGGCTTCGCCGACGAGATCCCGCTCGAGCGCGCCGACGAGGCCGAGCTTCGTGTACGCTCTGCCCTCCTCGCTCGCATGGCGGGCGACGAGATGATTCGTTGGGCGACGGCGCTCGTCGGCTATGCGGCGGGCGGCCCGGCACCGAGCTCACCCCTGGCTCCTGCTCCGGCGCCTCCCTCGGCGAGCCCCGAGGCGCCTCCGACAACCGCTCCCGACACGACCTCCGCACCCGCGACCCCAGCGACACCCTCCACATGAATCCCGGCGACGTCGTCCTCAGGCTGCAGCAAGCCGCGCGCGTGCTCGAAGAGCACTTCCTCGGCAAACAAGAGATCATTCGCCTCATGCTCGTGACGGTCGTGGCCGGCGAGCACATGGCGATCGTCGGTCCGCCCGGCACGGCCAAGAGCGCGCTCGTGCGGCTCTTCGCCCGCCTCGTCGACGCCCGCTACTTCGAGTACCTGCTCACGCGGTTCACCGAGCCGAACGAGATCTTCGGGCCCATCGACATCGCGGCCTTCCGCGAGGGCGTCTATCGGCGCCGCATGGAAGGCATGTTGCCCGAGGCCGAGGTCGTCTTCCTGGACGAGGTCTTCAAGGCCAACAGCGCCATCCTCAACTCGCTGCTGACGCTGCTGAACGAGCGCGTCTACACGTCCGGACGCAGCGTCATCAAGACTCCCCTCATCAGCGCGTTCGGCGCCAGCAACGAGGTCCCGAACGACGAGTCGCTGATGGCCATCTTCGATCGATTCCTCCTGCGCGTACGCAGCGAGTACCTCGACAGCTATCACTTCCACGAGCTGCTGCTGCGCGGCATCAAGAACGAAGTCCGTCAGATCCGCGGCGACGACGTGCGCCCCATCCTGTCGGCGGCCGACCTCACGATCCTCCAGAGGCAGTTCGCCGACCGGCTGTCGTTCACCGAGGAGTTCCTCTCGGCCTACAAAGGGCTCGTCTTCCAGATTCGCGCCGAGGGCGTCAGCCTGTCCGACCGTCGGGCCGTCAAGCTGCTCAAGCTCTTCGCCGCGAGCGCGCTCGTCGACGGCCGCCCGACACCCGACGCCAGCGACTTCTTCCTCATCAAGCACGTCTGGAACAACCTCGATCAGGTCGAGATCCTCGAAGCCATCGTCGGCCCCGTCCTCGAGGAGCACTACCGGCAGAATCCGCAGGCTCGTCGCTTCGGCGCCGCGGACGTCGGCCTCGACGGTCTCAACTCCGAGATCAACCGAATCCGCGACGTGCTCGCGAGCGGCCGTGCGATCAGCGACGTCCAGCTGTTCTCCCAGCTCAAGAGCCTCAACGAGATCAAAGCCGCCCTCCAGGCCATGGGCACCCCGGGCGCGCGCGACGCCCTCTCCCGCGTCGACCAGCTCCTCGGCCACGTCTTCGCCTCCGGCCGCTTCACCCAATGACCGGGGACAGGATCGACGTGTACAACCGACCGATATCCATGGGGTTCTAGCCGAGCACTTCCAATCCGTCCGGCGGCCTCACGGTCCGCCGCCGAACGTCGCTCTCAAGTGCGCGCGAATTGCCGCGATGTCGCCGTCCGAGAGCATCTGCCCCCAGGCCGGCATCGCCCCGCGGCCGACCAGCAACGTCCGCACGATGGATCGATCGTCGCGCGCGGCGACTCGCTCCAGCAACGACGGCGCGCGTTCCGTCCCCCGTCCCTCGTCGCCATGGCACCGCGCGCACCGCGACGCGAACGTCACTGCGCCGGCCGCCGCATCGCCGTCCATCGCGAGGATTCGGTCGACTCGCGCGTCCACCGCGACCGCATCGGCACGCTCGAAATAGGCCACCTCGTCCGCAATCACGTGCGCGAAGTCGTCCACGCGCGCGTACGACCACAGGTAGTCGGCGGGAAAGACGTCCCGAATCCGGCGCCGTCCGTTGTCCGGGAAATGCGCCTCGTCGTCGATCAGCCGCTCCAGATCGAGCACGTCGAGCCGACCGTCCGCGTCGAGATCGTGTGCGACGCTCGCCCCGCCGTGCTGGTGGCAGCCGATACAATTCGTCCGCGCATTGCCCCTGCCGTGCTCGACGTAGGGATTGCTGCACCACGACGGCGCGCCGGTCGTCGCGCCCGACGCCCGCAGCGCCTCCGCAAGCGTCGGCATGTCCTCGAATCGCGCGGCCGGATCCGGATCGCCTTCGTCGTAGGCCGTGGCGGCGCACATCTTGTAGTGGGCCCACACGCCATCCAACGAAGCCAGCGACTGCGGCCGATCCGCACCGAAATCCGCGTCGGGCAGATCACTCCACCACATCGAGACCCACGTCCAGTGGCGGAGCTCCTTCGTCATCACGTGTAATCCCGCCAGCCGATAGAGGCTCCCGTCGCGCAATCGAATCTCGTAGCTCCTCCCGGGAGCGGGCTCGACCTGGCGATCGCCATCCATTCCCCAATCGGCGCTCGAGCCCTCCGCCATCATCCGCGCCACCGCCGAAGCGTCCGTGTCGAACGCCGCCATTCTCGGCGTCAGATCGGCCCGCACCCACTGGGCTTTCACCAGCACCGCGTCCGTCGGCATCTCCGAAGCGAGACAAGCCGTGAAATTGCCCTCGTCCACGGGGCGCGCCTCGAGCGCCAGCGTGTCGCGCGTACCCAGGCAATCGACGATGCGCGCGTAGCTCCTCAACAGATGACGCACCGTGCTCGGCGCATAGACGATGCGCGCCACGCCGAAGACCGATCCGCTGAATCGGCTCTGCCTCAGGCGCGCACACTCGTCGCCCGAGAGGCCCTCGGGGCACGTCCCCAGATCGTCGACGAATCGCAGGTAGCGGTCGAGCGGCCAACGGCTCGAGCGGTCGAGCTCCGTCGCGTTCCACGCCAGCGTCTCTTCCAGGAGCGAGTCAGGCAGCGGTGCACGCCGGCGCCTGCCGTCCTCGCCCAGTCGCTCGTAAGCGTACCGGAACATCCGGCGAATCTCGTCCACGCCGTACCAGGTCTGGAATCGCGGGACCCGGGGCACCTCGCCGTCGGGCAATCGAATCTCTTCGTGCACGCCCGCGGAATCGGCGAGCCCGACCAGCGGCACGGGGTCGAGCACGCGCGACAGGATCTGCCACGCCGTCTCGCGGCGACGCCGGTGATCCGTCCGCAACGTCTCCTCGACCTCCGCCCTGCCGAGCGTCGCATCCGCCGCATAGGGCGCGGCGATCCCGGCGAGCTTGCGGCCGAAGACGTCCGTCTTCCCTTCGTCGCCCTCCGGCAACGGGAACTCGCGCGCGTCGTCGGCCGCGGGCCCCCCCGAGCCCGTGCACGCGGAAACGAGCAGCAACGCCACGCACCCGACCGTGATCGCGCGATTCAATCGACGCTCACATCGCCGCCGCGGACGCACGGACTGCCGCATCGCTCGCCACGATGTGCTCCGCCATCCCGTCGCGAACGAGGAAGTAGAACCATCCGTCGGAACGGAAGTGCGGGAAGAGCGCCTGCGCACCCGCCGGCATCCGCGTGATCTGCGAGCGCACGCCCGTGCGCAGATCCGTCAGATAGACGTTCGACGTGCCGTCGCCCTCGTAATGGTGGGTGACCATGAATCGCTCGTCGAACGAGATGTTCGGTTTCGCGCCCGCCGTGCAGATGGTCGCGAGCCGCCGCGAGATGTCGACCGTGTAGCTCGCTCCCGCTCGCGACGCGACCACCTCGCGGAGCACGTAGCCGAGGGGCTGACCATTGGGCCCGCCCAGCCGGCTGATGACCATTCGCCCCGACGGTGAGAGCACCGAGTCGCCCTCGAACGGCGAATCGACGATCACGGGCGCGAGCGTCTGATAACGCGTCCCGTCGAACACCATCGGCGTCAGCTTCATCGTCGAGCTCGCGTCGAAGTACGCGCCGGGGTCGTTCGTCGAGTTGCCGGGGTCGCTGTTGAACTGGCTGTTGATGACGAAATAGTCGCCGCCGCCCAGGCCGCGCGCCACGTGCTGGTAGAGATTGATTCCGCGCGCCGTGACGCACTCGGGCTCGTCGAACGCGACCAGCTCGTCGCGATCCAGCAATCGCTGCTGGCAGAAGCCGGCCCCCCCCGTGGCGCCCTGGAACACGAACCCGGAGTTGTCCGGGAAGAAGCCCGGGTCGTAATTGGCGTCGACGCCGATGTCGCGATTGCCGAGCAGGTCGGTGATGGTCGCTCCGGCCGTGCCGCCACCGTTGCCGACGTAGCGGCCGTCCGCGGAGCTGCGCGTCCAGAAGCTCGTGCGGAACGCGAGCGTCGTCAGCTGCCGCAGAGTGCCCTGCCCTCCGGCGCCCCATTCCGCCGAGCGATCGTGGTACTTGGCCTCGTCGAAGCAATGGAGCGGATTCGCGTCGGGGCAGCCGTGCATGCGAATGCCGGCTTCCGCATTGACCGCGCTCCAACCATCGAATCGCATGGCGTCGAGGATCGGGTCGAGCGCGCTGCGATCGTATTGCTCGGTACAGGTCGTCGGCGCGGGCGGGTCCGGCAGCACCGTGTCGAGCGCGGCCAGGTCGGCCCGGAACCACGCTGCGACGACCGCGTGCTCGCGCTGGCTGAGCTGCGGGTGGCTCCCCTTGGGCATTCCGACGCGGGCGCGGAAGCGCGCGAAGTGATTCGCCCAGACGTCGCCGTACGCCTTCTGGAACAGTCTGCGGAAGTAGCCGTATTGCGCCCCGGTCGTGAGAATGCCGAGCTTGGCCGCCGCGAACTCGGAGCGCGGATCGGAAGGGTCGGTCTTCATGCAATCGACCGCGGCGCGGGCTTCCTCCTGGCTCATCTCGTTCGGATCGCGCTGGAGCCCGCAACCCTGCCAGGCGGTGCGCGTCAGCTCGAGCCAACGGCGCAGGCCGCCGCGCGAGACCGAGTGACACTCTGCGCATCGGCGCGTGGCGCAGTTGCCGCCGGGGCAACGCGGATCGTCGCCGGTCACGACGTTCGCGCCCAGGATCACGAGGGCCTCGCGCGCGAGGTCCGGCCCCGTGAGATCGATGACGGGCAACCCGTCGTCGCCGCCGGCGAGCGGGTCGCTCGGGATTTCCTCCCATCGACAGCCCTCGGCCATCGGATTGTCGGCACATTGTTGGATGAAATCGAGCGCGCGACCGAAGTCCGATTGCGGCCAGGACGTCTCGTCCAGCCCATCGACCTCCGGAGGCATCCAGAATGCGTGCTCGAATCGGCGGTAGGCCGGAGTCGTCAATTGCGTCCACGAGGAGTCGGTCGCCTCGAGGCGGCGCAGCCAATCGTCGGCCCAGCGGCCGTCACCGATCCGGTGGCACCGGGTGCAGGCGGCCGCCTCCGGGCTCGTCAGCTGTCGCGGCATCGTCCAGCCCTGTGCCGTGAGATTGACGATGCTGTAGGGAGCGGTGTTGAAGCCGAGCGCGAAGTCCTCGTGCACGCCCATGCGGGGGATGACCGGGTCGCCGTTCGCATCGAGCGCGCCGTCGATCCAAGGCGTGTGGATGAACGGGTCCGAATCGTGGCAGCTCGCGCACTGGATGCCGCTGCCGAGCCCACCGTGGACGCCCGACCAGAGGGCCTCCGATTGTTGGGGGGACCGCTCGGATTGCACGCGATCGGCGGGATGCGGCACGTGCAGGCCGTCTGTGCGGCTGTACAGCGCGTTCTGGAAGAAGCAGGTCCGGCCCGTGTACGGATTGTGGCCGATCATGGCGATGTCGTTGTAGGCGCCCTCTTCCGCACGGGCCTTGCGACAGAGGAGGACCCAGTGCGTGCCCTGCTCGTTCGCGGCGCTCTGCACGCGCGGACCGTTGGTGCGACCCGTGACCGCGTTCGGCTCGCAGAGGCTGTAGATGTGCTGGGGCTCGTCACATTGCGGGACGTCGGTGCTGGGGCTCTCGACGGTGCCGTCGTCGCGCGTCACCGTCGTCGGGATGGGCACCGAATCGAGGCAATTGTACGTCTGGTAATCGCCCTCGCCGATGGATGGGAAGAACGGGATCTCGCCGAGCTCGGCGACACATCGCTCTCCATACGCGGTGACGCTCGCGATTCGCTCGCCCTCTTCGCCGTCGAACTTGCCGTCCGTGCCTGCGCGGTCGAGCGCGCGGCGGACGTCGAGCTCCGCCTGAGCGACGGTCCGAGCGCCGTTCACCAGGCACACGTCGATCAAGTATTGACCGTCGGCGATGCGCGAGAGCATCTCGGCCGTCGGCTCGCCGTGGACCCACGAGTCGTCGTAGGGCTCGACGAACGCTTCCGGGCTCACCGCGGGGCCGCGATAGGTCGTCCCCGCGAGAGGCGCCGCGTCGATGCGCCCGATGCTCGACGCCATCGCCGCGCAGTCGAGCTCACCCGCGGCGCCGCGTCGAACGCGTGCGTGGAGCGTCTCGCCGCTGGCGAGCTCTCGGCTGACCGACACGACGAGCGTGCTCGTCGCCTCGTCGAGCGTGACGCCGAGCCGCACCGGAGCCGGCCCGTCGTCGGCGCACGCGCCGAGCGACGCGGCCGTCGCGAGCGCCAAGGGAAGTACCGACCGCGAGCAGGAACGGATGGGGTCTGAGGACATGGTGAGTTGCGCTGGGGCAAGCCGTGTGCCCCGCGTACGTGCTGGCCGCCTCGGGGAGCGCGCGCGCGCTGCTCCATCGTCGGGCGATACTCCCAGTCGACAGGGGGTGGCCGCTGGAGCAGCCACCGCTCCTCTGCCCCGAGCGCGTCAGTCGGCGTCCATGCCTGCGTCGGCGGAGCCCGACGAGCCGGAGTCTTCCTCGACGCCCGCGTCGTCACACGCGCTCATGTCGGGCGGACCCATCTCGTATCGAGCCACGATGACGCGCACGCCCATGAAGTTGAACCCGACGCTCATCGCCTCGCACGACATGAAGGGCGTGGGCATCCCATCGGGCGTGAGGTCGGCCGCGCGCGCGAGGCCCGTCTGCGCGGCCGTGTGCGTCTCGGTCCCGGGACAGATGCCCGCCCGCACGAAGCCGTCGAAGATGGCGTCGATCGGCCAGCGCCCGGCGAGCGTACCGCTGACGAAACGCGCCTCGGGGTCGATGTGGCCGGTGAGGATGATGCCGTTGAGACGAACGGGCACCACGGCGCGCGCGCCGCTCAACACGATCTCGCTGCCGTCGCGCGGCCTCGCGACGAGCACGCCATCCGCGATGTACGCGTTGGAGTCGCGCGCGAGCGGACGGTTGACGTCCCCGGCGGCGAAGCCGCGTAGGTTGACGATGTACTCGTCGGTACCGTCGAAGCGCGGTGGAGGGTCGCCGTCCGGAAACGGCAGGGTCGCCACGAGCGCGAAGTCGACGACCGGATCGTCGAGCTCGCCGTTCCAGCCCGTCAGACGGGCCAGGATCGACGCGCGGCCGTCGCGAAAGCCCTCGTTGACGGCCTGCTCCCAGTCCGGAACGAAGAGATCGATGAGCGCCAGGAAGGACTGACCGAAGGTGTTGTCGACGCCCTCGACTCCATCGTTCGGTGGAGTGAAGCCCGGCTGCGGGGCGCACTCGAGATCGGTGGAGTCGATGGTGGTGCAACGATTGTCGAGGTCGTAGCCGACGGTCGCCCACATGCCGCCCGAGCCGAGGTTCACGCTGGTGACGACCCACCAGAAGACCTCGTCGCCGGGCCCGTCCTCGCCGACGGGACGCACGGGCGGATGACGCAAGGCACATCCCGAGTCATCTACGGGCGGACCCGTGTCCGGCGGCGCTCCTGCGTCGGTGCCGAGGTCGCCGGCCGGCGGACCCTGGTCGACACCCGTCTCGGGCATCGTGCTGCAGCAGAGATCCGGCGCATCGACGTCGTCGTCGTCGAGCAGGCCCGCGTCGTAGACGTCGCACGCGACCAGAGCGCAGGCGACCGCGCCCAAGCCGATGGCCGCCGTCGATGAGCCCGTCGCGCGCCGCCGCATCGTCAGCTGCCGGCGTCCGAGCAACCGTCGATCACCGGCCGCGCGGGGCGCACGCCCTCGAACTCCGCGAGGACCGCCTCGAAGCCGATGCCCACGCTGAGCGCCTCGCACAAGAGGAATGGCGTCGACTCCCCGGACACCGTGAGGTCCGCCGACCGCCGCAGCGCCTCCTGGATCGCCGTGTACGACTCCTGCCCAGGACAGACGGCCAAGCCGGGCATCGCGTTGAAGATGTCGTCGAGCGCCCACCGACCCGCGAGGATCCCGTTGGAGAGAGCGCGCGACCCGTCGGAGATCTCGGCAGTGAGGATGGTGCCCGTCAGCTTGATCGCCGCCGTACGCGAGTCGCTGCTGATGACGAGCTGGCTGCCGTCGCGAAGCCGCGCGACGAGGAGGTTGTCGACCACGAACGCGCTCGAGTCGCGGAAGAGCGGCCGGCTCTCGTCGCCAGCTGCGAAGGCATTGCTGCTCCCGAACCACCGATCGGTCCCGTCGAACTCGAGCGGCGTCATCCCCATCTCGCCCATCGAGAAGTCGCTGTCGGCGCCCCCGCCTTGCGGCGAGTCGACCAACGCCACGTCGACGACGGGATCGTTGGGCGTCCCGTTCCACCCCGCGAGACGCACGAGCGCCCCGAGCCTCCCGTCGATCACGGTCGTCGTCGCCGAGTCTGCGAACCCCGGCTCGATCAGCGTCACGAGCGGGATGAAGGTCGCGCCGAAGCCGTTGTCCACACCACACGGACCGTCCTGAGGCACCGAGAAACCAGGGGGAGGCGCGCACTCGACCGTGGAGGGATCGGAGTCGGGGCCGCTGTTGCGCGCGTCGAGGTCGTACGAGATCTGCTGCCACCGGATGCCGATGCCGAGATCGAAGCTCCGCATCGCGAACCAGCGGACGGGCATGTCGGGCCCATCGGCGAGCGTCGGCCGAACGGGCGGGACCGTGCTGCAGCCCGAGTCGGCGGGTCCCATGTCCGGCGGCGGACCCAGGTCGGGATCCCCCATGTCCATCGGCGGACCTGCGTCGGGCACCTCGACGTCCATCGGGACGTCCATGTCGCGATCGGGATCGAGCTGCCCGGCGTCCAGACGCCGCGCGTTCGTCAGCAACGCCGGATCGTAGGCGTCGCAGCCCACGAGCAACGCCAACGAGAAGCCGACCGCCGCGTTACGGAAGCGAAGCACCCGTCATGATTGTGCCGGGGAAGGCCCCAGGTCGTCGAGTGCTTGCAGCCGGACGACGCCAACGCGCGGGTCAGAGCCGGACGCCGCAGTCGGCGCAATCGGTCCCGTACGTACACTGGATCGACACCGAGCCCTGCCCGCCGTCGTCACACCGGCCGTTCATCGCGCTCGAGCACGTGTCGTCACAGAGGTCGGGCTCGGCGCACACGTCGCGGATCACGCGCCCGTCGCCGTAGCTGTGGATGGTGGAGAGCGTGCCCGAGAAGCCGACGCCGACGCTGATCGCCTCGCACCTGAGGAACGGCGTCGGCTCGCCGTCCACGGTGACGTCCGCGGCGCGATCCAACGCAGTCTGCGCGCCGCGGTATTGGTCGGTATCGGGGCAGATGAAGGCGCGCGGCAACGTGTTGAAGATGTCGTCGAGCGCCCAGCGACCTGCGACGATCCCGTCGACGAGACGGCGATTGCCGTCGTCGATGCGCGCCGTGAGGATGACGCCGGTCAGCTTGAGGGTGACCGTGCGATCGGAGGTGATGCTGAGCTCGGTCCCGTCGCGCGGGTGCGCCACCAAGACGTTGTCGACCACGAAGCCGGCCGTGTCGCGGGCGAGTGGTCGTGTGGTGTCGCCGGCCGCGAAGGATCGCGTGCTCGCGATCCACTCGTCGCTTCCGTTCCACTCGGGCGGCTCGAGAACCGCCGTCGGGTCGGCGCCCATCGCGAAGCCCCGGGAAGCATCGACGAGCGCGACGTCGACGACGGGATCGTTCGCGGTGCCGTTCCACTCCGCGAGGCGCACGAGGATGCCGTACTCGCCGACGTCGATGCGTGCGTTCGCCAAGGACTCGTACTCGGGCTGCAGCAGCGTGATGAGCTGGATGAAGGTCTGACCGAATGCGTTGTCGACGCCGTCGTCACCGTCCATGGTCACGCCGAAACCCTCGGACGGCGCGCACTCGGACTCGGTCGAGTCCACGTCGCTGCAGAAGCCGTCGAGGTCGTAGCCGAGGCTTCTCCACTGCTCGCCCATGCCGACGCGGAGGTCGCGCATCGCGTACCAGCGCACCGGCGTCGACGCGGGATCGGAGAGCACCGGCCGCTCCGGAGGACGGCGCGGAACGCATCCCGGGGGACCCATGTCCGGAGGCGGAGGAGGTGGGGTCTCGTCATCGTCCGGTCCGGGACCGTCATCGGGAGGAGGCGGGTCCGCGTCGCTCCCGAGGTCGACCGTGGCCTCCATGGAGAGATCGAGAGACGCGCCGCCATCGACGTCATCGAGCAGCGAAGCGTCGTAGACGTCGCATGCGGTCAGCAGCGCGAGAGCGGCGACCCCCACCCGCTCGAAGCCAAGCTGTCGCAAGCACACCCGCACATGATGCCGCGAAACCATCGGCACGTCGCGTACGGGCTCGCAGCATCCGCGGCGCGGCAGCCGCTACTTCCGATACGGGCTGCGTCGGATGAAGTCGTCCTCGCCGCCTTGACGTGCCGGCGTCTGCGGACGCGGCGGCGGCACGTAGTCCTGCAGGCCCGGTCCGCCCGCGCGCGGCGGCGGCTGGACGGGCGCGGCAGGACCGCGGCGAGGCGGAGGACCGCGGCGAGAACCGGTGCGGCGCGAGGTGTCCGCGGGCTCGGCCGGCGGCGTCGGATCCACGAGCGGAGGCAGCGGCGCGACGGGCGGTGCGTTGGCCGCGGGCGTCTGCGGGTTGGCCGAGGTGGGGGTGACTCCCGGGGCCTCCTGCGGGGGCGTGGTCGCGGCGCCGGTGGGAGCGGCCGGGACGGCGGCCGGCGGCGTCGGCGCTGGTGTCGTCGGCGCCGTCGCCACCGGCGGAGCAGCGGCAGGCGTCACCACGGCCGTCGGCCGGGCACCCGTCAGATCGAGCCCGTCCGCGACGGGCGTCGGCGCGACTCGGTCGACCGACGCGGGTGGGTCGACGACCGTTGCCTCGGTCGGAGATCGGAAGAACGCGAAGTAGGCGCCGGCGGCCAGAGCGGTGGCGACCACGACCCCGCCGACGCCTCCGATCAGCGCCACTCCGACGCGGCTCTTCGGTGGCACCTCGGGAGCCGGCATCGCGCCCGAGGTCCGCTGCGCCGGCGGGTACGAGAGCGCGACCGTGCCGGTGACGCGCGAGCGCGGCGTCGCGGCCACCGTCGCACCACCGGTCTCGGGCACCGGAAGCGCCTGGGACTGCCCGCGCCCCGAAGCGTAGACGTTGGAGCTCGAGATCACGTCTTCGCGCGAGCTCTGCGCCCACTGCACTTTCGCGTGCTCGATGCCGGTACGAACGCGCTCGCGCTCGGTCTCGAGCTTCTCGGAGCTGATCTGCGCGACGAACTGGCCGACTGCGCGGGGCGAAGCGATGCGCAGCCCGCACATGGCGGCCGCGTCCTCGATGGCCTGGGCGAAGTCGGACGCGGTCGCGTAGCGCAGCTCGCGGTCGCGCTCGAGCGCGTACATCACGGAGTCCGACATCGTCGGCGGGATGCTCGGGACGAGGTCGGCGGGCTTGGGGATCGGCTCGTTGAGGACTCGGTTCAGGATCTCGGCGTTGTCCTCGGCTTTGAACAGTCGTTCACCGACCATGCACTCCCAGAGCACGACACCCATCGCGAAGATGTCGGCCCGGCGATCGATGTCGCGCGACGTCCGGATCTGTTCCGGCGCCATGTACGCGAGCTTGCCCTTGAACTGACCGTCCCGCGTGGAGCTGAGCCTCGACTCGGCGCGCGCGACGCCGAAGTCGGTCAGGCGGCTCACTCCGTCGATGCCGACGATGACGTTCTGCGGCGAGACGTCGCGGTGCACCAGCTTGAGCACCTGACCCGCGTCGTCGGTGAGCTCGTGCGCAGCGTGCAGCCCGTTGATCGCGTCGAGGCCGACGCGCAGGACGACATCGAGCGGGATCCGTTGCCCCGCGCGCTTGGCGCGGCGGAACAGACCCGCGAGCGAGTCGCCCTCGATGTAGTCCATCACGATGAAGTAGCCGCCCTGCCCTTCGCTGATGTCGAGCGTGGCGACCACGTTCGGATGGTGGATGCGAGCGGCGAGGCGCGCCTCGTCGAGGAACATCGAGATGAACTCGGTCTCGCGCGCGAGGTGCGGATGCAGCGCCTTGACGGCGACGAGTCGCTGGAACCCCGCCACACCGACGGCGCGCGCGATGAACACGCTCGCCATGCCGCCCGACGCGAGCTCGGCGAGGACCTCGTAGCGTCCGAGCCGCGTGCCCGCCCACGGCGTCACGATGGGCGCGCTGTGCGCACCCGTCGCCCCGACCTCGCTCCCGGTGATCCGGCGGGCCTCTGGTTGCGGATGCGGGCGCGTCGCCATCCTCACCACCGTCCCTGGATGGACACGGCTCCACCCTGCGACGTTGGGCCCGCCACCAATCGCGGCGACATCGTGGCCCGCGCCCGGTCACGGCGCGCCCTTCGGTCGTCACCGTCGTCTGCGCCACCCCAGTCCGTCAGCACGGCGAACACGACCGTGGCCGCACCCACGACCGCCGTGGCACCGATGAGGAGGTTCGTCCGCATCTCGCGGTCGCGGCCGTCTTCGAGGGCTGCCTCCGCCGCGCTACGAGTGCCCCGTCCGGTCTCGTAGTCCTCGACCAGCGACTCGTACTCGTCCGCACCCGACTGCGTGTCGAGACCCGACCAGACGAGCGCGGCGCCCAGCCCGACCGTCGTCGCCGCCGAGATCCAGAACACGGGGCTCGGCAACCCGCCGCCCTCGTCCTCGTCGTCGTCACGGCGTCGTCGGCGCCGCCCATCGGCTTCGCCGTCCTCCTCGCCGTCGTCGTTGAGGTCGAGACCCTCGAGCGACGAGGCGTCGCGCGGTCCGCCGTCGCCTCCGCGATCACGCCCACCGCCACGCCCGGTGTCCGGCGGCGCCTGCACCTCGATGCGCTGCTCGCGCCCCGCGATGGCATCGACCGAGCGCTCGACTCGACCGGTCCGGAAGTGGACGACGACCGCGTGCCGCCCAGGCTCGACGAAGAAGGTCGTCGAAACCTGCAGCGCGCCGTCGAGCTCGGCCTGACAGCGCGTGTTGCACGCGACCGCGACGCGTCCGAGGCGTGGAGCCGTCTGACGCAACACGCTCGCCGCCAGCTCCTGCGCGTTCGAGTCGCCCGGGTACCGCTGCTGCAGTGCGAGCGCGAGCGTCGCGGAGCGCGCAGTCCGCCCCGCACGTTGGTTGGCGCGCACGGCGGCCTCGAGCGCGAGCTCCGCCGGCGCGAGGCGGTCGGCGGTCTCGAACCACTCGGCTGCACGCTCGTAGTCGCGCGCGAGGAACGCGGCCCGGCCGCGGTCGTAGGCTTCCGCAGCAGCCTGCCGGTCCTCGCCGGAGGGCTCGTCGCCGCCGGTGCCCTGTTGCGCGCTCGCAAGCGTCGCGGGTGCGAAGCAGCCCATCACCACCGACGACGCCAGCAGGAGTCTCGCGAGCTCCGAGCGCGCGCGACGCACGCCAGGACGTGCGACTGCGAAGTCGCGACATGCCCGAGCGCCAGCGACGGACGCGAACTCGTTCGTACCGAGCATCGAATGGGCCGAGGACAGAGTCCCTCTCGCGTGATCCTCCGGGCACGCCTCTTCGATGTCAAGCTCGGGATTGCCCTGTTTGCTGGGTCTCACGCCCGTGATCCTCACACACACATGGGGCGCAGCGTAGGCAGCGAGGGCACCTCGACTGCGGTTGCGGTCGCGAGCGCGAGCGCGGACTATTGGCCCGCTTGCCCATCCCGCGCCATCTGCTCGGCAGCGCGACGGCCCACGACGTGGGCTCGCTCGCGCTCTCCCTGGTGCGCTCGCACGACGCATCACACATCCTGCGCGCCGCCTCGTGGCGCAATGCGCTGGCCAAGGTGGGCATCGCCGCGCCCTTCGCGATCGTCCACGATCTCGGCCTCCTGTTCGCCGCCGACCCGCGCAGCGCGCCCATCGGACGGCGCGATGCGCTCACGCGGATCCCGCTGCCGCCCGAAGTGGATGCGGACCTGCGCCGTTACGAGACGCTCCTCACGGAGGTCGCGCACAGCGAGGTGACCGAGCGCGCACGCGCGTGGCGCCTGTCCGACGACCTGGTCGCCGTGCTGCTGCTGAAGATCCTGGCGCCGGTGCACGAGCGCTTCACCGCTGGCCGACGCATCGCGACGCCGCCTCCGCTGTCCCTCGACGGCGAGCTCTACCGCGACCTCGAAGGGCAGCTGGCCTCGCTCTTCAGCGCCGTCGATCGGACGTTCGACGCAGCCTATCTGCGCCACGTCGCGTCGAGCCACATGCGCATCGTGACGAACGTCGAGCAGATCGATCTCGACACGCTGCGCCTGCTCGGGATGTTCGGCGCCGAGGCCGGAGCGGCGAACGTCCTCGGCATGCTCGACCTGCTCACCGTCCTCGGCTCGCCCGAGGCGAACGACGTCGTGAACTTCTCGTTGGATCTCCTGCCGAGCGTGCTCGAGACGAAGAAGGCCGGAGGCCAGCAGATCTTCGGGATGGACGGCTACGCGGGCATCGCCCGCCGCGGAAGCCTCGACTCGCTGCTCCTGTCGGAGCTCGCCCTGCCCGACGAGCTCTTCACGCAGCGTTTCATGGAGAACGAGCTCTTCTACTACGTCCACGAGAAGGAGAACGAGCAGGAGCTGCGGCTGCACTACATCGCGATCGACGCCAGCGCATCGATGCGCGGCCAGCGACAGACGTTCGCGCGTGGGCTCGCGCTGACGCTCGCGAAGAAGCTCCTGCTCCGCGGCGAGGAGGTCGCGCTCCGCTTCTTCGACTCGCGCCTGCACGAGCAGATCCGCGCCAAGCCCGGACGTCGGAGCGAGGCCGGGCTCAACGTGCCCTACCTGCTGTCGTTCCGCGGCGAGCGCGGGCGCAACTACGCCCGCGTCTTCGCGGTGCTCGCGGACGAGCTGACGCGCCTCGTGCGACGTGAGCGCAAGAACGTCGTCCTCTACCTGCTGACCCACGGCGAGTGCAACATCCCGCCCGAGACGGTCGAGGCGCTCCGACGCTCGGCGACGCTCTACGGCATCTTCATCCTGCCGAGCGTGTTGCCGCTCGAGCTCGACTACCTCGGACGGCTTCACCGCGCTCAGGTCGTCGACGCCAAGACGCTCGCGGACCGCACGCTGCGCGCCCGGCGCGCGCTCGACATCGTCGCGGACGTCGCGGGCGAATCACCCGCCGCGACGCGCCGCTCGACGGTGCCGCCGCCACCGGCGGGCTCCGGCTCGCGCGACCCCGCCGCGGAGCCGCGGGGCTGACGATGTCGTTCTCCGCGGTCTCGGACTCGCTCCGACAGGTCGATCGATTGCTCGCGTCCGGCAGCCCGGAGTCGGCGCTGCCGATCCTCTGGGAGATCTGCGACCGCACGCACCTCGTGGACGCCGAGTACGCCGCGTGCCTCGGCCGATTCGCCGACGCGCTCGGGCGCACCCGACGACGACGCGCGGCCGCGACGGTGTCGATGTTCCTCGACGACGTGCGGAGCGCCGCGACGCTCGTGCCCGACGTGCCGACGGACCTCGCCCGTTGCTCGCAGCACATCGGCGATCACACCGGCGCAGCGAAGCACTTCCTCGCGGCGGGATGGTTCGCGCACGCCGCCATGGCGCTCGAGCGTGCGGGAGACGACCGCGGCGCACGCGTGCTCTGGGAACGGCTCGCCGACGATCCGCGTCTCGCGAGCGATCCCTACACCGCCGGGCTCGTGCGCTTCGACCTCGGTCGAGCGTGCAGCCGCCTCGGCGATCGCTCGGCCGCGCGACGGCACATCGTCTCGAGCATCCATCTGCTCGAGGCCGCGGCCGACGGTTTCGAGGAGCGTGGCCTCCGCGAGCGCGCGTTCGACTGCTTCTCCGTGCTGCTGAGCATCGGGCGCGACGGAGCCTTCGAGAACCTCTCGGAGGGTTACCTGAACTGCATCCGGGTGCTGAAGGAGGACAACCTCAAGTACTACGTCCTGCAGTACTACGAGGACTTCCAGAAGCTCGCAGTGGAGCGCGGAGAGCTGCACGCCGCGGGGACCTTGTTCCGCGAGGCCGCCGACTACGCGAGGCGCCTCGGGCTGGCGTACGACCGGCACTATCGACGGCGGGCCGCGGAGGTCCATCTCGCGGCCGGCGAGCAGACGCTCTCGCAAGGCGGCCCGCTCGAGCTCGTCGAGAACAGCTACGCGGCCGCGATCGACGCGTTCAACGAAGTGGGGCTCTTCGCACGCGTGCGCGAGGTCTACGACCGTCTCGCGCAGCTCGAGCTCGCGCCGGTCCGCAAGGCCCGCTACGCCCGTCTGGCCAAGCGCCTCGAGGGCGTGAGCGACGAGTCGCTCGAGATGCCGACGTTCCCGGAGTATCTCCGCGTCGAGACGGCGTATCCGGACGTCTGGTACCTCGACGTCGTCGAGTGGGAGCAAGGTGGCGACCCCGCGGAGACGATGGCCGAGGTCGTCTTCGACAAGAAATGGCCGTCGTACACGCGGCGGCGTGCGCTGCTCGCGAGGCTCGCCCAGCTCGCCGGCGCCGAACCGGCGCCTCCCGAGCTCCTCGCGAACGTCGCCACGCGCCTCGGGCAGGTGCAGCTCTACGTGGCGCTGGCGCCGCTCGAGAAGCTCTACGAGCACCCCTCCACGGCCGTTCGCGCCGCGGTGCTCGCCGCGACACGGACGCTCTACTTCAAGCGGAGCTTCGGCCTCGTCACGCGCGGGCTCGCGGATCCCGATGCCACCGTCCGACGCGAGGCGTTGGGCGCGGTCGGCAACATGCACTTCCCGCACGCGTTCGATCCCATCAACCGCATCTACCGGGAGAGCCGCGACGCGAACGTGCGTCGAGCCGCGCTCGGGAGCATCGGCCGGATCAGCGCGCCGCAAGCCGCGGAGATGCTTCTCGAGGTGCTGACGACCGGCGACCCGCAGGAGCAGGCGCTCTGCCGAGAGCTCCTCACGCGAAGCGAGCACCCCGACGTGGAGCCGCTCCTGAAGTCGGCGGCCGCACGCGAGACGGGCGAGATCCGCGAGCTCCTTCTGGGAGTGCTCCGCCAACGCGGTGCGCTCTAGGCGGGGTCAGCTGGGGCGGAGGCGCGGCGGAGGCGGTTGCCCGTCGTCGGTCGTCACGGCGCCGCCCCGCAGCGCCGTCAGCAGCGCGCGCACCTCTTCGGCAACCTCGATGTCCGGTCGCGTCGCGAGGAATCGCTCGAGGTGCTGGTCGGCCACCGCGGGGAGGTTCTTCGTCACGTAGATCAAGCCGAGCGCGTAGTGCACGTCCCCGTCGTCGGGAGCGAGCTGCTCGGCGCGGCGAGCCTCGCGCAGCGCCTCTTCGATTCGACCTTCCATGCGCAGGGAATGGGCGAGGTTGATCCGCGCGCCCAGGTAGGTCGGCTTGCTCCGCACCGCCTGCGCGAACGCCGTGCTGGCGTAGTCGAATCGCCCCAGCTCGAAGAGCGCGCATCCGAGGAAGAACGCCGCGTACTCGTTCTTCGGCTCCGTCGCCAGCACGCCGGTCAGCTCGCGCACCGCGCCGTCGCGGTCGCCGTCGCGCAGCATCTCGACCGCGTCGTCCACGGCCGCCCACTTCGCATCGCCTTCGGGATCGTCGGTCGTCACGGCGTCAGCCCTTGAGCACGGTCCGCGCGATCACCAGGCGCTGGATCTCGCTCGTGCCTTCGTAGATCTGCGTCACGCGCACGTCGCGCAGGTGCCGCTCCACGGCGAAGTCGCGCATGTAGCCGTAGCCGCCGTGGATCTGCAGCGCCCGATTGCACACGCGCCAGGCCGCCTCGCTCGCGAACAGCTTCCCCATGCTCGCCTCGCGCGAGAACGGCCTACCCATCTGCTTGAGCCACGCCGCCCGGAGCACGAGAGCGCGCGCGGCGTCGAGCTCGGCGCGCGAGTCCGCCACGAACCACTGCAACGCCTGGAACCGATCGAGCGACTGGCCGAACTGACGCCTGCTCTTCGCGTACTCGACGGCCTCCGCGAGCGCGGCTTCGGCAATGCCGATGGCCTGCGACCCGATGCCGATGCGCCCGCCGTCGAGCGCCATCATCGCGATGGGGAAGCCGCTGCCCACCTCGCCGAGCCTGTCCGAATCGGGCACGCGACATCCCTCGAACGACAGCACCGCCGTGTTGCTCGCACGGAGCCCCAGCTTGTCCTCGTGCGAAACGGCCGACATCCCGGGCGTCCCGCCTCGGACGAGGAAGCACGTGATCCCACGCGATCCCGCTTCCGGCCCTGCCGTGCGCGCCCAGACGACGACGACACCCGCGAACGCACCGCTGGTGATCCACTGCTTGGTGCCGTCGAGCACCCACCCGTCGCCGTCGCGGCGCGCGGTGGTTCGCATGCCCGCGGGGTCGCTTCCTGCCTCGGCTTCCGACAGACCGAACGCACCCGCGCGATACGTCCCGTCGCAGAGCTTCGGGCAGTGCTCGTTCTTCTGCGCTTCGGTGCCGAACTTCGCGATGACCTCGCCGACCATGTTGGTCACCGCCATCGTGACGGCGGTGGACGCGCACGCTCCGGCGACCTCCATCATGGCGAGCGCGTACGCGACGACTCCGGCCTCGGCGCCTCCGAGCGACTCGGGCAGGTTGACGCCGAGCAGGCCGACGCCCGAGAGCGCGCGCAGCACCTCGTCGTCGATCGCCTCGGCCCTCTCCATCGCGGCGGCACGCGGAGCGATGCGCGCCTTGGCCAGATCCCGCGCCGTCTGGGCGACCAGACGGGCGGTCTCGTCGAGCTCGAAGTCCATCGCGCCTAGTCGACCGTGAAGGTGACCTTCGCCGCATACGAGCCCGGATCCGGGAACGTCCATCCGCTCACGGCCTGCACGACGCACTCGGCCGCGTTGGCGGCGGCACGCGCGCTCGACGCCACACCCGCAGCGGCGACGCGTCCACCGGGCTCGACATAGGCCGTCACGCTCACGGAGCTGCCACCGAGCGAGCAGCTCGCGAGGTCGCCCCGATGCTCGCCGATCACGGACGCGACGCGGTCGTGGCTCCACGACAGCGGCGGGCGAACGCCGTCGCCCGGCTCGAACTCGAGCGGGTACCGGAACTCGGCCTCGCCGCCCCGCGGACGAGGGAAGGACGCGCCTTGGGCCACACCGAGCAAGCACGTCTCGGTGGGGAGGTCGCCCATCGTGCTCTGGCTGACGAACGCCCAGCGCACGCTCCCCTCGGTCCCGATGCGCACGGTGAGCTCGACGTTGCCGCCGAGGTACTCGACCGACGAGAGGCGCTGCGAGTAGCACCGCATGAACGAGCCCATCCGTCGCTCGAGCGCGGCGCGCGCCTCGGCGGGATCGATCTGGCCGAGGATCCCCTCGAACTGCGTCCCGTCCGTGCGCTCCTCGTCTGCCCGCGGCACGATCAATCGGTCGCTCCGCGCGCTCGTCCGCCGCGTGGCCTCCGAGCCACCGCACGCCACGCCGCCCACGACGAGCGCCGCGACCGCCATCCGCCACACCCACGCGAAACCGTTCGTGCTGCGCATCATCGACCTCTGTCCGTCACGCCTTGAACACGCTCGACGCGATGACGATCCGCATGATCTCGCTCGTGCCCTCGTAGATCTCGGTGATGCGCGCGTCGCGGTAGTGCCGTTCGACGTGGTACTCGCGCACGTAGCCGTAGCCGCCGTGGATCTGCAGCGCCTTGTGCGTGATGCGCGTCGCCGCCTCGCTCGCATAGAGCTTCGCGATCGCGCTCTCACGCGTGTGGCGCACGCCCTGGTCCTTCATGGCCGCGGCACGGAGCACGAGCAGCCTCGCCGCGTCGAGCTCGGTCGCCATGTCGGCCAGCATGAACTGGATGGCCTGCTTGTTCGCGATCGGCTCGCCGAACGCCTTGCGCTCCTTCGCGTACGCGACGGCCTTCTCGTAGGCGGCGCGCGCGATGCCCAACGCCTGCGCCGCGATCCCGATGCGCCCGCCGTCGAGCGTCTTCATCGCGACCTTGAAGCCGTCACCCTCTCCGCCGAGCCGCCACGCGTCCGGGATCCGGCAGCCCTCGAAGAACACGGTGCACGAGTGCGCAGCGTGGATGCCGAGCTTCTCGTCCGCCGGTTGGGGCACGTAGCCGGCGGTCGTGCGCGGCACGATGAACGCGGTCGTGCCCCGACTCCCTGCGCCCCGGCGCGTGACTGCGAAGACGACGATGACGTCCGCCGCGGGACCGTTCGTGATGAAGTTCTTGGACCCGGAGAGGATCCAGTGGTCTCCGTCGCGCTCCGCGAACGTCTCCATCGTGCCCGCGTCCGACCCGCTCATCGGCTCGGTGAGACCGAAGCAGCCGAGCGTCTTGCCCGCGGCCATCGGCGCCAGGAACTCGCGTTTCTGCGCGTCGTTGCCGTTCTCCAGGATCGGCGCGCACGCGAGCGAGTTGTTCACGCTCATGATCACGCCGCACGACGCGCAGGCCCGACTGATCTCCTCCATGGCGAGCGCGTAGGCGACGTTGTCGCTTCCCGCGCCGCCCCACTCCGACGGAACCGCGACGCCCATGAGCCCGAGCTCGCCGAGGCGCCTCACGATCTCCGTCGGCCATCGCCCGGTCTTGTCCAGCTCGGCGGCGATGGGATCGATCTCGCGCGTCGCGAAGTCCCGCGCGGTGTGTTGGATGAGCCGCTGCTCCTCGGTGAGGTCCAGGTCCATGTTCGAGCCGCGCCTCCGAGCGGACGGCGACCATAGCAGAGGCGTCCGTTCGTGGACCGCGAGGTCGCGCACGCCCCACATCCACGATCCCTCGGGCAAACGCCGCCGACGGGACTGCGCACGCGCAGGGCGCTTGCCGCGACGGCCCGAGCCGCGCGATACCCCGGGCATGCCCAAGGTCGAGCTCAAGATCCGGGACCTCCGCAACGGCGACGTGATGATCGCCGAATGCGGATCCGTCGAGGACGCGTGCACCTGGCTGCGTGACCGGCCCGAGATGGTCGAGGTGCTCGGCGTTCCCACGCCCTATCTGTCGCGCGAGGACCACACCGCGATGCGGGAGGCCGCTCGACCGCTCGGCGACGACGAACGCGCGGCCGCGCGCGCGCTCGACGAAGCCGATGCGGCCGCCGAGCGTGCACGCGAGGAAGAGCTCGCGCGACAAGACGCCGCCGAGCTCGAGGCCTACCGCGAAGCGCAGCGCACCGCCGACCCGAACCGCCCGATGGAGGTCCGGTGGTCGCTCGCCGACGGCTTCGCCCTCCAGGATCCCTACGACCCGCGCGAGATCCCCGAAGCCGTCCGCGACGTCGCGTCGGCCTGGATCCGCGAGCGCGACAGCTGGGTCGCCGACCGCGGCCAGGTCGTCGCCGAAGCCCTCCTCACCATCACCCCCGGCCCCACCCCCACCATCCACCCCGGCGCCCAATTCTGGCCCGCCTCCCGGGGACAGGATCGACCCTCCTAACTCCGCGACATCGCACGCCTTCGAGGCGAGCAGTTCCAATCCTCGCGAAACGCCAGAAAAACAGGCGCTCGGAGGGTCGCTCAGAATATCGAGCAGGCGCTCAGGGGATGCCGCTGACGACCAGCGAGTAGGCCCCGCTGCCGCCACCGAAGCCATCGACCACCACGCGCACCAGGTGGATGCCGCTCACCGCGCGCGTAGCCGTCGATTGCAGCCCACACGAGTCGTCCACGCAGACCGACAGGTCGGCCAGCGCCTCGCTGTCGAGCTGGATCGCGATCTTCGTGTCCCAGCTCGCTCCGCTGCAGGTGCTCGCGGACAACGTGAATCCGTCACTCGGGCACGACATCGCCAGGTGCGTCACGTCGGCCGACGACGGCCCGCACGCGACGTCGTTCGCCATGCCGACGGTCGTTCCCGCCCAGGTACCGTTGGCCAGGCCCACACCGATGTTCGCGTCCGCCGGCGCCGTGCGCATCGCCAGCGTGAAGCTCCCGTTCGAGCACCCATCGACCGCGACCAGATACGTGCCCGCATCGAGCGCGGACGCTCCGCTCGAGTGGTAGGTCCCGCCCCCACGCCCGAAGCAGGAGTCGTCGTTGCAGCCGCCCGCGGGCACCGGGCCCGTCCCCGAGCCCTGGTGGATGTGCACGCTCACGTCGTAGGTCGAGCCCTGCGTGTGCCAGTAGACGATCCGCCGGTCCGCGAGCGTGAACGAGTACCAGACGTCGTTGCCGGTCACGCAGCCGCACGAAGACGTCGTGTGATCGTTCGTCGCCGCGGCGGTCGACCCGGTCACCGTCGTGTAAGCGGAGTCGCTCAGCGCGATCGGGGTCGGCGACGCGCTCGTGTCGTTGCCCGGCCCAGCCGACGAGATGGTCACGTTCAGCGGGAAGGCTCCCGCCGCTCCGCCGACGCCGGCGACGATGACGATGTACGTGCCCGCGTCGAGCGCCGACGGACCGACGCGATCGATGCGCGACGCCGTGCCCCCGCCGTCGTTGTCGTCGCACTCCACGACGGTGAGGCCCGGACACGACGAGCCCGATCGCAGCTCGACGACGGTGTCGAAGCCGGCGCCGATCGTGTCGAGCGTGACGTTGCTCCGCGTCGCGAGATTGAGCGTGTAGAAGACGTCGGCGCTCCCTCCCGACCCGCAGCCGAGCACGACGTCGTCCGCGCCGCACACGACCGAGCCCATGTACGTGCCCGACGCGCTGATCGCGACGGCCGCCGAGCACGTGTCGTTCGTCGGCGGCGCCACCGGTTGGTTCACGCACAGACCCGTCGCGGGATTGCACGAGTCCAGCGTGCACGCGCTGCCGTCGTCGCACCAGCGCGTCGTGCTCACGCACGCGTCGGTCGCCTCGTCGCAGCGATCGTCGGTGCACGCGTTGCCGTCGTCACAGACCCTCGCCACGTTCTGGCACGCGCCCGTCGCGGCGTTGCACGCATCGATCGTGCAGAACGCCCCGTCGTCGCAGCTGCGCGGCGCGTTCACGCACGCACCCATCGCGTCGCAACGGTCGTCGGTGCACGCGTTGCCGTCGTCGCACGACCGCGCCGTGTTGCGACACCCGAAGTCGCTGTCGCACGAGTCCGTCGTGCAGACCATCCCGTCGTCGCAGTCGATTGCCTCGTGCGCGCACCCCGTCGCCGCATCGCACGAGTCGGTCGTGCACGCATCGCGGTCGTCGCAATCGAGCGCGGTCGCGACGCAGCCCATCACCCGGTCGCACATCTCCACCGAGCACGCGTCCCCGTCGTCGCAATCGATCGCCTCGTGCGCGCACCCCGTCGCCATGTCGCACGCGTCGGTCGTGCACGCGTCGCCGTCGTCGCACGAGACCGCGCTCGTCACGCAGCCGAGCGCCGGGTCGCACTGGTCGGTCGTGCACGCGTCGCCATCGTCGCACGATCGCGCTTCGTGCGTGCAGACGCGCCCGAGACCACACGCATCGATGGTGCACGCGTCACCGTCGTTGCAGTCCGCCGCCGTCGTGCATCCAGTCGGTCCCGTGTCCGGCGCGCTGGCTTCGGGCGCATCGACGCCTCCGTCGACCGGCGGCGGCGGGCCCACGGAAGCCTCCGAGCCCGCGTCCGCCCCGCCTCCTTCGGGCACGCCCGTCGGCGGTGGCGGCGTCGGCGTCGATCCCTCTGCCATCGAGCCGTCGCGCGTCCCACCGACGGCTTCGCCACCCGCACAGCCCGCGAGCGCGGCCGCCATCACCGAGACCGCGACCCACTTCGCCTCACGAGCCAAAGAGCAAGACACCACGACCCATGGTGACGCGGGCCAACAGGCGAGGTCAACGTGCCCCCCCGACTTCGCCCAGGTACCGTGGCGCGCGTGCCCCTGCCGCTCTGGGTCGTCGTCGCGCCTTTCGTTTGGGCCCCAATCATCGCCGCGTGCGTCGGCTGGGGGCTCGCGCGCGTCGGCCTCGTGCGGCGCAACCGACGCGTCCGTGTGCTCGGTCCCCTCCTCTGCGGACCGATGATTGGCGGCCTCGCCCTGCTGCTCCCACCGTCGCCCGCGCTCGCCGATCACGCGCTTCTCGTGCGCCTCGCCCTCGCAGCGCTCTGCGCCGTCGCGACCACCGCAGCGGCATTCGTCGCGCTGCGCCGTCGCCCGATCCCCGCCTCGGCCTCGCCGGCGGGTGCCGTGCGCGACGACCTCGTGGCCGCGCTGCGCGACGCCGGGATCGCCGCCGTGCTCTGTTTCGGCGCCATCGACATCCTCTGGGGAACCGTGCTCCTGCTCGCCGACGACACCCTCGTCGAGCTCGCGGCCGACCCTTCGGACTCGGGCGCCCTGTTCGCCGCGGCTCGACACGCGCTGGCCGCCGACGAGCCGGCCGTCGCCCGCGCTCGCGCATCGCTGGCCGAGCGAGCCGGCTCGGACCCCAGCGAGGTCGCGCGCATCACCGCGGACGCCTGGGCCGCCGACGGCGAGTGTCGTCGCGCCTGGGCCGCCATCGACCGCGGCATCCGCCTCACGTTCGAGCAGCACGGCGAGCTTCGTCTCCGCGAGGGCGTCGTGGGGCCGACCCTCGCTCGCCGCTGCCCCGACCGCGCGGGCTCTACTTCCCGGTGAACTGAGGCTTTCGCTTCTCGAGGAACGCGCCCATGCCCTCGCGCTGATCCTCGGTCGCGAAGCACCGCGAGAACGCCCAGATCTCCAGGTCGTTCGCGGCCAGCAGCGGTTGGTCCTCGCCCTCGAGCAACACCCGCTTCGCGGCTTCGACGGCGAGCGGTCCTTTGGTCGCGATCGTCTCGGCCGTCTCGAGCGCGCGTGCCGCGAGCGCGTCCTTGGGGAACACCGCGTTCGCCAGGCCGATGCGCAACGCCTCGTGCGCGTCGATCATCCGTCCCGTGTACGCGAGCTCGCGCGCCAGCGCGATCCCCACCCGACGCGCGAGACGCTGCGTGCCGCCGAAGCCTGGGATCACGCCGAGGTTGACCTCGGGCTGCCCGAACTTGGCCGTGTCGGACGCGTAGATGAA
This sequence comes from Deltaproteobacteria bacterium, assembly GCA_020854145.1. Classification (GTDB taxonomy): domain Bacteria; phylum Myxococcota_A; class Polyangia; order Polyangiales; family JADZFZ01; genus JADZFZ01. The sequence continues at coordinate 10,163 of JADZFZ010000104.1, read as the reverse complement.
GTCGCAGGCGAGCGCCAGCTCGCAACCGCCGCCGAGCGCGAAGCCGTTGACCGCGGCGATGACCGGGAACGCCAGCCGCTCGAGATCGCTCCCGAGGCTGTGGCCGCGCCGCGAGAACGAGCGCGCCTCGTTGGTCGTCATCTTCGCCATCTCGCGAATGTCGGCGCCCGCGGCGAACGCGCGGTCTCCGGCGCCCGTGAGGATCGCGCAACGCGTCTTGCCGTCGCTCTCGAGCTGCTGGAACGCGCGCCCGAGATCGTCGAGCACCTGCAGGTTGAGCGCGTTCAGCTTGTCCGGACGGTTGATCCGTACGGTCGCGACGTGACCCTCGGTCTCGCAGAGAACGGTGTCGTACTCGAACGTGTGCACAGGAGCGCTCCCGCGGTCAGTAGTTGTAGAAGCCGCGACCCGTCTTGCGGCCGAGCCAGCCGGCCGCGACGTAGTTGCGCAGGATCACCGGCGCCCGGTACTTGTCGTCGCCGATCTCGCGGTGCAGCACCTCGGCGATCGACAGACACGTGTCGAGGCCGATCAAGTCGGCCAGCTCGAGCGGTCCCATCGGATGATTGAGCCCGAGCTTGCATCCCTGATCGATGTCGGCGGCAGTGCCGACGCCCTCCTGCAAGGCGAAGCACGCCTCGTTGAGCAGCGGGATGAGCACGCGGTTGACGATGAAGCCGGGTGCGTCCTTCGCAGTGATCGTGGTCTTGCCGAGCCGCTCGGCGAGCGCCTTCGTCGTCGCGTACGTCTCGTCGCTGGTCTGGATCGCGCGGATGATCTCGACGAGCTTCATCAGCGGCACCGGGTTCATGAAGTGCATCCCGATGAACCGATCCGCGCGCTTGGTCCCGCCGGCGAGCTTCGTGATCGAGATGCTCGACGTGTTGCTCGCGAGGATCACGTCGGGCCCGAGCGTAGCCTCCACCTCGTGAAGGATGCGCGCCTTGAGCTCGTAGTTCTCGCTGACGGCTTCGATGACCAGCTCGCACCCACCGAAGTCGTGCGTCGAGGCGACGGGGTGGATCCGCTCGAGCAGCGCGTCGCGCGTCGCCGCCTCGACCTTGCCTTTCTCGACGAGCTTCGCGAGCCCGGACGCGATCCGCGCCTTGCCCTTCTCCGCCAGCGCGAGCGATGCATCGGCGAGCTTCACCGCGATGCCGTGCTGTGCGGCGACCTGCGCGATGCCGCCCCCCATCTGCCCTGCGCCGACCACACCGAGATTCGCAATCTCACTCATGGGGCGCCGAGACTAGGCCGCGGGTCGGTCGTAGTCCACAGGCATCCGCTCTGCGCGCGGACCTCAAAAGGAGCCCACGCGGTGCGTTCGGTCGAGCGGCGAGCTCCCCATCGCCCCGAGCAGATCGAGCACCCGTCGCGTGTCGCCGTCCCTGCGCGCCGGCGCGCCGCCGAGCCCCGCGACGATGGGCACGATGCGCGCCCGGACGCCGCTCTCATCGTCGATCGAGACGCGCAGCAGCAGGCCGTCTCGCTCTCGGGAGCAGTCGCAATCGAACACGAGGTTGCCCAGACCCCACGCGATCACCGTGTCTCCGCGACGCTCGACGGGCCCATACGTGTGCGATCCGTGCGCGACGACGACGCGCGCGCCCGCCGACGCCGCCACGCCGACGGCCTCGCGCAGCTCCCGTCCGGGAAGGAACGTCGGCGTCTGCACCACGTGGATGCTCACGACCAGCACGTCGCCCTCCGCGCGTGCGGCCGCCAGACGCTCGCGAAGATCGTTCGCCGCCCCCGCGCTCAGGTCGACGGCTGCGACCACGACGCGTCGCCCGCCCTGCACGAACGTGCCCGCACCGGCCCCGTGCTCCGCGCCGTCGCCGGCCGCCGTGATCCCGGCGGAGCGCAGCGCGGCCACCGTCGCGCGTGTCCCCTCCGCGCCCAGATCGGAGCGATGGTTGTTCGCGATTCCCGCGACCCGCACGCCGCCGCTGCGCAGCACGCCGAGCCGGGCGCGATGGTTGACGAGCCGCCTCGCGCTCGACGGCTCGGGACGCTCCGTCACGGGCCCTTCGAGATTGACGACGCCCGCAGCGCCCGCGAGCTCGTCGAGCTTCGACGCGAACAGTCGCCGTGTGCGCGCCCCGAGGTGCACGTCGCCACCGAGCCACAGCTCGACGGGCTGCAGCGACGCCCCGTCTCCGGGGCGACGCGAGCAAGCCGCGAACGCGAGCGCGATCGACAGCCCGGCCACGCACCCGAGCGTGACCGCGCGAGGTCGGGTCAATCGTTCATGGCACCCGCGGCGATCCAGCCCTCGATGAGCTGGATGTCCGCGCTCGGGAGCGCCGCGCGGCCGCGCGGCATGCGGTCGCCGCAGAGATTCTCGCCGCTCACCTTCCGGTAGAGCACGCTGCCCGCGGCGTCCCCTGCCACGACGCGCGTACCGGGCTCGCACATCCCGCCCGCTTGTGCCGCGGTGCCGACGAGATTGCCGTACGCGGTCGCCTGGTCGCGCATCACGAGCCCACCCGCGCCCGAAGCGCTCAGGTGGCACGAGCAGTTAGGCGCGATGACGCCCGTATAGACGTTGGTGAACGTGGGATCGCGCGGCCCGCTGTCGGCCGCGGGCGTGGTCCCGTCGTCGTCTCCGCCACAGCCAACGACGCTCGCACCCAGCGCCAACCCCATCACGAGCAACCATCGACGCTTCATCAGTCGTTCCTCGCTCCCTCGTCGATCCACGTTCGGATTCGATCGATCTCCACCTGCGGCAGCGGATCGCGGCTGAGCGGCATTCGCGGCCCGCAGAGATTCTCCCCGCTGATCTTCTGGTAGAGGACGCTGTTGGCCGCGTCTCCGGGCACGACGCGCGTTCGGTCGTTGCACGGGATGGTCAGCGCCATCATCTCGACCAGCGCCGCATGCGCACGCGCGGCGTCCCGCATCTCGAGCCCGCCCTCGCCGCCACCGGTGAGATGGCAAGAGCACCGCGGCTGAACGATCTCGGCGTAGATCGTGCGCCACGATCCCGGCCCGGGCGGGCCCAGATCCGGCGCGCTCGTGTCGGGCGCGCCGACGCCGGAGTCGCCCCCGGAATCCGCTGCGCCCGTGTCCGCCGGGCCATCGTCGTCGCCGCACCCTGGAGCGATCGCGAGCGCCACGATCGCGACCAGCCACCGGACGATCGGCATCCCTTCCCTCACGGCGCAGAAGATTCGCACGACGGTCCGCTCGGAGCGAAAGACATTTCGTCGATCGCTCGCCCTCACCCCGACCCTCTCCCCTTTCGGGGAGAGGAGGGTGAGGAGCCGTCACACGCGCTCGACGATCACGGCGATGGCCTCGCCTCCGCCGATGCACAACGTCACGAGGCCACGTTTGGCCTGCTGAGCTTCGAGCGCCGCGAGCAACGTCACCAACAGCCGCGATCCGCTCGCGCCGATCGGGTGCCCGATGGCCACGGCGCCGCCGTTGACGTTGACGCGCGCGTGCTCGATCTTCGACTCCTTCATCGTCGCCATCGCGACGACCGCGAACGCCTCGTTGATCTCGAAGAGGTCGATGTCCTTCGTCTCGAGACCCGTGCGCCGCAGCGCGTCCGCGATGGCACCGCTGGGCGCCGTCGTGAACCATTCCGGCGCCTGCGCGTGCACGCCGTAGCCGACGATGCGCGCGATCGGACGCAGCCCCTTCGCCTTCACGTGCTCGCCCGTCGCCAGCACGACCGCAGCCGCGCCGTCGTTGATCTTCGACGCGTTGGCGGCCGTCACCGTGCCTTCCTTCGCGAACGCGGGACGCAGCGACGCCATCTTGTCCGGGTTGCCGCGCCCGGGCTCCTCGTCCTCCGTGACCGAGGTCGTCGCGCCCTTCGCGCCGGGCACCTCGACGCCGACGATCTCCTTCGCGAATCGCCCTTCTTTCTGGGCTGCGAGCGCGCGCCGATAGCTCTCGCGCGCGAACTCGTCCTGCTGCTCGCGCGTGAAGCCGAGCTCGCGCGCGCACTTGTCGCCCGCGTTGCCCATGTGGAAGTCCCCGTACGGATCCCAGAGACCGTCGTGGATCATCCCGTCGATCACCTGCCCGTGGCCCATGCGGTACCCGTTGCGCGCCTTCGGCAGGTAGTAGGGCACGTTCGACATGCTCTCGATGCCGCCCGCGACGGCGCACTCGACGTCGCCGAGACGCAACGCGCGCGTCGCGAGCACGACCGACTGCAGCCCCGAGCCGCACACCTTGTTCACCGTCGTGGCGGGAACGCGGTCCGGCAGCCCCGCGAATCGAGCGGCCTGACGCGCCGGCGCCTGCCCGATCCCTGCGGAGAGCACGTTGCCCACGAAGACCTCGCCCGGATCGTCGTTGGTGAGCCCGGCACGCGACACGGCCTCTCGAATCGCGACGGCCCCGAGCTTCGGCGCGCTGAGCGACGCGAGCGCCCCCTGAAAGCTGCCTACGGGCGTGCGTGCCGCGCCCACGATGAAGACTTCCTTCGTCATCTCTCCGCCTCCTCGGCGGTGTCTTCCAACTTCGGGCGCCCGAGGTCAATGCTCGCGCTCACGTCGGCGCGGGGATTGGCGCCCCGACGAGCCGCGTGCGCTACCCTCGCGCCGTGCGCGCATCCCTCGGTTTCATCCTTCGCGCCTCGTCCACGTGGAGAGCCAGAGGTTTCGATCCCTCGGGCGTGGGCGCCTGCGTCGTGACGCTTGCCGCCGTCTTGGCCACGTCGGCCCTCGCCCGCGCGCAGGAGGAGCCCCCCGACCTCGATCGCGACGGCGTCCCCGACGTGCTCGAGTCCGAGGACGCCGAGGATCGCGAGGCTCCCGTGACCATCTCCGACGACCCCGTCTCCGGCCCGATCCGGCGCGGCATCCGCCGGCGGGAAGGTCGCCACGAAGCGCTCCCGACGGCCGAGGACCGAGAGGAGCAGCACGTCCGCATCGAAGACGACCTCGAGCGGAGCTCGCGCGACCGCGAGCCGCCGCGGGGGATCCGCTCCGATCGCCCGATGCTCCGCGCCCCGTTCCTTCCACGCATCGTGCACGCCGACGACCTCGGCACCGAGCTCACGCTGGCCGTCGGCGTCGGCGCGTTCGACATCGAGCCCGAGACCCTCCTCGCGGTCCCGGTCTCGGCCGCGGTCGAGGTGGCCGCCTCGCGCGGCCGCGTCTACTTCGGGTTCGCCTACGCCGGCGGCGCGGGCGAGAGCGTGCCCGGAGAGTTCGCGTACGCGCCCGGCGGCCTGCAGGCATGGGGCCGATTCGTCACGCGCATCGGGCGCAACGTCGCCCTCGGCGCAGGCGGCGGGATTGCCGCGCCCGTCTACGACAGCGACGACATCAACGATCGTCTCGCCGCCGACCGCGTGATGTTCACGCACCTGCCCGATCGCCTCATGCTCGAGTTCGATCTCATCGCGCCCCGCGCCTTCGTGGACGCCGCGTTCCGTTCGGGGATGCTGTTCCTGCAGGCGCGCGCAGGCCTGGACCTGTGGATCCCCATCGGCAACCGCGACGACATCGAGCTCGGGCTGCGCGCCATCGCCGCGCTGGGGCTGCTGCCGAGCGACGCGGTGCAGGCGGGCGTCGAGCTCGCGCTCGTCTCGGTTCCGACCGCCACGCGAGACGATTCCGTCGGCAACACCGACTTCCGGCTCGCGCTCTTCGGTGAGGCGGGCAGCAAGCGCGCGCGTGTGGGGATCGACGCCTGGATTGGGCTCGACCGATGGGGACCCTCCACGCTATCCCTCGGCGCCACGGGACGCGTCTCGATGCTCTTCTGAAGAGCCTTCTCCGGACAATCCAGCGCCCCTCAGGGCCGTCCGCGTCCCGAGCTCACCTTCCAACGACCCGAGAGCACGACATGCCCCGACCCTCGCGAGCCCTTTCGACGTCCGTCCTGCTGGCGGCGCCCCTGCTGCTGGCAGTCTCCCTTTCCCCATCGCGCGCGTCGGCCGAAAGCGGGCGGTTCAACCTCCACCTCGACCTGGGTGGCGCGTTGCCGGCGCTCGGCGACATCGCCGACGAAGGTCTCGGCGCGGGTATCGGTCCCTACGTCTCCGCCGCGTTCGATTGGCAGATCGTCACGCCGTTCGCGATCCAGCTCCGCTACGGCTTCTCCTATTTCCCGGTCGACAGCAATGCCGCCGGGGACTCGTTCGTCACCGATCACGCCTTCGGTCTCGGCGGCCGCTTCCGGTTCCTCGACAATCGCGAGGGCTACATGACCGAAGACGGCGGCGACATCTGGGGCAATCTCTGGGTCGACGCCCACATCGGCATTCACCACTTCTTCGACGACACACGATTCGGCGCCGACATCGGCGTGGGCTACGAGTACAGCGTCATCAAGCCTCTCCAGATCGGCCTGTTCGCGCGATTCACCTACGTGCTCGCCGGATCCGTCGAAGGCTCCGAGTCCGACGCGTACCTGACCGCCGGCGTCTCGTTCTCGATCGAGATCGGCGGCCGCACGGCGGCGCTCGACACCGACGGCGACGGCCTCTCGGACGAGCGCGAGACGAATCAGCACAACACCGATCCCAACGATCCCGACTCCGACGACGACGGCCTGAACGACGGCGTCGAGGTCGAGGGCGGGACCGACCCGCGCAACCCCGACTCCGACGGAGACGAGCTGCAGGACGGCCGCGAGGACGCCAATCACGACGGCAGCCGGCAGCCCGACGAGAGCGACCCGCGGGTCGCCGACACCGATCGCGGCGGCGTCCCCGACGGCTGGGAGGTCGAGCACAATCGCAGCCCCACCAACCGCGCCGACGACGACAACGATCAGGATCGCGTCGTCGACCACCGCGACGCCTGCCTCGACACGGCACGCGGCGTCCGCGTCGACCCGCGCGGCTGCGCCATCCTGGAGCGCGAGCTCGTGCTCGAAGGGATCGAGTTCGACGTCGACTCGGCCACGATCCGCCCCGCGAGCTTCCCCATCCTGACGCGGGCCATCGCGATCCTGCGCGACAACCCCGACGTGCGCGTCCAGATCCAGGGCCACACCGACAACACGGGTCGCGCCAGCCGCAATCGGCAGCTCAGCCAGGAGCGCGCCGAGAGCGTCCGCCAGTACCTCGTCGAGCACGGCATCCCCGAGGCACGCCTCGAAGCCCGCGGCTACGGCCCCTCACGCCCCCGCGCGCCCAACGACACCGAGGAAGGCCGCGCCCGCAATCGTCGCATCGAGTTCCACCGCCTCGATTGAGCTGCGCGATCAGGCCAGGACGCGCTCGGCGGCCAGCACGGCGGCGTCGAGCGCGGCCAATCCTGCGCGGTGGCGATTCCCCATCGATTCCGGCTGCTCGGGGTGCAGGAAATCGATGAGCTGCTGGTGCTGCTTGCTCGACAATCCGTACACACCGCGAATCGATTCGCCCGGGCGTTTGTCGGCGACCTCTTTCATCTGCCGCATCATCTGCTGGTGCAATCGAAAGCTGTGGAGCGCGAGCCCACGGTGATTGACGCCCAGCGCCTTCCAGTGCGGGTCCATTCGCCGCCCGTGCCCGACGGTCAACAGGAACGTCTGCGTCGAGAACGCCCACAATCGCATTCGCTCCCAGCGTGACGTCCGCTCGAGCAGCTTCGGCAGATACATCACTCCGAGCGCCACGTGACGCGCCTCGTCGCGCTCGATGTACTCGAGCAGATCGGTCAACACGGGCTCGACGCGCGCGTCGGCGACCTGTCTGAAGATCGCGAGCGCGAGATTCTCCACGAGCAGCTGCATCCCCGACAGCTTCGCTGCCGGCGACGGCGCATCGAGCACGCTGGTCAGCACCCGCCGGACGAGCGGTCCGAGCGGCGGGAGCGGCACGCCGGACATCATCAAGTAGTCGCGCAGCACGTAGAAATGCCGCGCCTCGTCGAACGCCTGACCGGTCGCCGCCAGCTTCGCGTCCACGTCGGGCAGCGCGCGCGCCAGATCCGCCGCGACGTTCCACGCGGCCAGCTCGCCCCAGAGGATGACCGTGAACGTGTGGCCGAGCGCCTCGCGCTTGTCCGGCGGCACGTGAATCCCGCCGTGCTTCTCGACCAGCGACTGCAGGACCTTCTTGCCGTCCCACGCGTGCGTCGTGGTGTTGTGATAGAGGCGCTCGAGCTTCCTGCTCTTCTCCTCGGCGGCGCGCACGCTCTCGTCGAGCAGCTCCGAGTGCTCGCGATCGTGCTGATCGATCATCTCGTACGGCGGGAACGCGCCGCGCCGATCGCGACGAAGCCGACTCGTCAACGAGCGCCCCAGAGGCCCGGTCGCGACATTCATCGATTCCCTCCTTCGAAGCTCTTCCCACCCGAAGGCTCTCGGGTGGGAAACGAAGTCTCGGTCTTCCACACACCGAAGAGCTGCACGCGCGCGACCGTCTCGGCCAGCTTGTCCAGGTCCACCACGCCCGCTTCGCGCCCCGGCCGCGCGAGCTCGTCGAGCGCGAGCTTCTGGATCCCCCCGATCATCAGGAGCCCCACCTGTCGCGCGTCGACCCCGTCGATCACCAGGCCGGCCCTCTGCGCCGCCTCGATGTCGCCGACGCACGCCGCGATCACGATCTCGTCGACGGCGCGGATGATCGCGTCGATGTCCACGTCGAGCCCGACGGCCTCGCGCAGCAGGATCCGCAGGCTCGCCTCGTCCTCGAAAACCGCCCCGAGGACCTCGCGCAGCCGGCTCGTGGAGAATCTCAGCGCCGTCTCCGGACGCACACGCGGCGGCATCACGAGCGCAGGTCGCGACTCCACGACCTTGCGAAGCCGCTCGAGCAAGTCCTCGATGATGGCCGCGAAGACTTCCTTCTTGCTGCCGAAGTACTGATAGAGCGTTCCTCGGCCAATCCCGAGGTCCTCGCAGATGTGGCTGATGTTCGTGTCGTGGTAGCCGCGCGCCGCGAACACCCGTTTCGCAGCGTGGAGAATCTGCCGGCGCCTCTCCGGTCCGGCCATGTAGCCTGCGTACGCCATCGGTACTCGCGTGTCAGGTCGTCAAACTGACACGTCAGTACTGAGCCCGTCAAGCCTTTCCTCGAATCCACCGGTGCCTGGCGGGCGCCCGACGCGCGCGGCCCGTCGGAGGTTCGGCGGCCGCTCGCCGCGCCGCGCCTTCCGGGTGTCGGCTCACCGCAGGGCGCGCCGCGCCACGACGCCTTCTGCGATGGCACGCGCCGTCAGCGGGGCCGACCCCTCCGCCTTGTTGTTGATCGTCACGAAGAGCGGCATGCCCCGCGACTCGACGAGCTCCCACAGGTCCACGACCGACGCGCGCATCTCCGGGTCGGGATCGCGAATCCGATCGAACGGCGCCATCGCGGACTTCCTGTCCTCGTAGCGCGTGCCCGGCCTGAGCATCAATCGCGCGAGCCCGAACGGACCGGTCAATATCCCCGCGATTCGAATCTGCTCGCGCGGCGTCGGCATCCACGACCAATAGTTGATCACGTGCACGACCTCGTGCTCCCGCAGCGCCGCGAGATAGGGCTCGCACAGCAACGCCCGATCGCGAATCTCCACCGCGTACGGGAATCCCCGCGGCACCACCGAGAAGAACGCCGCGAGCTCGTCCGCGAATCGCGCGGGCTCGGGTCGTTCGTCCGGAGGCGATGGCGGGAACTCGAGCACGAGAGCTCCCAGGTGCTTCAGGAACGACTGGGCGCACGGCGCGAGCACGTGCTCCGCGAACACGCCCGGATGCAGATAATCCGGATTCGATTCTCCCCCTTTCGCCCCCCACCGCGCGTGCCGCGGGAACCGCCGCGTCGTGATCGCGTCCCACACCTTCACCACGCACCGGAAGTCGTCGGGCAGCTGCTCCGCGTAGCGGGCATAGTCGGCCTCCGGGATGGGCGCGTAATACCCACGGTCGATGCCCACGGTGCGCAAGAGCGGGTGGCGCGCGTACTCGCGAAGCCCGTCTCTCGCGAGCGCCGCCTCGCTGCGGGCCGATCCGTAGACGAGCCCCGTCCAGCCCGGGAAGCTCCAGCTCGACGTCCCGAGATAGAGCTCCGCAGGCAGCCGGGCCGCCAGCTCCACGTCGTCGGGTGACGGGACCACGACGTCGTCGGGCGCGGCGCTCTGCCCCTCGTCGCGAGTCGCGGCGACCTCGGCCGGCGCAATCTCCCCGGCGAACAGCCCGAGCTGACGCCTGTCACCGGTCGAGCGCACGCTCGTCACCGTAACCCGTTGACACCGGGCACGCCTTCGCCCGTAGAT
>JADZFZ010000103.1 GCA_020854145.1 Deltaproteobacteria bacterium | reverse complement strand
CGTAGAGCACACTCGTTCCGCTCCACGCTCCAGCCCGCGTCAGCAGGGCCGCGCCGAGCCACGTCCCGACGGCGCAACGGACCGCCACGACGTCGCTCCCGACGCGACCCGCCCCCTTCGAATCGGCGACGCTCCGGGCCAAGGGAGTCGGTGAGGCTGGAATCCGACACGCTCGTCGGCGCGTAGGCGAGCCGGAGGTGCTCGTGGCCGACGCTCGATATCAGTTGCTCAAGGGGCTGGGTTTGGTCGTCGTGGCGACGGTCGGGTGTGGGGACGACGACCGCGGTGTACTGGGGAGCGACTCGGGCGTGGACGGGCTGGCTCCGGCGCGGACGGCGCCTGCAGTCGATGTGAGCGCTTGCCTGGTCAGCTTCGAGGCGACCGTGCGCAGCGGGCCGAACGCGGGGACGAGCCTGGTCGGGCTCCTCGAGTATCGGCTGCGCGAGGACGGCGCGCTGCGGGACGGTACGCTGCACACGATCGACGGCGACCACGTCGAGGTCACGGGCTCGATCGAGGATCTGGGCGTCGCGATGACGTTCGCCTTGCCGGATGGGCGCAGCATGACGGGCACGGGCGCGTTCGAGGGTCCGTTCGCGGGTTGCTCCGGACGGCTGGCAGGCCCGCTCGACGGGCCCGACCCCGACGACCGCGGTGATTGGCTCGGAGACGCGGACGCGACCGACGACTTCACGATCCCGTTCGACGTCCTCGGTACCGGCGGGCGCTACGTGGTCGGCGCGTCACCGGCGGCGCACGTCGTCACCCTCACGGACGCGTTCACGGGCGAGACCGTCGTCGTCGCGGGCGAGAGCGGAAGGGCCGGCGGCCGAGAGCGGCTGAGCACACCGAGCGCGGTCGTCTACGTCGAAGGGCTGATCGGAGGTGGCTCGGGCCTCGTCGTATCTGACACGGGTAACGCGCGGATCCTCTACCTCGAGCACGACCCGCGCTTGGCTACTGACCTCAAGAGCTTGTTCCGCGACCCCGTCGATCTCGTCACGCTCGAACGGCTGGGAGCGGCGCTGCCCGTGGCGCCCAGAGCCTTCCAGCCTCGTGGCCTGACGACGCTGAGACCCAGCGAAGCGGGCGCGGAGACTCCGCTCTACTTCGCGGACTTCGCGAGCCACGTCATCCTGCGCCTCGAGGCAGGCCGAAGCGTGGAAGACGTCGGCGCGATCAGCGTGTACGCCGGGGCGATCGGCGAGCCCGGTTACCTCGACGGCGAGCGTCTCACCGCGCGGCTGACGGGACCCTCCACCATGACGCCTCGTCGGATCGAGATAGAGCGTCGAGGGAGGATCGAGGTGCTGGAGCGGCCGAGCTGCCGCCTGCGCACGATCTCTCTGCGACATGGGACGGTCTTCACCAGCTTCGCCGACCCGTTCGGGTGCGGCATCGCGGTCGGCATCGGCGGCATGTGCGACCCGCTGCAGGTGCTCGACGTCTGCACTGCTGGCAGCGCGTGCGTCACGCTCGACGGCACGAGCCGTTGCGCAGCGTTCGGCGCCGTCGGCGCGCCGTGTCGCTCGCCCGACGACGGCGACGTTTGCGATCCGACCCTCACGTGTGTCTCCGGGACGTGTGAGCCTCCGGTGCTAGACGGCGGTGCCTGTGGCCCGAGCGTTCCAAGGCCGTGCGCCGTCGGCTCGAGCTGCGTGACTTCCGGCGGTGCCTCGACGTGCAGGGCGCTCGGGAGCGACGGCGGTGCATGCCGCACTGCGGGCGCAGCGTGCGACGGCGCGCTCGTGTGCGTCGCGGGCGTCTGTCGCACGACCCTCGGCATCGACGCGGAGTGCACACAGGTCACGAGCGACACGCCCAGCCCGGTCCCGTGCAGCGCAGGCGCGAGCTGCCTGCCGACGCCCGACGGGCTCCGTTGCAGGAGCGCGGGCACCGACTACGGCCTCTGTCGCACGACCTTCCCGCCGTGCGAGTCGGGCCTGCGTTGCGACAGCCCATCCGGCAGCGCCGCGCCGGGGGCACAATGCCGGAGGCAGATCGCGCCCGGCGGACCGTGCATGGGCGCGACGCTGTGTCCGCCCGATGCTACGTGTCTCAACGCCCCGCTCCCCGGGCCCCCGTTCTCGTACTCCGGAATCGAGCGTGCCTGCTACGTCGATGGGGCGCATTACGGCCAGTGCCGCACGATCGGCGCACGGTGTGACGCGGGCCTGTCGTGCAGCTCATCGATCGCGTCTTCCGGTCGCTGCTTGCCCACGCTTCCGGTGGGTGCACGTTGCTCCGGCATCGACGGCGCCTGCGACGAAAGCGCGTCCTGCCGGATATCCATCGAGTCCTTCAGCGCCGGCGACACCACGTCGGTGTGCATTCCGACCGGCGCCCACGGCGGTGCCTGCCGCCCAGCGGATCCGGGCGTGGACCGGTGCAACTTCGGCTTGTTCTGTCACGACAACCGCACTTGCAGGATCCCGATCCCTGTGGGTGCCGAGTGCGGCTCGGGCGGCTTGGGGCTTTGCGTCACCGACTCGTCGTGCGTCCAGGGTGCGACGGGTTCGTTCTGTGTACGCGATCGGAGCGAGGGCGGCCTATGCCGTTTCACCGCGCCACCCGTTTGCGACCCAGGGCTCGCGTGCACGCCGGAGAACATTTGCGTCCGCGCCGGAGCCCTCGGCAACCCGTGCGCGTCGGTTGCACCGCTGTGCGACCCCGGTCTGACATGCAGCCCGCTCACGCCGGCGAACCGCTGCATTCGCGTGCTGCCGAACGGAGCGGCGTGTGATCCGCGCTCCATCTTCGAGGTATGCGCGAGCATGCACGGCTGCCACGCCACGAGCTACACGACCGGCAGCTGTGGGCTCGCGCAGGCCGAGGTCGAGGCCAACGACATTCCAGGCACGGGGCCGGTCACGTCGAGCAGCCTGTCCATCGTCGGGAGCGCCTCGAGCGCCCCGACCAGTGTGTCCCTCGACTGTCTCAGCGTCGACGTCCCAGCCGACGCAAGTCTAACGCTGAGATCGCGCAGCCAGATGCCGCTCGGTGCCTGCACCGGAGACACGACAGTCGTCGTGTACGACTCGGGCGTCAGGCAGATCGCGACGTCCCCGTCCGCCGTCTTCCCATCGAGCGGAGGAGCCAGATGTGCGTTCATGAGCGGCGAGACGAACGCCGCTCTACGCAGCCTCGCAGCGGGTCGATACCACGTCTGTGTCGCACCGACGTTTTTCGGAGCTTTCATGTCCACGCCCTACCTGCTCGAGGTCGGCATCGTGCCCCCTTGAGCTCATGTCTCGACCCAGCGTGGGACGGCAGCGGCGAACAGACGCAGATCGCCGAGGTCGTCTCGTACGATCGCGGCGAGCCGCACGCAGACAGACACTCGGGTTCAGCGAATGGGACGATGACGCCACGCGGCGGTTCATCCGGGAGTCGGACTGCTCGGTCCCCAACCGGCTCACCCAGGACGACATCCGGCAGCTATTGCTCAATCTCTTCGAGGGCGACACGCACGACGAGGACGAAGGTGCCATCCTCCGCCTGATCCGGTGCCTCCCGTGCGGACGCGTCCGCGACCTGCTGGAGCGGCGCGGCCTCAGCTACGACGACTTCGATGATGAGGTCGACGGCTCCGAATGGGACGAGCTGCAGCCGATCCTCCTTTTCGCGCGTGACCGATGCCTCGGCTGACAACGACGGCGGCGCTCGCGCTGGCTCTGCTCTCGTCCGGCGCCTGTGGTGGCGACCCTGATCCTAGGGTCCACTTCGACGCGTCGCTCGAGGGCGGGAGCGACGGCGCCGTACCGATGGAGGCGACGGTGACGACCTCCCGGTCGGTGCCGACTGCGAGAGCGACGAGCAGTGCGCCAACGGCATCTGCTTCGACATCGCCTCGGTCGACACCGGCTGCGTGGGTCGCGTCTGCACCGTGGAGTGCCTGACCAACGAGACCTGCCCCGATATCGCGACGGAGCCGGACTGCGAAGTCGTCGCCGGCACTCGGCTCTGCCTCTATGGAGGATGGGAAGCCCGGTTCTGCGGCCCCTGAGCGAGCCTGCTCGCGGCTGTGGACAGGACGCTGCCGCCCTGGCATCCCTGTCCCCCTCTCGGATCCAGCACTCCCCGATACGCTCCCTCCCGAGCAATCCGCTCACGCTCTCTGACAACGTCAGAACAGGGAGGGAGTCATCGTGGCAGCAGCCCGGAACGCGGAGAACCCACTTCTCAAACGAATACCCATCAAGGACGGCTCCGGCCGCGTCGTCGGTCACAAGGAGGTTGTCGCGTACAGGGGTCTTCTCGACCTCGTGCACCGCGAGCGCGTCTGCCTGATCGCGACTCGGCTCGTGCAGGCGCCGTCGGAGGCGAACGGCCAGACGGCCATCGTGCTCGCGCGGATCAGAACGAGCCGGGGAGTCTTCACGGGGATCGGTGACGCGAACCCGCGCAACGTGAACCCGAAGATCGTCCCGCATCTCGTGCGAGCGTAGACGATTCGAATGAGGTGGTGGTGCCGCGGGCGAGGGCGCTGCCGGACGGGGCGTTCCCGCGGTCGCAGTTTGGCACGGCCCTGCGGATGCGGGCTGGAGCGTGGAGCGGAACGAGTGTGCTCTAGGAGTGGAAGAGGTCGCGCGTGTCGTCGTGCCGCTCGGCCTGCGCGTCGGCCTTGCGGCGCATCAGTGTGCTCCTCCAGAACGGAGGGCCGCGAGCTGGAGCGAGGGGAGGCGGCTCGGTGGGCTCGCCGCGGTGACGCAGGATGCGGCGGATGCTGGCGGGGTCCTGCACGAGCGCGTACAGCCGGAGGGTGCCGCCGCAAGGGCAGCGCGTGGCGTCGTGGCGGAAGCTGCGGGCGAGCAGCTCGGCTCGGGAGCGCCGGAGTGATCGTCCAGGACGCTTGGAGGTCGCGTCGTGTTGCGGTGCCGTCGTGTCGTGCGTGGGCTCGGGAGCGGCGGCCGTCGGGGCGGGAGCGGCGGCCGGTACGGGTGCGGGTGGTGCGGGCACGACGCGCGAGCGCCACTTCGCGTGCGACGAGAGGACTCCCGAGTAGACCACGGTGTGGCGCCGCGGCGGAGGGACCGCGGCGCACAGTCGCCAGAGCAGCGAGAGCGGGTCGAGGTCGATGGCGACAGTGCCGTCCGAGAACGGCCGCTTCAGCTCGATCCGCACGAGCTCGTCGGGCAGGATGCGCAGGCGCTCGGTCGCCAGCGGTGGGCGCAACACGTAGCGGATGAGCCGCTCGCGCGCGGCCTCGTCGTGGGCGTCCGCGGGTGGCGGCGTGAAGGGAGGACGCCAGAGCGACGGTTCGGATGCGCGCAGCGCAGTCCGAACCAGAGCCGGCGATAAGTCGGAGCGTAGCGACGACGCCAGCCTTGCTCGGCACGCAGAGAGAGCCGGCGACGGTGAACCCCGGCCGGCCGAGCAGTGGGACCTCGGTCAGGCGACGGCGCAGCTCCGGTCCGGACGGTGGGGTGGTACCGACCGCCGTGCGCGCGAGGTTGGCGAGCGCGGGCTCGGTGTCCGAGAGCTGCTCGTGGGCAGCGAGCTG
>JADZFZ010000102.1 GCA_020854145.1 Deltaproteobacteria bacterium | reverse complement strand
TCCCGATAGATTGGCGGCATGAGCACAGCGACCGCCGAGCACGTGGACGTGTTGATCGTCGGCGCGGGCATCTCGGGCATCGACGCCGCCTATCACCTGCAGAAGCGTTGCCCGGGCAAGTCCTACGCGATCATGGAGGGCCGCGACGCGATCGGAGGCACGTGGGACCTCTTCCGCTACCCGGGCATCCGCTCGGACTCGGACATGTACACGTTCGGCTTCGGCTGGCGCCCGTGGCCGAACGCGAAGGCGATCAGCGACCGCGAGTCGATCCTGCGGTACCTGAACGATGCGGTTCGAGAGCAAGGCATCGACCGGAAGATTCGGTTCAACCACCGCGTCAAGCGCGCATCGTGGTCCACCGACGACGCGTGCTGGACCGTCGAGTACGAGCGTCGCGGGAGCACGGAGCCCGAGCGGCTGCGCTGCGGGTTTCTCTTCATGTGCACCGGCTACTACGCCTTCGAGAAGGGGTACACGCCGGACTTCCCGGGCACCGAGCGGTTCGGCGGCCGCATCGTGCACCCGCAGCACTGGCCCGAGGATCTCGACTACTCCGGCAAGCGGGTCGTGATCATCGGCAGCGGCGCGACGGCGGTGACGCTGCTTCCCGCGATGGCGCAGACGGCCGCGCACGTCACGATGCTCCAGCGATCGCCGACCTTCATGATCTCGATGCCGAGCGAGGATCCGCTGGCTCACGCCCTGCGGCGCATCCTGCCGATGCGCGCCGTGCACCCGATCGTCCGGTGGAAGAACGTCTTGTTCCAGAGGGCGGTCTTCGCGGCCTGTCGCGCTTGGCCCGAACGCGCGCGCTCGTTTCTGATCGACCGGATGCGACCGGATCTGCCTGCGGGCTACGACGTCGCGACGCACCTCACGCCTCGCTACAACCCGTGGGAGCAGCGTCTCTGTCTGGTGCCCGACGGCGACTTCTTCGCGGCGCTCTCGTCCGGACGTGCCTCGATCGTCACCGACCACGTGGAGTCGTTCACCGAGAAGGGCATACGCCTGAAGTCCGGAGCGGAGCTCGAGGCGGACGTGATCGTCACGGCCACCGGGCTCGACCTTCGGTTCCTCTCCAACCTCGAGGTGTCGGTGGACGGCGAGCGTCGCGACCTGGTCCAGTCGCTTCCGTACAAGGGCCTCATGGCGACCGACGTTCCGAACCTGGCGTGGGTGTTCGGCTACACGAACGCGTCGTGGACGTTGCGCGCCGACCTCGTCTGCGAGTGGGTGTGCCGGCTCCTGAATCACATGGACGCGGCGGGCGTGCGCCAGGCGACCCCGCGCTTGCGCGATCCCGAGGTGGAGCGACTGCAGCCCTTCGACTTCTCGTCCGGCTACTTCGAGCGGGCGATGGACCGCTTCCCGAAGCAGGGATCGAAGGACCCGTGGCGTCTCGATCAGAACTACCTGGCCGATCTCCGTCGGCTGCGCCTCGGACCGATCGACGACGGCGTGCTGGAGCTGTCGTCTCCGGCGCCGCGCGCGCGCGCTCGCCGGGCTCCGTCTCCCGCACGCAGATTGGGACGGAAGCTCGGTGACCGCCTGGCGGCCGCGCTGCGCTGAGGAGCGCGGCTACGGCGGCGTCGTGCCTCCGGTGCCGTCGAGCGTGCAGCGATAGGTGCCTCGCTCTCCACGGTCGGACGCGATCCAGCCCGTGAAGGCGCCGTCGGTCCCGGCAGTCAGCCGTCCCGACGAAGGCGCATCCGCCATCGCGCCGGCCGCCGGCCAGATCTCGAGCGTGCGCACGCACGCGCCCGACGCGGTGAGCTCCACCACTGCGCGTGGCTGCGAAGACGCGAGCCCGCGCACGTCGCTGCCGGTCCCGACGTGGACGGTTCGCGCGTCGGCCGCGCGCGGTGCGGTGCACGCGCGGAGCGGCGCGTCGCTCGACGAGGCGCGCGTGGGCATGCGCGTGTCGTCGAGCGGCAGCGCGATCCAGCCGCGTCGCGCGACGGGGTGCACGAGGGCGTCGGCGGTATCCGTCAGCGCGCGCAACCGATCGGGCGCGAATGGGATCGCACGATCCACCGTGCGCGACACGCGACCTTCGCCGTCGAGGATGTGCACGCGTGTCGCCGGGTAGTCGCCGACGGCCCGGGCGACCCCGCCGTCCGCGAGCGCGATCCCGAGATCCGGGTCGTAGGCGCGGCCGCGGATCGTCGGCACGGCGACGAGCGGACGACCCGGGCGCGCGAAGAACGTGGTGCAGCCGTCCGCGCAGAGCTCCACGAGCGCCGTCGTGCGCGTGAGGACGGACGTCACCAAGCGCGTGCTCGATCCCCTCGTGCTCGGCGGAAGGTGCGCCGCGACGTCGACCGGCCGCGAGGCGACCGACCACGCGCCGCGCTCGTCGTGACCCCACCACTGCAGCGTGCCCGTCCGGTTCGGCTCGTCGCCCGCCGCGAGGACGAGCCGCGCGAACGCCCCGCCTCCGCCGCCGATCCAGACGTCCGAGCCTTCGGGCGCCGCCCGCGGCTCGCGCACGCGAGGCGGGCGTCCCGGTGTGGCCTCGCACCGGACGCGGAGCATCGGCGGGCTCTCGGTCGCTGCGGCGCCACCCGCGAAGCGGAGCGGATCCGTGGCGAGCAGTCGGAGCGAGCCGGGAGTCGGCGCCCCCCAACCCCAGAACGTGACGGCGACCGTGCTCCCCGAGAAGAAGTTGGGACCGATCACGCATCGCTCCGGAAAACAGGCCAACGAGGGCCGGGCGTCACGGTTCGCGCTCGCGAGCTCGATTCGCTCGGCGCCCACCACGCCCGGGATTGCGAGGGGAGTCCAGCGCGCGCCTCCGTCGTCGGTCCGCCATGCGTTCGCCAGGGTCGCGCCGAGTGCCATCGCCCGCGACGCGTCCACCATCGAGACGGCGCGGGTGCCCTCGGGGAGCGGCATGACCTGGAGCGCGCCGCCGTCGAGGCTCCGCCAACAGCGATGGACCTTCGGTCGATCGCCCTCGGGCTCGTAGTTGCCGCAGACGAGCAGCGCACCCTCGGACGTCGTCTCCGCGTGCACGTCCTCGATCCGTTCGGAGGTCTGCATGGGCGCGATGGAGCGACGCTCGACGTCGAGCACGCAGATCGGCGACTGCCTCCCGGCGAGCACCACCCGTTCGCCGTGCACGGCGAGCAAGCGTCCGCGGCACTCGGTCCCGACGGGTACGACGACCGCTCCCGCGTCGGTCCACACGTGGACGTCGTCGCCGGACACCCACGCGAGGGCTCGTCCGTCGGCGCCTGCGCGGACGTCGTGCGTCGAGGCCCGCACGTCGAGCAGAGGCCGGAACTGGCGACCATCGTCGCTCACGTACAGGTTGGCGTGCTCGTCGTCGCCGCTGCCGCCATCGGACCCGCGCGCGCCGCACGTCGCCAGGACGCGTGCGCCCCATCGACGCAGGCTGCACGACGAGGCGGGCAGGCCGGCGGC
>JADZFZ010000101.1 GCA_020854145.1 Deltaproteobacteria bacterium | reverse complement strand
GGGTGTCCGAAGGTGGGCCGTCGGCGACCGGCTGCTGCGCGAGCGCAGTCTTCGCGCAGACCGAAACGAGCAGGACCGCGCAACCGACGAGCG
Organism: Deltaproteobacteria bacterium; assembly: GCA_020854145.1. Classification (GTDB taxonomy): domain Bacteria; phylum Myxococcota_A; class Polyangia; order Polyangiales; family JADZFZ01; genus JADZFZ01. The sequence continues at coordinate 5,537 of JADZFZ010000101.1, read as the reverse complement.
ACGCCCTCCCCATGCATCGAGAGATACCACGCGCGCGCTGCCCCCTGTCCCGCGAGCCGCTCGCGCGTGCTGCGACCTCGCCGTCGGTCGCTCGACGACGGGACGGTCGAACGACCACGAGGCCACCGTGGACGCGCCCCGCCGGCTCGATCCATGGACGACAACGAGGTCACCGTCGGAGTCCGGCAGCCGCAACCGATCGCACGCACGCGCGAGCTCCGGCGGCCGGCCGCCCTCCACGCACGACGGCGCACCTCGGCTCGGATAGGCTTCTGTCATGGCGATTCGTCGCGCGTTGCCGGTGCTCTGCGTCGTGCTCGGTGTCCTGGCGTGTGACGCGGGGACGGAAGCGCCGCAGAGGAACGACGCTTCCGGGGTCCGCGACATGGCGAGCACCGAGCCCGACGCTCGGCGCGATCTCGACGCCGCGCTCGACGAGCCCGATGCGCGCGCCGACGAGCCCGACGCGCGCGCCGACCTCGACGCGTCGGTCGAGCTCGACGCGATGGTTCCGCCGGAAGCGGGCGTGGACGCGTTCGTGCCGTTCGATGCCGGTTGGGGAGGCTGCACCCGCGACGGCGTGATGGGTACGTGTATGGACGTCGCGACGTGCACGGGGATGGCGGTTCGAGGGCTCTGCCCCGGTCCTGCGGAGATCCAGTGTTGCCTGCCGACCGTCGATGCGGGCCCGAGGCCGGACACGGGGGCGGTCACGCCCGAAGACGTGCTCGCGCAGCTGGGCGGCTGCGCACGCATCGGGGGCGACTACGCCACCGACGTCGGCCAGACCGCCGACATCCCGGTCTGTCGCACCGGCGACGTGGTGTGGTGGACCGCCGATCTCGACATCGATTGCGACGGGGGGCGGGGCGACATCTGTATGTCGGATCCCGATTACCTCCCCGAGACGAGCGGGGTGGACTCGACGGGTGCTCCGCTCGACGCGAGCACGCTTCCGTTCATCGTCATCCCGCTCGCGAGCAGTCGCTTCCGTTATGCCGATCACGGCATCCGCATCGGGCAGGTCGGCCTGGTCCTCTATCGGGATCGCATGGTCTTCGGCATCTTCGGCGACGCAGGTCCCGCATCCATCATCGGCGAAGCGTCGTTCGCGATGGCGGAAGCGCTGGGCATCCCGTCGAGCCCTCGCACCGGAGGCGTGGACTCGGGCGTCACCTATCTCGTGTTCACCGGAGACGCTGCCCGCGTCGCCCGCAACGAGGACCACGACGAGGCCGTGCGCATGGGCGAGGTGCTGCTCGACACGTTCCTCGGTCCGTGAGCGCCGAGGAGCGAGCGCGCTACGGCGTGTGCGGCTCGCCATCGCGCGCGGACGTGGTCGGCGTCACCGCGCGCGCTTCGACGACCCCTACCGCGACGTGTGACCGACCGACGTCCCGGCGGCCGCGCAGAGGTCGCCGTCGCGCGGCGCCATCCCGAGGACAACGCTCCCGAGGTGGGCTGTCCAATCATGGACAGTCCCAGTTTTCTCGAGGATTCGTGCAGTGAGAAGGGGTTGGGCACCCGGGATGCACAAGCGAGGGGCGGAGGTCTCATGGTCCGACTGTCACCCCTCGCGCTTCTCGTCTTCTTCGTCGCCTGCGCTGCCGAGCCCTCGTCGAGCGGGCCCGGGAGCTCGGCCGGCGGCCCGGCCAACCCGTGGTCGGCGCCGGACGCCTCCGCGGGCAGCACACAGAGCGATGCGTCCGGACCTTCGCCGGCCGAGCCCCCGAGTGTCCCCGTCGCCTCGACCGGCGAGACCTGCTCCAATGGGCTCGACGACGACCACGACGGGCGGGTCGATGATGGCTGCGCGTGTCTGCCCGGGACGTCGCAACCCTGTTATCGCGGGGACCCTGCGCGCATCGGGCGTGGTGCATGCCGCCGCGGCACCCAGGGCTGCGAGGGCTCGGGTGAGTTCGGAACGTGGACCGAGTGCGTCGGTGACGTCCTGCCATCCGACGAGCTGTGCGGCGACGGGATCGATCAGGACTGCAGCGGCGCCGCGGACGACGGGTCGTGCGGCTGCACGCCCGGTGCGGAGCGTGCCTGCTACGAAGGGCCCGACGGGACACGCGGCGTCGGGATCTGCGCGGACGGCAGCCAGTCTTGCGTCGCGGTCTCCGGGGGCACGGCGTGGGGCGCATGTCTGGACGCAGTGTCCCCGCGCGCCGAGCTCTGCGGCAACGGGCTCGACGACGACTGCAACGGCGCCATCGACGACGGTCCTGGCTGCGCGTGTCCGCCGGGCGAGACGCGAGAGTGTTACGCCGGTCCGCGTGCGGAGATCGGCGTGGGGGTCTGCCGTGCGGGAACCCAGCGCTGCGAGTCGGGGGGCATCGCGTGGAGCGCGTGCGACGGGGAAGTCGGACCGAGCCTCGAGGTCTGCGACAACGGCCTCGACGACGACTGCAACGGTGTCTCGGACGACGGCTGCGCGCCGCCCGAGCCGCCGCCGACGCCGAGCACGATCGATGTCCCGATCTTCATCGCCGGCGACTGTCAGACGGCCCGCTGCCCCGCCGAGGCGCCGTATCCCGTCGGTTGCGAGGTGTTCTTCTCGCCGGGCGACGATCGCGGCTGCGTGGCGAGCAGCCCAGGATCACCTGTCGTCTACTTCCAGGCGGGCGACCAGTGCGACCGCGGCTTCGTGACCGGCACGCTGCACTGCTCGACGACGCCCGGACCCGCGCTCGACTCCACGAGCTGCCCGATCAACAAGCCGACGCCGATGCACGTCTCGGATCGCGGCGGCTGTCCCGAGACACACTGACGATCGGGCACGGCACGAACGGTTGCCTGTCACGCCTCAGCCGATCCCGTGCCGGCGCATCTTGTTGATGAGCGTCGTGCGCGGGATGCCGAGGGCCTTCGCGGCCGTGGAGCGGTTGCCTCCGGCGGCGTGGAGCGCGGCCAACAGCCGTTCCTTCTCGATCGTCGTCATGACGTCGCGGTGATCGGCTTCGGGTGGGGGCGGAACGCTCGGAGCTTGCACGCGCTCGGGCAAGCCGAGATCGGTCTCCGTGATCGCGTCCGAGGTGCACAAGACGACCGCGCGTTCGAGCGCGTTGGCGAGCTCGCGCACGTTCCCCGGCCAGGGGTGCGCGGCCAGCCGCTCGAGCGCGCTCGCCGAGAGCGTCCGCATCGGCTGTCCGTTGCGCCGGCAGAGCTCGGGCAGCATCGCCGTGGCGAGCGCCTCGATGTCTCCGGATCGAGCGCGGAGCGGCGGCACCTCGAGCACGATGACCGACAGGCGGTAGTAGAGGTCCTCGCGGAAGTCGCCACGCCTGACCATGGCTTGCAGGTTGCGATTGGTCGCGGCCACGATGCGCGCGTCCACCGCGACGGCACGGTTGCCTCCCACGCGCGTGAAGCTGCGCTCGGCGAGCACGCGCAGCAGCTTCGGTTGGAGCGCGAGCGGCAGCTCTCCGATCTCGTCGAGGAGCAGCGTGCCGCCGTCCGCGAGCTCGAAGGCGCCGCGACGCGTGCGTATCGCCCCGGTGAACGCGCCTCTCTCGTGACCGAAGAGTTCGCTCTCGAAGACGCCGGCGGGCACGGCGCCGCAGTCGACCTGGATGAAGGGGCCAGCCCTGCGCTCCGAGGACTCGTGCAGGACACGCGCGACGAGCCCTTTGCCCGTGCCGCTCTCTCCCTGCAGGAGCACCGGTGAGCTCGTCGCCGCCACGCGGGCGATGCTCTCGCGCAGCTCGCGCACGGTGCGCGAGGTGCCCACGATCGCGGCTGTCGCGCCCGCGTCGAGCCGGCGCTTGAGGTAGGCGTTCTCGTCCTCCAACCGGTCCCGCAGCTCGCGAATCTCGAGGTTCTGCTTCTCGAGCGTCTCGTTCATGGCGGCGATCGTTCCGAACGAGCGAGCGTTCTCGACGGCCACCGTCAGCTGTGCAGCGAACGCATGGATGAGGTCGCGGTCGTCCGACGAGTAGAGGTCGCCCCCGAGCCGCGGGCCGAGCACCAGCGTCCCGAGCTGCTGCGTGTCGCGACGAATGGGTACGGCGAGCCCGCCGTCGGGGGGCTCGGCGCGCTCGATGGCCGTCAGCGACCCGACGGCGTGCGCGGGGCGTCGGGCGTCTGGCTCGTCGGGGGCACCGTCGCGGGGCTCGAGGAACAGCGCGGCGCCCGAGGCCCGCAGCGCCTGCGCCGCTTGCTCGGCCACGTGCTGGGCCAACGCCGGCAGCGTTCGCACGTGGGAGATCGCGTCGGCCAGCTCCCGCAACGCCCGCACGTAGTGGAGCCGATCGCGAAAGAAGCGCCGGTCGAGCCACCCCTGGACGCGCGTGCGAATGGGTCCGAAGACGACCGCGGCCGCTAGCGCGGCCAACAGGTGGGCGAGGAGGCCGTGCGGGCCGACGAGGGTCTCGGCCACGACCGACACGAGCAGCGCCACGATCACGTAGACCGCGACGGCCGTGCTGGTCGCGATGCCGTAGACGAGCGAGCGATGGATGACCCGGTCGACGTCCGCGAGGCGCACGCGCAGCACCGCGAGGCTGGCCGCGACGAACCAGAGCACGGCCATCGCGCCGGTCATCGCCTTCGACTCGACCAGCAGGAAATGGCCGAGGTCCCGCAACGCGAAAGGGATGCCGGCCACGAGCGGCACAGCACAGAGGCCGAGACCGAAGAGAAGCCACTTGAGCTGCGAGCGCTCCGCGCCGCGCATCGCGGACAGCTGTCGGTATTGTGCGACGACGCCAATCGCGATGACGACGACTGCGTAGGTGATCTGGCCGCCCGTCAGGCGCGCCGTCCACCGGAGGGCGGTCTCGTCGGCGTCGTGCGATCGCCACTCGGCGATCGCGAGCGCGACTGCGACGAGCGTCGCCGCGAGCCCGACGAGCGCCAGGCTCCAACCGGCCACACGCCAGCGCCGCGCACGCTCGCCATCGGAGCGCGGGAACACCAGGGTGAAGTCCATCGCGAGCGGCGGCGCGACGAACGTGCCCACGAAGAACGGCAGCGCGAGCCACGGGTGGAGCAGCAAGTGATTCCACGAGAGCGTTCCCGTGTAGACCACCGCGTAGACCAGCGTGGTGCGCCAGAAGCGTCGCGACGCCTCGCCGGGTCGTCCCCAGATGGCGACCAACCCGAGCGCCAGCAGGAGCGCCGCGAGGGCGGTCGCCACGAGCGCGGCCCACGGCGGGCCGGATGACCTCATCGTCAGGTGCAGCGAGAACGTGCGGGTCTCACGCCGCACGCCGACCACGACGCGCTCGCCGGGCCGGCGCTCGAGGAACCGGGTCGCGTAGTCGAGCGTCGTGACCAGCGTCCGACCATCGATCGACTCGATGACGTCGCCCGCCCGGAGCCCTCGACGCTCGGCCTCGCTGCCAGGGTCGACGTGCACGACGCGGCGACCGACGAACGAGAGGAACCCCTTGTCGGGCACCTGCCAAGCGACGACCACGACCGCGATCGCGTACGTGAGGGCGAGCGCCGCGAGCCCCAGCGGCACGACGCGATCGTGCAGCACCCGGCGATCATACCGTCACTGGGGCCTCGAGCCCGGGGCAAGCTCCCCG
>JADZFZ010000100.1 GCA_020854145.1 Deltaproteobacteria bacterium | reverse complement strand
GCCGGCGACGCAGGCGGGAGCGCCATCGTGGTTCCGGGAGGAACGGGCGTGCCGCTCGTCGATCGGCTCGGCGCGACGGCCTCGACGTGCGGGCCGCAGACGCCGTTCACGGTCCCCTCGAGCTGGAGCGTGCTGGGTGTCGGCGAGCAGGGATGCTCGGGGTGGGTGCCGCCGGGCTGGCTCGTGAGCGGGTCGGGCACGAGCCTCGTGACGGCCCTTCGTGACGCATCCGGCGACGAGGGCTTCGTGGGTCTCGCGGGTGTGGTCGATGCCACGGTCGCGTGTACGCCTCCGGCGGTCACCGAGGCGGTGCTCGCCGGATTCGCAGAGAACGGCTACGCGCCGCCGGTCGTGCTCTGGCAGCACGAGCAGCTCGAGGAGTTCGGGGGAAGCACGTGGCCGACGGGGATGACCGTCTTCTCCTCCGCCGCGGGGAGCACGAGCATCGTCGGCTTCCTCTGGCTGCTCACGACGCAGACCGTGGTCGCGTGCGACGTCGTCGGCCTCGGCTTCTGGGAGCCCGAGAGCGCGATCGAGACCGACACGTGCACGCTGACCCAGATCCTCAACTCGGTGCGCTGCGGCGGCGGCGCGTGCGACGACTCCGGCTGCAACGACACGTGTCAGGCCGACGGCAAGCCCGGCGGCATGTGCAACACGATGGGTGGCTGCGACTGCTTCGAGTGACGGCGATGGCGATCGCCACGGGCCTGTACTACACGGACGTCCGACGCGATGACCGGGAAGAAGGGCGGCGAGACGTACCTCGAGGGGGCGATCGCGGATCCGGGGTTCACCCCGCGGCGTGCGGACGTGCGCGCGCTCATCGAGCTTCTCGCGACGTGCGAGGAGGGTCGCGTCGCGGAGATCACGAGAGCCGTGCTCCGCGCGGGAGAGCGCGCGTCGCTGCACGCGATCGGGATGTTCACCGAAGCGAGCGACCAGCGCACGGGGCAGGAGCGGACCGTGCTGCTGTCGCGCATCGCGCGGCTCGGGTCGCGGCTCGGCGCAGAGACGGATGCCGCGCGCGCGGCTTGGCGCGTGGTGCTGGTGGGCGCGCTCGAGGACCACGATCCGCGGGTGGTGCGGGCGGCTGCGAACGCGCTCGGCCGGCTCGGCAAGGACGCCGGGGTGGAGCAAGCGCTCCTCGGGGCGATCGAGCGGGTGCGCTCGGGGAGCGCGCCGAACACCGACCCGCCGATCGACATCGAGCGTTCGCTGGTCGAGGCGCTCGGGAAGGTCGGCAGCGGAGCGTCGCTCGCGATGCTCGGCGACGCGGCGGCGTCGGAGGCGACCCGTCGAGCGTCGCAGGTGGCAATCGTGCGTTTGAGCCGCGACGAAGCGCGTGCGTCCGCAGCACCGCCGACGCCGAGCCAGAGCATCGTGATCCCCGTGCCGGTCGAGACGCGCCTCGTGTGTCGCGAAGGCCTCGAGACGATGCTGGCGGTTCAGGCGCCGCCTGGGTTCACGGTCACGCGCGTCGGCATCGGTCGCGTGCGCGGGATGTTCCACGGACCGCTGGAAGCCCTGTTCGGAAGCGTGGTGCTCGAAGCGGCGTTCGTGCTCGCGGAGCAGCGGATCCCGAGACGCGTCGAGGGAGAAGCGAGCATCGACGAGGACGTGATGATCGCCACGTTGGTCGCGGCGGTCTGCACGCCGGCCGCGACGACGATCCTCGCGGCGGCGTCACCAGGGCCATCGACGTACCGCATCGAGTGGGCCAACGCGGGGCATCGACGCGCGCTCACGCGACACGCGGCCGCGGCGATCGACGCGGCGCAGCCCGCCCTGCGCAACGATCCGCGCGCCGCCACGTGGCAGCTCCTGGTCGAGGAGGAAGGCCGTAGCGTGCGCGTGCTGCTGGTGCCGAGGCGCGTCGGGCGCGCCGAGCCGCACCCGCGGGTCGAGAGCACCGAGGGCGCGTCGCATCCGACGATCGCCGCGGCCTTGGTGATCGCGGCGGAGCTCGTGCCGAACGACGTGGTGTGGGACCCGTTCGTCGGCGGCGGCACGGAGCTCGTGGAGTGCCTGCGCAGAGGGGGCTCGAGGCTCGTCGTGCTCGGATCCGACATCGACGCGACCGCGCTCGAGGTCGCGCGCCGGAACCTGGAGCGCGCGGGCTTCGCCGGTGGCTTCACGCTGGTGGAGGCCGATGCGCGCAAGCACGTTCCGTCGCCGGCGCCCACGCTCGTGATCACCAACCCGCCCATGGGGCGACGGGTCCAGCGCACGCGCAACCTGGCGATCGTGCTCGACACGTTCGTGCTCCACGCGGCCCGCGTGCTGCGACCCGGTGGGCGGCTCGTGTGGCTCTCACCCTTCCCGGAGCGCACGCGGAAGATCGCGGAGCGCGCGAGCCTGGTCACCCGGACGTGTCGCATGGTGGACATGGGCGGCTTCGAGGCCGAGCTGCAGCGGTTCGACAAGCCCGCGCGCGGACCCGTCCCCAGGCCGCGAGCCTGAGCATCCGAAGGCGGACGCGAGCTCGAGCGCGGTGGGCGCGATGGCGCTCCGCACGCACGCAGCGCTGCGACATCCCGACCTCCCGTCGGCCGCGGGGGGATCACCGGCGCAGACCGGTGTTGCCTCCTTCGTCGATCACGCGCGCTCCCGCGGCGCGTTGGACGCCGCTCGCGTACGAGCTGCCTCGCGTCGTCAACGTGCCCTGCACGTCGGTCGGCAGACGGCCCGTCAGCCGCGAATCGACGACGGTCGCTCGCGCCTCGCTGCCCACGTACAACGCGGCGCCGTCGCGGGCGGTCACCGTCGAGCGCACGAGCGTCAGGCGGCCGCGCTCGGACAAGAGGACCACCGGACCGGAGCCGACGAACGTGCACGCCGTACACGTGAGCTGGCAATCGCCCATCACGAACAGGACGATTCGCAGCGGCAGATCGTCGAGCACGACTCCCGAGAGGTCGTGCACGCCCGTGCTGCAACGAAGCTCGCCTCGCTCCGGGTGCCGCTCGAGGCCGGGAGCGGTCGGGACGGCGGGCCGCGCCGGTGCGACGACGGGCGACGGCAAAGGCGACGCGGGTGTCGCGGGAGCAGGCACGACGGGCGTCGTCGCGGCAGGGGACGCGAGGGGCGCGGGCGCAGCGACGGCCACCGGCGCGGACGACGAACGGGCGACCGACGGCTCGTCGCGCTGCGAGATCAGCGCGACGACGAGCGCGGTCCCCAACAGCGCCGAGACGACGACGACGGCCGCCAGACCCGCGAGGAGCGTGCGGCGCGGCGCGCGCGGGGAAGGCGT
>JADZFZ010000099.1 GCA_020854145.1 Deltaproteobacteria bacterium | reverse complement strand
TCCGGGAAGCCCGCCGACGGCTCGAAGTTGCGCACCGTCACGACGTGCACGCCGGCGCCCGCGGGGCTCGTCGCCATGATGCGCGAGCCGTGGCCCATCGCTCCGCAGCTCGCCGTGTCGTCGTTGCACCGGTTCGCGGTCGTGCTGTTGCCGTGGCGCACCTCGAGGACCGTGTCGATCGCGGTGCCGGTGCACGTGTCGGCCATGAACGGGCCTGTGCCCGTCGTGCCGCACGAGAGCCAGTGGTACCAGCGCGTCGGGGTCGTCGCGGTGGAGCCGCAGACCGAGCCGAACAGGTTGGCTCCGCTGTTGTCGGCCGTCACCGAGAAGGTCGCCGCGAGCGTCCCGTCGCTGGTGAGCGACGGAACGGGAAGGTGCTGCACGTTGAGCGTGAAGTCGCCCGCGCGCGACGCCGTGAAGCCGGTCACGACGATGCGGTAGGTGCCCGGATCGAAGACCTGGAACGTCTGCGACGAGAGCGTGCTGCAGCTGTCGTCGTTGCAGCTCGTCGCAGCCGTCGTGTTCGCGCAGTCGGTCACGAAGCCGACGACGGTGTCGTAGCTCGAGCCGAACGTGTCGATGTAGACGAGCTCGCGCTGCGCCAGCGTGAACGCGTAGTACACGTCGCGCCCGGCGCCGTTGCAGCGGATCGTGGAGGCCTCGTGGCCCGCGCCCGCCGTCGAGCCGGTCACGGTGGTGACCTGACCCGTCGGCAGCAGCGTCAGGTCCGTGGCCGATGCGCACGAGTCGTTCGCCGGCGTCGCGACACACGCGCCCGCGTGGCAGACGGGCGTGCCGCCCGTGCAGTCGGTGGCGCACATGCCGCAGTGATCGCCGTCGCTCTGCAGGTCGGAGCACGTGCCGGAGCAGTCGGTCATGCCCGCCGCGCACATCCCGCCGAAGCGGTAGTTCACGGCCCAGAAGCCGCTCGAGCCCTCGGCGAAGCTGTCGACGTAGAGCGTGTGGAGCCCGGCGCCCGCCGGCACCGTCGTCGTGATCGACGACAAGAACCCGCACGAGTCGTCGTTGTCGTCGGTCGCGAGCGGCGTGACGCCCGGCGTGCGCAGCGACAGGAGCGAGTCGAAGTTCGTCGCCGTCGTGCACGTGGTCGCGTTGAGCTCCGTCGCCACGAAGTCCGGGCACGTCGTGAACCAGACGGTGTCCTCGGCGCCCGCGCCGCCGACACGCGACGGGCCCGCCACGAGATCGCCGCTGGCGGTCTGGGCGGTCGTCACCGCGGGATCGACGCGACGCACGCTCGTGCTGCTGCCCTGCACGGCGTGCTGGAAGTGGATGATGGTCGCGCCGGCCGAGCCGCCGCACCCCGAGACGACGAGGTAGTACGTGCCGGCCGTCAGACGCGCCGCGATCTGGCTCTGGGTGCTGCCGCACGCGTCGTCGTTGCACGGCTCGCCGAAGTCGGCGACCGCCGCGGTCACGTTGTTGCCCGCGGAGTCCTGCAGGAACAGCAGCGTGTCGTACGTCGAGGTGAACGTGTCGACGTAGACGAGCTCGTCCTGCGTGAGCGTGAACGTGTAGAAGACGTCGCGCATGCCGGCGTCTGCGCCGCAGGCCGCGCGGCACGCCATGGGCGCGAGCGTGTCGTTGTTCGCGCCGGTCGTGTCGACCACGAGCAGGGTCGTGGGCGCTGCGAGCGGGATCGCGAGCGCGCCCGCACGCGTGTCGTTGGACGGCGCGCCGACCCGGCACGTGCCCATCACGCACGAGGTGCCTCCCGTGCACGCCATGCCGCAGGCGCCGCAGTTCGCGTTGTCGGTCTGCGTGTCCACGCACGAGCCGGTCGGGCCCGCCGGGCACGACGTCCTGCCCGCCGGGCAGCTGCAGGTGCCGCTGGTGCAGGTGCGCCCGCCGATGCAGGTGTTGCCGCAGGCGCCGCAGTTCATGTTGTCCGCCGAGACGTCGATGCAGACGCCCGTGTCGCCGGCGGGACAAGCCATCTCGCCGCCCGAGCAGCTGCAGGCGCCGGCGGCGCAGGTGCGGCCGCCCATGCAGACGTTGCCGCAGGCGCCGCAGTTGGCGTCGTCGGCCGACACGTCGAGGCACGCCATCATCGCGCCCGTGCCGCACAACATCCGCGGCGCCGCGCACGGCAGCGCGCACGCGCCGGCCGTGCACTCCTGGCCTGCCGGACAAGCGTTGCCGCACGAGCCGCAGTTGGCCTCGTCGGTCGTGACGTCGATGCACGCCGCGCCGCACATCATCGAAGGCGCATCGCACGCCGCGCGGCACATGCCGTCGCCGCAGGTCGCGCCCATGGGGCACGCCGTGCCGCACGCACCGCAGTTGGCTGCATCGCTCGTGAGGTCGACGCAGTCCTCGCCGCACATCGTGCGGGGCGCGTCGCAGCCGCTGAGGCACGCGCCGCGGCTGCAGGTCTCGCCGGCGGCGCAGACGTTGCCGCACTCGCCGCAGTTGGCGTCGTCGGTATCGAGGTTCACGCAGTCCTCACCGCAGGCCACGGCCGGCGCGCGGCACGAGGGACCCATGTCGACGGGCGGGCCCATGTCGACGGGCGGCGGCGGAGGCGGCGTACCCATGTCGACGGGCGGCGGAGGCGGTGTGCCCATGTCGCGCCGTCCGAGATCGATCATCCCCATGTCGCGCGGGCCCGTGTCCGTCACGGTCGTCCCGTCGTCGTCTCCGCACCCGAGCACGAACGCGCACGGGACCACCGCGACGCACGCGATCCAGCGCGCCATCGACGTGCGAACGCGCGCGCCCTCTGCCGCATACCTCTGCCGACTGCTGGTCATCACCGCATCTCCTCCCCGTGGGTACGCGCACGCTCCGCGCGTCCGAAAAAAGGGGCGATGTACAAGCGCGCGGCGCACGCGTTGTCAAACCGACTCTCGGCGGCCCGACCCAGAGCCGGTCTGCGGCCTGGTCGCCCGGCGCCGGGCGCGGCATAATCGCCGCGTGCGGGCAGCCATCGCGCTCTGCGTGCTCGTCGCGTCGGCCGCCGTGCCGATGGCGAAGCTGCTCGTCGCCGACGACCACGCGTGCTGCTGCGCGGACGACGAACGCGACACGGAGCCCGACTCCGGGCGCGACGATCGCGACGCTCCCGGCGCTCCTTCCGAGTGCGAGGACCGCGGCTGCTGCGTCGTCGGCTGCCGCGTCGTCACGGCCGACGTCGCGCCGAGCGTCGCCGTCGCCTCGGTGGTCCGCGTGGTGGACGTGCTCGCGCGTCCCGCCAAGGTGACCGATCCGCCGTCGAGCGGCGTCTACCGCCCTCCGCGCGCCTAGCGACGAGCCCATGGACCGTGCTCGCCCGCGCAGCCGCGCGGGTGGGCCTCGCCGCGACCCGTGCACGCGCCCGGGTTGCGGTTGCTCGCGTCTCGAGTGGAGAGAGTCATGACGTCCAGAAGGGTCCGCCTCGCGGCGGCCGTCGTGTTCGTGTCCGCGGTGTCGTGGTCGTATGCCTGCAGCACATCGGGTGAAGGCGGGGCGTCGTCGCCTCCGGCCGGCGAAGGTCACGCCGCCGCGAACGCGCAGCCGGGAACGTGGGAAGACTGGTGCGGCGAGCACGGCGTCCCGGAGTCGCAGTGCACCCGCTGCAACCGGACGCTCGTTCCGGCGTTCAAAGCAGTCAACGATTGGTGCGCGGAGCACGGGCTTCCCGAGTCGCAGTGCCGGGCGTGCAACCCGAACCTGCGGATCGAGCGCCCCGCGAAACGCGGCGCGAGGTAGCGGTGCGCCTCACGCCGGCCCTCTCCCCAGGCGGGAGAGGGAGCCTGCTCCCGATCTCGCGCGCGGCGGCCGTCGTCGCGTGCCTCCTGCTCGCGGCGCTCGTCGTCGCGTCGTGCTCGGACGAGCCCTCGGCCGGGCGCGATCACGCGGCGGCGGCGGCGTCGGACGACGCGATGTGTCGCGAGCACGGCGTGCTCGAGGCGCTCTGCACGAAGTGCAATCGTGCGCTCGTGCCCGTGTTCCAGGCGCGCGGGGATTGGTGCGCCGAGCACGGCTTCCCGGAGTCGATCTGTCCGATCTGTCACCCCGAGCGCGGCGGCCGGCCCGCCGTCGACGTCTCGGTCGACGATCGTGCCGCGCCCGCGGACGGTACGAAGGTCAGCCTCGCGAGCCGCGACACGGCGGCCCGCGCGGGTATCGCGACCGAACGCGCCGCGCCGCCGACGTCCACGTCGTGGCTCACCGTGCCGGCGCGCATCGCGTACGACGCGACCCGCGTCGCCCGGGTCAACGCACGCGCGTCGGGCGTCGTTCGCGAGCTGCTCGCCGACGTCGGCTCGCGCGTCTCGTCGTCGTCGTCGCTCGCACGGATCGAGAGTGCCGACGTGGGCGCGTCGCAGGCCCGGGCGCGCGGCGCCGCCTCGCGTGTCGCGACGGCCGAGGCCAACGTGGCTCGCGTCTCGAGCCTTCGAGCGCAAGGGCTCACCTCCGAGCGCGAGATGCTCGCCGCGCGACAGGAGCTCGCGGATGCGCGCGCCGAGCAAGCCGCGAATCGCGCTTCGCTGCGCGTCGTCGGATCCGGCGGCGGCGGCGGTGCGGGCCGGTACCTCGTCCGCGCGCCGATCGCGGGCGTGGTCACGCGACGCGGCGCGAGCATCGGCATGCTCGTCGACACCGACGACGTGCTCTTCGAGATCGTCGACACGTCGTCCATGTGGGCCGAGCTCGACGTGCCCGAGGACGGTGCGTCGCTCGTGCGCGAAGGCGCCGTCGTGGTCGTGCGCGTGGACGGTCTGGCCGGGCGCGAGCTGCGCGGCACCGTCGGCTACGTCGCCCCCGAGGTCGACCCGCACACGCGCACCGTGCGCGCCCGCGTGCAGCTCGCGAACCCCGACGGCTCGCTCCGCGCGAACATGCTCGCCGAGGCGCGCATCGAGCTCGCCGCGAGCCACACCGGTTCGTGGGTCCCGCGCGAAGCCGTGCAGCGCGCGCGCGACGCGCACCTGGTCTTCGTCCGCCTCGGGCCCGACCTCTACGAAGCGCGACGCGTCCGGATCGGTGCGGAGGCCGACGGTCGCGTGCAGGTCGAGGGACGCGTCGCGCCCGGCGACGAGGTGGCGACCACCGGGAGCTTCCTGCTCAAGACCGAGACGCTCCGCGAGAGCATCGGCGCCGGCTGCTGCGGAGAGGACTGAGACATGGCAACGCCCCCCCAACCGTTCGCCCCGAGCGCAGTCGAGGCGCGCGATCGCGTGCTTCGACAGGCTCAGCACGAACGGAATGTCGTCAGGGACTGACGGCCGTGCTCGCCGCGATCCTCGAGTGGTCCCTCCGGCATCGCGCGGTCGTGGTGCTCGCGTGGATCGGCATCGCGGCGATGGGGGTCGTCTCGGCGTTGCGCCTTCCGCTCGACGCGTTTCCCGACACGACGCCCGTGCAGGTACAGGTCAACGTCGGAGCTCCGGCTCTTTCTCCGCTCGAGATCGAGCGCCAGATCACCGCGCCCCTCGAATGGGCCATCTCGGGCTTGCCCCGCCTCGCCGAGGTGCGGTCGGTCTCGAAGTTCGGCTTCTCGCAGATCTCGGTGACGTTCGAGGACGGAACCGACGTGCTCGTCGCGCGGCAGCTCGTGATGGAGCGCGTGCAGACGGTGGAGCTTCCTCCCGAGATCGCGCGGCCGACGCTCGGTCCGGTCTCGACGGGTCTCGGCGAGGTGTTCCACTACCTCGTGCTCGGGCGCGGCAAGACCGCCGCGGAGCTGCGCACGATCCAGCAGTGGGCCATCGCGCCGCAGCTCCGCGCGGTGCCAGGCGTCGCGGAGGTCAACTCGTGGGGAGGCGACGAGCGGCAGGTCCAGGTGATCGTCGATCCGGCGCACCTGCAGCGGTTCGACCTGACGCTCGAGGATCTCGTCGACGAGCTCGAGACCGGCAACGCCAACGTCGGCGGGGGCACGATCGAGCGTGCGGGCGAGGCGGCGCTCGTCCAGGGCGTGGGCATCGCGACGAGCGCGGACGACGTCGCCGCCATGGTCGTCGCATCGCGCGAGGGCGTCCCGGTGCGCGTGCGCGACGTCGCGCGCGTGGTGGAGGGAAGGGAGATCCGGCGCGGCGCCGTGACGGCGATGGGGCGCGGCGAGGTGGTGCTCGGGCTCGGCTTCATGTCGATGGGCGAGAACAGTCGGGTCGTCACCGAGCGGCTGCGCACGCGCCTCGAAGAGATCCGCCGGACGTTGCCGCGCGGCGTCCGCGCCGAGGTCGTCTACGACCGGACCGACCTCGTCGCGCACGTGCTGCGCACGGTCGAGGTGAACCTGCTCGAAGGCGCGTTGCTCGTCGTGATCGTGCTCTTCGCGTTTCTCGGAAGCGCGCGCGCGGGCATCGTGGTCGCCGTCGCCATCCCGTTGTCGATGGCCTTCGCGAGCAACCTGATGCTCTACGCCGGCGTCGCGGGCAGCCTGATGAGCCTCGGGGCGATCGACTTCGGTCTCGTCGTCGACAGCGCCGTCATCCAGGTCGAGAACGTCGTGCACCGGCTCGGATCGCCCGACGACGCGCGGCCACGGCTCGACGTCGTACGCGACGCGGTGCACGAGGTGCGCAGGCCCACGCTCTTCGGCGAGCTCGTCATCGCCATCGTCTACCTGCCCATCCTCCTGCTCGAAGGCATCGAGGGAAAGCTCTTCCGGCCGATGGCGCTCACGGTGCTGTTCGCGCTCGCGGGCTCGATGTTGCTCTCGTTGACGCTCGTTCCGGTGCTCGCGAGCGTGCTCTTGCCGCGCCGGATGTCGCACCGGCCGAACGTGCTCGTGCGCGCCGCGTCGTGGCTCTACCGGCCCGTGCTGCGCTTCGCGCTTCGCCGTCCGTGGATCGTGATCGCCGTGGCGCTGGTGGTGCTCGGCAACGGAGCGTTCCTCGCGACGCGCCTCGGCTCGGAGCTCGTGCCTCGGCTCTGGGAAGGCACGGTCGTGCTCAACACGGTGAGGCTCGCGGGCATCTCGCTCGACGAGTCGGTGCGTTACGGCACGCGCATCGAGCAAGCGTTGCTGCGCCGCTTTCCCGACGAGATCGAACGCATCTGGACGCGTACCGGATCCCCGGAGGTCGCGACGGATCCGATGGGCATCGAGGTGTCCGACGTGTTCGTGCAGCTCCGCCCGCGCGAGCGCTGGCGAAAGGCACGGTCGCAGGACGAGCTCGTGCGGCGGATGTCGGCGGAGCTCGAGTCGATGCCGGGCATGCGCGCCGCGTTCACGCAGCCGATCGAGATGCGCATGAACGAGATGATCGCCGGCATCCGCAGCGACCTCGGCGTGAAGCTGTTCGGCGAGGACTTCGAGACGTTGCGGTCGAAGGCGCGCGTGATCGAGCGCGTGCTCCGCGGCATCCGGGGTGCGGAGGACGTCACCGTCGAGCAGATCACCGGCTTGCCCATCGTGCCCGTCGCGATCGATCGCACGGCGGTGGGTCGCCACGGAGTGCGGGCACGCGACGTCCTCGCGACGGTCGAAGCGCTGGGCGGACGTCACGCCGGCGAGATCCAGGACGGTGAGCGGCGGTTCCCCATCGCCGTGCGCCTCGACGATCGATACCGCTCGGACGTCACCGCGCTCGGTCGCGTGCTCGTCGCGTCGGCCGGAGGCGAGCGCGTGCCGCTGCGTCGCCTCGCGAAGATCGGCGTCGTCGACGGCCCCGCCGCGATCAACCGCGAATGGGGCAAACGTCGGGTCGTCGTGCAAGCCAACGTGCGTGGCCGCGATCTCGGCGGGTTCGTCGCCGAGGCCCGGCGCGCCGTCGACGCGATCGATCTGCCCGACGGTTACTACGTCCGTTACGGAGGCCAGTTCGAGCACCTCGAGAGCGCACGCCTGCGGCTCGCGATCGTCGTGCCCGCCGCGCTGCTGCTCATCTTCGTTCTCCTCTACTTCACGTACGGGCGCGCGGCCGACGCGCTGCGCGTCTTCTCGGGTGTGCCCTTCGCGCTGGTCGGCGGAGTGGTCGCGCTGCTGCTGCGCGACATGCCGTTCAGCATCTCGGCCGCCGTCGGCTTCGTCGCGCTCGCGGGCGTCTCGGTGCTGGGCGACATGGTCCTCGTCTCGCGCTTTCGTCAGCTCGTCGCCCAGGGGCTCGCGCCGGCGCGCGCGATCGAGGATGCCGCCGCGTCTCGTCTGCGACCCGTGCTGATGACCGCGCTCGTCGCGTCGCTCGGCTTCGTGCCCATGGCGCTCAGCAGCGGGGTCGGTGCCGAGGTGCAGCGCCCGCTCGCGACGGTGGTCATCGGAGGCGTCGTGTCGTCGACCCTCCTGACGCTCGTCGTGCTCCCGGCGCTCTACGCCTTGCTCGCTGCACGCGACCGACCGAACGGCGGCGCGTGAACGGGCCGGAGGTTCGGCCGCCTGCTCCTGGGCGGGCGCGGTATGGTGCGCGCAGACGCAGGCGAGGCGAAGGAGCCACCGATGAAGCTGGAGACGGAGCAGGATTCGTACGAATGGTTGTGGGCCGCCAAGGCGCTCGCGGCCGTCAGCGCGTGGAGCGGGCTCGGCCTCTTCGAGCGCCTCCGTGCGGGCCCGTTGCCACGCGGCGAGCTCGGGGTCGACCCGCGCGCTCTCGCGGTCACGGTCCCCGTGCTGCAGCACGTCGGGCTCGTCGACACCGACGGCGACCGCGTCGGGCTGAGCCCCACCGCGGAGCGGCTGCTCGCGACCGGTGCGATGCCGACGGCGCGCAACCTCGATCATCTGCGCGACCTGGGACGCATGCTCGAGGTGCTCCGAGACGGCGGGCCCGTGCGGGGCGACGACGGCAAGAGCAAGGCGACGCGTGGAGGCACCGTCGACGACCCCGAGCAGACCGAACGGTTCCTCGACTACCTCTGGCGGATCAGCGAAGCACCCGCGAAGAGCACGCTCGCATGGCTCGGCGCGGATCTCGCGCCCGGCGCAGCGGTGCTCGACCTGGGCGGCGGGCATGGCCGCTACGCGCGCGCGTTCGCCGACGTCGGGCACGTGGTGACGCTCTTCGATCAGCCGTCCGTGGTGGCGATCTCGCGCAAGCGCCACGGAGACGCGCTCCACTACCTCGAAGGCGACTTCCACACCGTCGAGTCGTTCGGCGGGCCGTACGATCTCGCGCTCCTCTGCAACGTCGTGCACGGCGAGTCCGACGCCGCCAACGCGTCGCTCGTCGCGCGCGTCGCACGGAGCTTGCGGCCCGGCGGCCGCATCGCGATCCGCGACATGTTCGTCGATGACTTCGGTCAGGACCCGGCGAGCGCCGTCTTCTTCGGGATGACGATGTTGTTCTACACCGACCACGGGACGAGCCCGACGCTGCCGCAGGCGCGCGCGTGGCTCGAAGCAGCCGGGCTCCGCGACGTGCGCACGAGCGTGTTCGAGTCCCACCAGATCGTGAGCGCGCGCCGTCCCCGAGCCGATCCCCCGCGAACAACGCAGTGAATTCCGAGTGAGCCCGAGCCCGCGAAGGCGGGCGACGGCGAAGTCGCAACACGCCCGAGCGTCTAGCGAAGGGCGTGAATTCCGAGTGAGCCCGAGCCCGCGAAGGCGGGCGACGGCGAAGTCGCAACACGCCCGAGCGCCAGCGAAGGGCGTGAATTCCGAGAGAGGCCGAGCCCGCGAGAGCGGGCGACGGCGAAGTCGCAAGACGCCCGAGCGTCTAGCGAAGGGCGTGAATCCGGTTCGACGGTCCGGCCGTAGCGGGGGCAGGGCAAGCGGCGAAGGCACGCCCGCGACCCGAGGAGGCCACCCGTGACCGACACGAGCAGGAACAT
>JADZFZ010000098.1 GCA_020854145.1 Deltaproteobacteria bacterium | reverse complement strand
CGTCGTCGCCGCGTCCTGCGGCTGCGCGACGCCCGCCGGCGAGCCGCCCGATCGTGGGCGCGAGCCCGAGCCCGTGGTCGGCACCGACGGAGCAGGCGAGTCGCCCATCTCCTACGGCGCACCCGCCCCCGAGCCCGCTGCCGCGTCGCGCGCACCGCCCGTGTCGGCGACTCCGGCCGCGCCGGCAGGCGGAGTCGTTGGCCCCACGCACACGGGAGGTGCGACCGAGCGCGCCGAGCCCGGGCTCGACGCAAGCGGTGGAGCTGCCGTCGGCCCACGAGCCCGGGGGGTGCGCACCGAGACGCAGCGCGTGATCGAGCTCGTGCCGCTCGAGGTGCCGGGCCCGCCTGCGCGCGCCGACGGGATGCCGACCGACACGCGCGGGCTCGGCTCCGCCTCCGACGTCGTGCTCCGCGTACGCTACGAAGGCAGCGGCCCGGCGGACACCTGGCACGCGTGGCTCGTTCGCGGCGAGCGCGAGCTGCATCTCTTCGGGGGGATCGGCAGCCTCTTCGAGGTCGCGCGCGTCGTGGCCCTCGAGGACGAGCCCGGCGCGGCGCGGCGTTACGTCGCGACGGTCTGGTTCCCCGAGACGCTCCGTTTCTATGCGGCCGTCGTGGACGCCACCACGTTCGCGCTCGTGGGAGAGCCGATCTGCGTGGAGCCGCGATTCACCGTCGACTTTCCGCGCGGGGACTGGGTCGTGCGCACGTACCCGCTGCTCGTGCTCGGCGAGTCGCGCCGTCCGATGGTGGCGCTCGTGGAGCCGAACGGGCCCGCGCGGTTGTACCCCCGGCTCGGGCGCCGTGCGCGGGTGCTCCCGTTCCGCGCGCCCGACGCGTTCGCGCGGTTCGGGCCCGGCGACGAGCCTCGGCCCGACGACGAGCACCCCTTCGTCCCGGTGGCGCGCCTGCGTGGTCGGCTCGATGCGCGCGACGCGTACCTCGAGCCCGTGGCGGTGGTCATCGCGACGCAGTGAAGGGGGCCCGAGCCCGGTCGCGGACGTCCTGCAGTCGGTGCGCATCCGCATCGTGGGCATGCTCGAGCGTCGCGGTCTGCTCGAGACAGGACGATCCGATCGAGTCGACCATTCGACCGGGCCGAATCGGCATCCCCGAAAGGTTACGCCCGATCGTCGCGCCGGCGACGCGTCGGTGGACAGGAGACCCTCTTCACTCCGCCTCTCTCCGAGGATGGGCGCGGTCGAGGTCGACGAAGCGCCAGTGGCACGTCGCGACGACGAGGTCGATGAACGCGCGCAGCGTCGCCGACGGCAATCGCGTTGCCGGGTAGACGATCTGGATCGGGATGGCGGGCGGCTCCCACCGGCGGAGCACGACGTGGAGCGCGCCGGCGGCGATCGCGTCGGCGGCCTGGTACGAGAGCACCATCGCGATGCCCCCGCCGCTCCGCGCGTGCGTGATCGCCGCGTCCGCGCCGTTGGTCACGAAGACGGGGCGCAGCGGCACGCGGACCACGCGCCCGTCGCGCTCGAAGCGCCACTCCGGTGACGGCGTGAGCGACGTGAACTGGATGGTCGCGTGCCGCGCGAGATCGGCGGGGCGCCGCGGCGCGGGGCGCTCTGCGAGGTACGCTGGGCTGGCGACCAGCACACGGCGCGTCGCTCCGACGACGCGAAGACGCGTGCTCGAGTCGTCCAGGTGGCCGATGCGCACGGCGGCGTCGATGGCGTCCTCGACGAGGTGGACGTTCCGGTCGGTGAGCTGCAGCTCGCCCACGACTCGCGGGTGCCGGCGCAGGAAGTCGCTAAAGAGCGGCGCCACCTCGCGTCGCCCGAACGTCACCGGCGCGGAGACGACGAACCGTCCCGCCGGCACGGCTGCGTCGGCGCGCGCGGCGGCCTCGGCCTCGGCGAGATCGGAGAGGACGCGGTGCGCGCGCTCGAGGTAGCGCGATCCCGCGTCGGTGAGCGAGACCGAGCGTGTCGTCCGGTGCAGCAGCCGGAGGGCGAGGTGCGCCTCGAGCGCAGCCACGAGGCGCGTGACCGACGACGGCGAGAGGCCGAGACGCCGCGCTGCCGGCGCGAAGCCGCGCAGGTCGGCGACCGCGACGAAGGCCGACATCGCATCGATCCGGTCCACGCGGGTCCATTGCAGGATACGGAACAGTCAATTGTCAATGGCACTCATTGTTGCCAGACCGGCGGCGGTCCACGTTGCCCGTCGGAGGTCACATGAGCGAGCGGTTCCTGGCCGAGATGCTCACGGAAGAAGCCCTTGCCGCGCAGGAGCGGGCCTACGGGCGCCGCATGGTCGCGCCCCGCCCCGGCGAGGCCGATCGGCTCGGAGAGGACGAGCGCGCCTTCGTCGAGACGCGCGACAGCTTCTACCTGGCGACCACGACGAGCCGCGGGTGGCCCTACGTGCAGCACCGCGGCGGGCCGCCCGGTTTCCTCGCGGCCCTCGACGAGCGCACCCTCGCGTTCGCCGACCTCCGCGGCAACCGGCAGCTCGTGTCCACGGGCAACCTGGCGCACGACGACCGTGTCGCGCTGCTCCTGATGGACTACCCGGCACGAGCGCGGCTGAAGATCCTCGGCCACGCGACGGTGCTCGACGCGCGCGAGCACCCCGCGCTCGCCGACCGCACGAGCCCGAAAGCGCTCCGGTCGCGGGTCGAGCGCGTGGTGCGGATTGGGATCGTCGCGTTGTCCTGGAACTGTCCCGCGTACATCACGCCGCGCTTCACCGAAGCCGAGATCGCGCAGGCAGCGGCCCCGCTCCATGCCCGGATCGCCGAGCTCGAAGCGCGGGTGGCGGAGCTCGTGGCTCAATCGCCCGTCGGCTGACACGGACGGCGCCGACGTCTCGGAGCCCGGCATCGCGACGGCCGAGCCTGG
>JADZFZ010000097.1 GCA_020854145.1 Deltaproteobacteria bacterium | reverse complement strand
CGGCAATCTGCTCGAGCGCCGCGCGCAAGCGCCGAAGCTGCTCGCGTGCAGACGCACCTCGCTCCGGCCCCGCCTCGGCCGCCTCCGTCTCGTCGGGCATCTCCCCCCGGCGTCGGACCCAGGCCGGCGCGCGCATGGCGCGTCGTGCGACCTGGACCGTGATGCCACCGACGAACGTGGAGACGGCACTGTCTCCGCGGAATCTCGGCAACGCTCGGCAGACTTCCAGAAAGACGATCTGCACGAGGTCTTCGAGATCGGGCCGCGGCCCCAGGATGCGCCCGAGCAGACGCTCGACGCGCGGGAGCTCCGCGCGCGCGAGCCGCTCGAACGCGGCTTTGTCCCCGCGACGCGCACGATCGACGTCGTGCGACATCGCCGGAACGACCGGCTCGAGAAACGCCACCGGAGCCGGCAGAACGTGCTCCACGGACGTTGAGTCGCCGGAGGAGGCCAGATTGATGTCCTCGGGCGGAGGATCGGACGCAGGCACCTCGGGCACGACGCCGGCGGGCAGGTCGGCCCTGCCACCGGGGCCGCCGTCGAGAAACGCGAGGTCGTGTGGGTCGGGCTTCGACAACGTCAGCGCAAACGATCTCCCGAGAACCATCCCACGTCGAGCGTCGCCGCAAAACGGCTCTGCCCTTCGTCGAGCGCGGGGCTGCCACGCACGAGGAAGCGCCGGTGCGAGGGCGTCACGTCGAGCGCCCAGCCGAGCCCCACGAAGAATCCTCTTCCGAGCCTGACGCGCATCGCGGCGAAGCCGCCGAAGGCCGCAACGACCCGGCTGTGCTCGCCGAGCGTCCCGCTGCCGTCGAAGGCGCGAGCCGTGGCCAGACCGACGGCCACGAGACCGCCGGCGCCCAGCGCGAGGCGACCGCGACCTCCCCACAACCCGACCGTGCCGGTCAGGTCGTGACGGGTGTATCGGACGGCCACGCCTTGGCCGCCGGGAGAGGCGACGGCGTGATCGATCCCGAACGCAGGTGTGGCACCGAGCCCCACCTCCACACCGATCGGCCACGCGATGGGCTGGATGCGCAACCCGACCTCCGCGGCGACGCGCGGGGACACGACCTGGCCGTCGAGCGCGATCGCGACCGAGGGCCCGACGTGGATCACGATGCCGAACGGATCCGGCCGACGCGCAGGATGCGTCCGACGCGGCGTCGCGGCGTCGTCGAGGATCTCGAGCAGCTCCGCGGCCACGACCGCGACCGCGTAGGCAGACCGGCCCGCCACGGCCGGAGCCATGCGCCGCTCGACGACCCTTCCGTCGGACGGGCGCATCGCCCAGACGAAGCCCGTCTCGACGTCGACCACGACCACGCGCCGCGCTCCCCATCCGATCGCCGCTCGTCGGAGTCGCGCGCGGTCGCGCCCCGGACCGCCGTGCTCGCGCGCTCCTTCGACGGTCGAGACCACGTACGCGACGGCAGCAGCCGAGCGCGGCGTCGCGCCCACGACGGCGGTCTCGTCCGCGCGCGCGACCGCCGGGGGCGCGAGGACGAGGCCGAGAAGAACGAGCGCGAGTGCGAGCACCGCGGGCGACGCAGTAGCATCAGGCCCGCGTTTCGTCGTCACCCCTCGTGCGGCACCGCGGCGCGCAGCGTCAAGGCACGCCAACGGTCTGCGCTCGCCTGTCGGAGCGCGTCACCGCGGCAGCAAGACCATCAGCCCCAGTGAACGAGCCGCTCGTGCCCGGGCATCGTCGTTGGTCACGAGCCGGTCGAGCCCGAGCCCGAGCATCGCCGCGAGATGGAGACGGTCGAGGGATCGGCAATGTGAGCTTCGCGAACCCACGTCTACCTGGGCGGCCGCGTCTCCCAGCACGCCTGCGGCGCATGTCGGGCGCTCGAACGGCGGCGTCGAGACGAGGCTCTCGGCTTTACGAAGGAGCGTGCGCGCTCCCGATCGCGTGAGCGCGCCGCTCGCGTGTCGCGCCTGGATCCGGACCTTGGTCTCGAGCCACGTGACCTCGGAGACGATCACGCGGTCTTCCGCTCGCACGAGCGCCACGGTCCGGGCTGTCTCGGGCTCGGGCCAGAGCAGCTTCAGGACGCAGCTCGTGTCCAGATAGACGGCCACGTTCACTCACTCACGGTCGGCGCGATCGTTGGCGAGGTCCTCGTCGGTCGAGCGCTGTGCCGGCTGACGCTTCCAGAAGCGGGCGCGCCACCGGTCGAGCGCATCCCAGTCGACGCTCGAGCCGCCCGTGCGGCGCCGCGGCTCGAAGGGAACGATGCGTGCCACCGGTTTCCCGTCTCGCGTCACGATCACCTCGCCCTCCTCGGCAAGGGCGCGCTCGGCGACCGGCCACCTCTGCCGAACGTCGCGTACGGTCATCGTCTTCACGTACTCAGAGCTAACATGTTTCACCGCATCGGACCACGAGCCTCGTGGCAGGCAGCTCGTCGGCGACCGTGACGGTCGCGCCGCGGACACCCACCCGGATCATCGCGCGTGCATGACGCGATCAGGTGCCGCCACCAGCGGCCGCGATCAACTCGGCGTGGCCTTCTTGCCGAACGCGAACTCGTCGCCTTCGAGCACGACCTCGATGGTGTCGCCCGCGGTGAACTTGGCCTCGAGCACGCTCTGCGCGAGCGGATCCTGCAGGCGCTTGAGGATCACGCGCTTGAGCGGGCGCGCGCCGAACGCCGGGTCGTAGCCGAGATCGACCAGCCGGCGCTTGGCCTCGGGGGTGACGGAGATCCCGAGGCGCCGCTCGGAGAGAAGCCGCGAGAGGCCGCGCAGCTGGATGTCGACGATGCCGCCGAGGTCGTCCTTCGAGAGACGGTCGAAGATGACGACGTCGTCGATGCGGTTCAGGAACTCCGGGCGGAAGAACCCGCGGAGCT
>JADZFZ010000096.1 GCA_020854145.1 Deltaproteobacteria bacterium | reverse complement strand
CGTAGAGCAATTCCCTCGGCTCGAGCCCGCGTGAGCAGGCCGCGCCCAGCCACGTCCCGACGGAGCCCTCCGTCCGGCGACGCCGTCGCCGCGGCGCCACCACCCCCTTCGAATCGGCTACGCTCTCGGCGGCCCGGGCGGCGACTACAACGGCTACTCGAGCGGCAGCGGGCGCGTGATGGACCTCGGCTCCGCCGACTCGACCTGCGATCTCGACTACGACGGTCTCGGCTCGACGCTCGGGACGTTCGAAGGGCGCATCGGGGACGTGCGCTTCTCGTCGCTCGACGAGATGCGCGCGATGACCACCGAGGTCCACGGCGTGCAGGTCCATCTCTCCGTGTTCGCCGCGCCCGTGGCCTACCCCGACAGTCCCTTCCCCGAGCGCGCGATCGCCGATCTGCGCATCGCTCCCGGCAGCGCCGCGGTCGACGTGGGCGTCGTCATCGCCGGCCTGAACGACACCTTCCGCGACGGAGCCCCGGACCTCGGCGCCTACGAGCTCGGCGACGCCCTGCCCGCGTACGGCCCGCGCTGAACGCAGGGCTCAGCTCCTTGCGCAGACCCAGGACGAGGCCGCAGCACGGCGACGCTCGCGAGCGCGATGAGCGCGGCCATTCGTGAACACGCGCTCACCCGGGCCGACCAGCGCGGTGTCGGCCTGACACCACGTCGTCGCCGACGAGGCGGCCATGAGCTCGAGATCGGATCGCTCGCGAGCTCGGAGGTCGGCGACTACAGGCTTCTCGCGCAGGGCGACGGGCTGGTCACGGTGGCGAGCGCGCATCCGGCCGTCGCGCCCCTGCGTGAAGGCGCGGATCGTGCCCGCGCCCGCCGCTGCCGCACCCGCGTCCACGACCGCCGCTCCCACGCCGCCGCCTCCCGGCACGACGGCTCCGGAGCAGGACGCGACCTCGAGGCGTCGTGGTCGTCGCTGGCGAGTCAGCGACAAACGGTCAGTCCCACCGCGCCGCTGCCGGCCCCCAGGATGCCGGTCCAGGACACGACGAGCGCGCCCGGACCCGTCCACGCCGACGATGGATACTGGGTCGAGAGCGACAGATCCCACGGATCGGAGCCGACCGTCCCGTCGTCGACGATCGGCGTGAACGCCTGAGCGAGCGCCGCGGCGCCGTTCGGTCCGTTCGGCGAGACCAACAGCGCGTGAAACAACGTGGACGCTTCCGCGCCCCTGCGTGGCGTCATCGATGCCACCAATGACACGACGCGATCCCGCACGGCGAGAGAGAAGCCCTCGGCGATTGGTGGATCCAGCCGGTCCGCCCGCATGTCCAGCACGGTCAGATGCTCGAGGGCATCACCGCGTCGCACGACCACGGAGCCTGCCAGCACGTCGAATCCGGCGACGATCCACGTCGATCCATCGAACGCCAAGCTCGCCACGAGCAGCTCTTCGCCGTAGCCCACCAGCCAAGGCGTGGTCACCTGGCCGTCCCGATCGACGACTGCCAACCGACGGTCGAACGGATTGGTCCCGACCTCCGTCGCCAGCAGCAACGCGACTCGCCCGTCGGGTGCGCCGGCCATCTCGAACCCTCCACGCTCCGCGATCCCGACGTCGACCGGCGGCCCAGCCGGGTTCCCGTCAGCGTCCAGCCGTTGCACCAGGACGGTTCCAGCGAGGAATAGGGGGGCCGACGCGATGAGAGCGGGCGCGTTGGCTGCGACCACCCATCCGTCCGCCCACGCGACACGCACCTGAGAGCCACCGAAGCTTGCGGTATACCAATCGGTAGAAACGGTCGTGGCGCTGCCGACCGCCGAGCCATCGGGCCCAAAGCGCTGGAATCGGGCGATCACGTCGGCCGAGCTGGCGGTCTCCTCGGCCCACGCGACGCCCCATTCGGTGCCGCTCCACGCGATCGAGAACGACTGCGAGCGAGGCACCGGCCGCGAGGTGAGGGTGACGGGGTCTCCGACCAGCGTGCCGGACTCGTCCAGCCGGTCGAACACCAGGCCAGGGCCCACGCGCACGACGCCCACAGTCGCGCCCGACGAGGGTGCGAGCCGTGGTCGCGAGCCTCCCATCATCGTAATCGGGCCGACGGTCGGAGCGCTGCACGCGCACGCCCCGTCGAGGCACGCGCCTCCGTCCGGGCACGCGTTGTCGCATCCACCGCAGCTCGACGGATCGCTCGTCGTGCTCACGCAGCGGTCGCCACACGCGACGAGCCCGGGATCCCTGCATGCGCACCGGCCTTCGATGCACGACGCCGTGGTCGGACACGTCATGCCGCATTCGCCGCAGTTGCGTGCGTCGGACCTCGCGTCTACGCAGCTCGTGTCGCACTGCACGGGCGCCTCGGCAGGGCATGTGCAGTCGTCGAACGTCACGACCCGAGCGTGCATCATCGCGCCGGGTGTCACCCATACGTAGAGCGCGCGACCCGCAGGCCCCGCCGCGACCAACGGAGTCCCGGCCACGAGACCGCCCGCCACGATCTCGGCCGCGCGCTCCCGCACGCGCACGGGCTCCCCGAGCGGCGGCGACGTGTCGAAACGCGTCCATGTGCCGAGTCGCTCACCCGACCGCGTCGCGCGTCGAACCGGCACGATGAACGTGGAGCCATCCGCCGATGTGGTCGGCCCGCTCTCGAACGGCTCGTACGCATCCTCGGAGTCGAGCTCGGTGATCTCGTCGAGCATCTCCCCACGCGCGAGCTCGTGAAGGACGGAGACCCCCCGCACGAGGTGTGTCCACGAGGCGAGCCATCCCGTGCCGTCGTGGAACATCCGCGGGTGGTCGTAATCGTGATCGCGCATCACTGGATCGCTCGTCATCGTGCCGGCGCCGTCGACACGAAGGAGCGTGACGCCGAACGGCGGCAAGGAGGAGCTCACGCCGAAGACGGCGAACGTGCCGGCGCCATCGGCCGCAAGGCCGATGTCGTCCCACCGGAAGGGCAGGGTCACCGGTGCGTCTGGCGCCGTGCCGTCGAAGCCCAGCACCTGGAGCGTGATCGTGAAGACGTCGTCCGTCCTGTCGTTGGTCGCGAGGACGTAGCCGCGGGTCTCGTCGAACGCGAGCGCCCGCGATCGAACGGGCGTCGTCGTGCGCGGTGCGATCGCGTTGACGTCCAGGGGGGCCGCGAGCGGAGTGCCTTCATGGTCGAAGCGCGCGAGATAGATCCGTCGCACGCCCGCTTCCGTCGTACTCCAGACGACGCCCCATTCCGAGCCCGTCCATGCGACGACTGCGTCGGCCGAATCGCGCGCCGAGAGCGCTCCGGTCTGCGTGCCGGTTATCGCGCCGTCACCGTCGAAGGTCGTGATCTGCAGCTCGCCGGTTTCGCCGATGGCCGCGAGCGTCCAACCGCTGCCATGCCACGCGAGACGGTGGTGAGGCCCGATGTCGCCGTATCCGAAGAACGTCGCGGCGCCCACGCGCACATCGCATCCGCGCAGACATTCGGGCCGAGCCGTGTCGCCGACATGCACACACGACCGAGCGCAGCCCTCGCCAGTCACGCTGTCCAGCGTGCAATCGACCCCGTCGTCGCAGCTCGTTGGACATGACCCCGGCCCGCTCGCGATCCCGACGTCGCAGCGTTCTCCATCGTCGAGTGATCCGTTCCCGCACGTAAGCGGGTCGACATGCGCGTCGGGTCGCGACGCATCGCGCGCATCGGGTCGCGACCCATCCTCCGGCTCGGGGCCGACGTCGCGCACGGCCGAATCCATCTGGGGCACGGTCGAATCCATACCAGCCGCGTCGGGACGAGCGGCGCCGCCGTCGTCGCATCCGGCAGCCAACGCAACGCCCATCGCGAGCGGAACGGCGGCGTTGAGCAAACGATAGGTGGGATCCGTCGTGGCCCTCCTCCTGTGCCACGGGGTCGATGGCGACATCAGAGTACTACGACCCGCACACACCCGGTGAGCCGCACGCGCTGTAAGGGGCCGCCTTATCGGATCCGCATGGGGACGGCGAAACGGATCCGGCCGGGGTCGGCCAAACGGATCCCATCGGGGTCGGCCAAACGGATCCGAGCGGTGACGCTCGCGGTCGCGCTGTGCGCGACCGGCGGGTGGACGGATCTGGTTGGTGCGACCGACGCAGCGGCCGCAGCCTCGCGCCTCATCTCGGCGCGAGGAGGCGCGGATGAGGCGGAGGACGACCTAGGCCTGCGCCCGCCCAGCGGCGAGGAGCCGCTCGACCTCTACGAGATCATCCGCCAACGCTACGAGCGCGGCTCGACGACGGTCACGTCGGACCGCGACGTCGAGGAGATCCCCGCGCTCTTCCACGACGCGCTGCTCGCGAGCGCCGCGATGGACAGGCTCCTGCACCACGCGCACGTGTTCCGCCTCGACGGCGACACCTACCGCAACCCGCCCCCGAACCGAGCACGACGCAACGGCGCAGCGAAGGAGGCCCCGTCCTGCGCCGCGCGGCCGACGCGCACGCCGAGCGGTCCGACCCGCAGCGCGACCTCTTCCACGCGTGACCCGCGTGCGACCAATCACGCCAGCACGTCCCGAGCACACACCACGCGCCGACGCTCCGCCCTCGACGGCACCGCATGGCTCCGTCCGGCCACCTCTCCGATCCCCCCCGCCCACGACGGGCCGCCCAGCACCCCCCATTGGAAACGGCTACATCTCATCTCATCTCATCTCATCTCGGCTCGCGCGAGGTGGCGGGCGATGGGGGTGGCCTCCGGTTGTGTTTGACGAACGACCTCGGCCGGATCGAGCATACTCCGTGGCCGACCGTCACCCGCCAGGCTTCACGTCCGCGGTGATGATCGCGCTGGCGTTCTGCGCGTGCGACGTCCCGCGTGTCGATGGTCGAGCCGGCGACCCGACGGCAGACGTGCGCGTCCTGTCAGTCGGGCAGATCACCGCGACGTTGGCCGACGACGTGTTGCAGGCGAACGTGCGGCACCAAGACGGCGACATCACGAGGTTCACCGTGCGCACGACCGACGTGCAGCGCGGAGAGCGAGTCGCGCGCTCGGAGCTCCACGAGCGATTCGACACGACGTCCTCCGGAATCGAGCAGAGCTGGCAATTCGATAGGGAGCCCTCCGGCACGGGCGACCTCGTGGTCGCCGTCGATTGGAATGGACCGCGATTCACCCACGTGG
This sequence comes from Deltaproteobacteria bacterium, assembly GCA_020854145.1. GTDB lineage: Bacteria > Myxococcota_A > Polyangia > Polyangiales > JADZFZ01 > JADZFZ01. The sequence goes on along the minus strand of JADZFZ010000096.1, from coordinate 4,663 downwards.
ACGACGAAGGGCTGCACTTTCGGGACGGTGCACGCACGGGACTTCGGTATGGGCACGCGACCTGGGTGGATGCGCGCAACGCCCGGTCTGCCATTCGCGTGTCCTACGCTTCGGGTCGAATCCTGATCCGTGTGCCGCACGCGACATTGCGGCAGTCCGCCTTCCCGGCAGTGCTCGATCCCGTGATCGGAATCGACCACGATCTCGATTCTCCGATTTGGGGTGAGTCGTACACGAGGGGCCAAGATCCCGCGTTGTCATTCGACGGGACCACGTACCTCGCGGTGTGGCAGGACGACCGCGGGCCCGCCCATCTCCACGGCGCCCGATTGCTGCCGACCGGCGAGATGCTCGACCCTTATGGCATCCACGTCGTGCCGCGCGACGGCGATTTGGGCCTCGACGAGCTACCCCAGATTGCCGCCGGAGCCGGTGGGTGGCTGGTCGCCTATCAGCACCGAATCGATAGCGCGAGCGACTCGGTCGATGCCACCCTCGTTGCATCCGACGGTTCCGTTTCTGCTCGTTTCGAGATTGCCGCGACCGAGCGCAGACCCGTCCTCGACGTCGCATCGGACGGTACCGACTACATGGTCGTCTTCTCTTCGCTCGGAGTGCTCGCTCGGCGCGTGGAAGCCGACGGCTCCATGCCGATGCCCCCCGTACTGATCGACGGCTCGGCGTGGGAGCCGGCGATCGCGTATGGGAGCTCGCTCTATCTGATGGTCTGGTTCCACCCCACGGGGGTGTACGGAACCCGGCTCACGCTGGCCGGCGCCCCGATGGACGTGCCGCGCATCGCGCTCGCGGCAGCCGTGCCTGGAGCTGCGGTGCGACAACCAGCGGTGGCAGCGGGAGCCGATTCATTCCTCGTCGTATGGAGCGAGATCGTGACCGGCTCCACGGTTGGACGAATCCGGGGCGTCGTCGTCTCGGCCGCAGGGGTTGCCGGGACGCCATTTCCCATCAGCCCGGACGAGACCGGGATTCTCTGGCCGGCGGTCGGCTTCGACGGAGAGTCGTTCCTCGTGAGCTGGTTCTCGGCCGCAACTCCCTCGGGCCGATTGATGGCGACGCGCGTGTCCAGTGCCGGCGTGGTGCTCACGCCCGAGCCCGTGGTCATCGACCCGGAGTGTCGTCTTTTCGCCGCCCCCAACGTGGAGCGCAACACGTCGGACACGTGGGTCGGATTCAGCGACCAGAACGAGGCGGCGGCTGTCCGCATTCCGCCAGGCCTACCCATCGCGGCCGAGCGGGTGGCGCTCGCTGGGGGCGCCAATTGGCAGGATCAAGTCCAGATCGCGGCCGGCGAGGGCCAATATCTCGTGTCGTGGACGGATTGGCGCAATCGAGGAAGCTCCAGCTCCGACGTCTTCGCGGTCCGCGTCAATCCCAGTGGAGAGCCGATTGGTGACGTCATTGGGCTCGCAACGAGCCCGGACCAGGAGGCGGCCGGTGGAATCGCGTTCGACGGAACCGATTTCCTGGCGACGTGGGCTCGCTCCACCGATGGCCTCCTCCAGGTGCACGGCGCGCGAGTGTCGGCGGATGGGCGAATGCTCGATTCGGGCGACGGCGCGCTGGTCCCATCGTCGAGCCCTCAGGTCACGCCCGTGGTGAGCCACGACGGCGATTCGTGGCTGCTCGCCTGGTCTACGTCGGGCCCGTCGCGCGTTCTCGCGACACGCCTGGACGCAGGCCTTCGTGCGCTCGATGGCTCCGGGATCACGCTCGCGATGACGTATGCCGAGAATCGATTGCTGGCGGCGGCCGTGCCGGGAACTCACCTCGTGGCGTGGACCCAGGGATTCGACGACACCTTCGGTGCGCGTTTCCGCGCCGGGGCCTCTCTCGGGTCGACGTCGATCACGACCGGGGTCATCGCGGGCCTCGCTGCTGGAACGAGCCAATTCGCGCTCAGCGTGTACCGAGATGGCGTCTCGGACTCGACGATGGCAGGCGCTATCATCGATGCGGAGACGGGGGCTCGGGCTCGGTTCGAGCTCACCGAGCGCGTGGATGGGAATCCCCTGCGGCCCGGGGGGCTCGCCTTCGACGGAGCGGCGTTCCTCGCCGTCTACAGGCACGGCTTGCGCGGCGGCCCCGTGGTCGAGGGTTTCCAAGTCGGTGTCGACGGCGTGGTGGTCGAGCCGTCACCGTTCGTCGTGACGGCTCCTCTCGCCGATCTCGGCTGGCCACGCCTCGCATCGCTCGGAGATGGCGTCAGCCTGCTGGCGTACTCGGCCTACGTGGCGGGCGACCCCTACGAGGCCAATCGGGCACGTGTTCGGTCGATCGGTGGCGACCCGTTGCCGCTCGGCGCGCGCTGCGTCGACGCGGCGAGCTGTCTCAGTGGCTTCTGCGTCGACGGCGTCTGCTGCGAGTCGGCGTGTGGTGGCGGCGAAGCGGGCGATTGCCTCGCGTGCGCGGTCGCCGCGGGCGCGCGCGCGGACGGGTCGTGCGACACCCTGGGGGCGACGGTGATCTGTCGTGCGTCGAGGGGGCCCTGCGACGTGTCCGAGGCGTGCGACGGCGCGTCGGCCGGATGTGCGCCCGACGTCGCCGCGGAGGACGGGACTGCCTGTGCCGATGGCACTGTCTGCAATGGGTCCGAGACCTGCGCGGCGGGCGCGTGCGTCGCGGACAGTCCCCTCGATTGCGACGACGGGGATTCCTGCACGCTCGATGGGTGCGATCCCGAGTCCGGCTGCACCCACGATGACGCGTGCGACGATGCCGGACCGCCCCCCGACATGGGACCCGCGGACGCCGGTCGCGTGGACGCGGGCCCGCGCGACGCTGGACCTGCGGACGCCGGACCTCCCGCGCCGCCGGACTCCGGCCCTGTCGATGCCGGACCCGCGCGACGGCCCGCGCAAGGATGCGGCTGTGCCGCTGGCGACGGAGACGCCGACGGGATCCCCCGCTCGATCCTGCTCGTGTCGTGCATCGCGTGGGCGCTGCTGCGTCGCCGTCGCCCTCGTTCAGGGTAGGCCGGCGAAGGAAACGCGAGCCGGAGACGGCGGCGTGTCGATCGCTCGGCGGAGCTCGGCGATCCCCTCTCCTTTCGGGGCGACCACGGGCACGACTGGCGCACCGAGCTGTATTCGCGACGACGACGCCATCGCCGAGCTCGATGCGACCGGCCCGTCTCGGTTGAGGCCCGACGATCGCCCGGATCGCCGCCCTTCGCGTGGTCCTGCACAACACCGTCGTGAAGAACGGAGACGCGCTCGGCATCTACACGTCCGACGTCTTCTCGCGGCAGCTGTTCCGCAACAACCTCCTCATCGGCGGCCCGGGCGGCGACTACAACGGCTACTCGAGCGGCAGCGGGCGCGTGATGGACCTCGGCTCCGCCGACTCGACCTGCGATCTCGGATCGGCGGTGCGGTCGCCGCCCGTTCATCCCGACCGGGTCGAGCGCACTTCGATGGCGACCTGAGCCGAGCTCAGCTGCCGAGCGACTGGTAGGCGGTCACCCACTGGAAGCCGAGGATGCCGCGCCGCACCGTCAGGCGCAGGCGACCTCCGGTCGAGACTCCGGGGTAGTCGCCGACCTCGAAGACCTCCGTCTGCCCGGGCCGGTCCCACGAGGTGACGTCGAGCTCCCACTCCCCTTCGCTGACCGAGTAGTCGACGATGGAGGTCTCCACGACGCGCGCGGGAGACTGGCCGGCGGTCGCGCGGTCGATCAGCAGCAGGAGCGGCGTGCCGCCGGGCAGGCACACGAAGAACGAGAGCACGGTGCGCCCGACGAACGCGCGGAACCCGGTCGAGGTCGGCCGGATGCGGACCGACACGTACGAGAGCGCCGTGCCGATGACGGAGAGCACGAGCCCGCAGCCGGCACCCAGGATGAAGGGCTGGTAGCCGACGATGCCGCTCACGTCGCGCAGCGACCAGCTCAGGATGTACGCGACGACCGACGCGATGGGCAGACCGGCGACGACGCCGACGATCAGGAGGCACCCGAGCACGCCGGTCTTGCCGTCGGAGTCGCGCGGGATCTCCACCGTCGCTCTCGGCAGCGACTCCAGGAGCCGCGCGAAGGGCTCGAGGGTCGCGAGGACGACGTCGGGCTCGAACTCCGCGTTGCCGCCGATCGGACGGGAGAATCGCGCGTCGATCGACTTCGGCCCCACCGTGACGTTCGTCGCTCCGAGGGCCAGGAGCTCCACCACCGCCTGACGCAGACCGGGCGACGCGAGGGTCTCGGCGACGGCGCGCTCGCTCGCCTGCGACTCGACGTACACCTGCCCGTCGAAGGTCGGGCCGCCCGTCTGGAGCTCTCGATTGAGGCCCATCGACTTGCCGTCCTGATCCGAGGTGCCTTCGCGTCGCAGGATGATCCGCACTTCCACGCGCTCGCGCTCGACGGCGTCTACGTCGAGGACGCCGAGGCGCAGCTCGCGTTTCACGCGTTGCCGCGGCTGCGCACCGACGAGGTCGCTGATGTCCTGCAGACCGTGCGCATCCGGGTCGTGAACCTGCTCGAGCGCCGCGGTCTGCTCGAGCACGCTGACGACGCGCAGATCGAGCTCTGCGCCAACGAGTCGCTCGCCGACTCCGAGCCCGCGCTCGCGCGACTCGCGCACACGGCGGTCGGCACCGAGCCACCCTCGGGTCCCGAGGTGCGACGCCGCCACGCCGACGTCTCGCT
>JADZFZ010000095.1 GCA_020854145.1 Deltaproteobacteria bacterium | reverse complement strand
GAGGCGATCAACGCGGAGGACGACGATGCAGACCAAGAACAAGAAGCGCCACGGCAAGAAGGAGCCGACGGTCGACGAGCTGTTCGCCGCCATCGCGAAGGCGACGCTCCACATCGACACGCTCGAGACACGCAAGAGCGACTCGCTCGACTTCCACGACGTCGCGGTCTGGTCGGTGAAGGCCGCCCTCGAGGCCGCGTACCGCGCGGGGCTCGCCGCCGCCGCCAAGGAGGAGCGATGACGACGCTCGGCACCACGACGACCTACGACGGCACCGAGCATGGCTACCTGCGCGGCCACAAGGTGCGCATCATCGCTGTGCTGAAGAACGCGCTGCGCGACGACTACGACCCGGACCGCGACGGGCAGTACATCCGCGATGAGGATGGCCTCGAGCGCGCGGGCGGCGTGACCGAAGACGACCGCGTCGAGGTGCAGCCGTGGCTCGCAGCGGAGGGGCGCTTCAGCTTCGTGTCGAGCGATCCGCGCGCCATCGACCTCGCGTGCTTCGCGAGCCTGAAGCGCTGACGACCTGAACGACGACGCGCTCCGTCACGGAGCGCAAGCCCACCACGCGAGCCAAAGGGCGCGCGCGTGAAGGGCGACGTGTACCCAGCGCCCGATGAGGAGAGCAGTCATGAGCACGAAGACCAAGACCACGAAGACGAAGGCCAAGAAGGAGACCCTCGCAACCCTCGGGCTGCCGGCGCTGTGGAAGCGCTTCAAGGAGGCGACGGGGGAGACCACCAAGAGCCCGAACAAGAAGTTCCTCGTCCGGCGCATCGAGGAGGCGTTGGCCGCGCGCGCTGCCGAGCCCGAGCCGGCGACGCAGCCCCCGGCGAAGCGCACCGCGCGCGCGTCCGAGCCCACGGTGGCAACGACGGAGCCCACGACGAGCGACGCGCCGAAGCCGCCGCGCGGGCGGTTCGCGACGATGACGATCGAGGAGCTGCAGACGAAGTACTTCGAGGTCGTCGGCCGCAGCACGGGCAGCGATGATCGCCGCTACCTCATCTGGAAGATCCGCGAGGCCGAGAAGGGCCGCATCAACGTCGGCCCGCGCAAGACGCGCGAGCGCGACGGCGAGCCGCTCGACGTGAAGATCCTCCCGCTCCGGCTCGAGGCGGACGTCGCCGACAAGATGGACGAGGCCTGGCGCAGCAAGGGCATCAAGAACCGCATGGAGTTCTTCCGGGGGGCCATCGGCCACTACCTCGCGCATCTCGGCGCGCGAGACGCGGCCGCACTCTTCACGGGCGCGGTTGCCACGGGCGCGTGAACGCGGCGGAATCCGAGGGGCGTCGGCAGGCCTACAGCCGCCTCCGACGCCCCATGTCCGCGGAACCTCGCGGCTATTCCAATGGCCTGCAAACACACGAGAAATCAACGTGTTGGGCCTTGCTCGGGGCGCAAGCGGAAGCCTGTATGTCCTCACGCGACGGGCACTGGGTCCGGCGCAAGACGCGAGGACGACGATGGGGACCACGAGCCAGAACACGCAGACGACGAAGACGGTGAGCCAGGGCGAGAGCCGCTACGGGACCGCGGAGCCGCAGATCGAGATCCGGCTCCCGAAGGGCACGAGCCACCGGCTGGTGAGCGCCGCGCTTCACAAGCTCGCCGCCGACGTCGAGCTGGCCACACCCGAGCGGGAGCGCTGGATCGTCCAGACCGAGATCTTCTACGACGCCCGCGGCCGCGTGTACCTCGAGCTGGCCGATGCGACGCCGGCCGAGGCCGAGCGGGGGATGGCGCTGCTGAAGTCGCTGGTTGGGTAGCGAGCTTTCCTCGACCCAGTCGCCGACCTGTGCGATTCTGCTCGCACTTTTTCAGTCGAAGGGTGCGGCGCTCGGCGCTGCAGGACAGAGGATGGTCGGGCCGCCATCCCGGCCGGCGAGTCAGCCGGCAGGGATAGAGCATGTCGACGACCACGCCACCGGGGCCCAACCCCCTTCCGTCATCACCACCCGAAGCGTGGGAGCCACTCCTTCGCTTCGCGCGTCTCGCAGGCCGCCCGCTCGAGCGCTTCCTCCGCATCGAGGCCGCGAGCGGCATCTTGCTGCTCGTCGCGGCGGCTGTCGCTCTCGCGTGGGCGAACTCGCCGTGGGCTGAGAGCTACGTGCATCTCTGGCACACGCCCCTCGGCATTCGCATCGGTGGGTTCACGTTCGAGCGGTCTCTCGAGTGGGTCGTCAACGACGGCCTGATGGTGATCTTCTTCTTCGTCGTCGGGTTGGAGATCCGTCGCGAAATCCACCACGGTGAACTGTCGGAGTGGAAAAGGGCTGCGCTTCCCGCTGCGGCGGCGTTGGGCGGCATGCTCGCCCCTGCGGCGCTCTACGTCGTCATCGCGGGCGCGCCGGCAACCCGCTCCGGGTGGGGCGTGCCGATGGCGACGGATATCGCCTTCGCGGTCGGCATCCTCACGCTGCTCGGCAAGCGTGTCCCCGCCGCTCTCCGAGTCCTTCTTCTCGCGGTGGCCGTCATCGATGACCTCGGCGCCATCGTCGTCATCGCGCTGTTCTACTCGTCGGGCATCGCGCTCTCCGGCCTGCTCGTTGCCGCCCTGGGTTTTGGCGGCGTGTTCGCGATGCAACGCCTTGGCGTGCGGGCGAAGCTCGCCTACATCGTTCCGTCCGTCGTTGCGTGGGCGGGTATCTACGCAGCCGGCATTCATCCGACGATCGCAGGCGTCATCGTCGGACTCGTCACGCCGGTTCGCGCGTGGCTCGGCCCGGACGGTTTCATGGCTGGGGTCCGCCACGAGCTTGAACACCTCGCGCAGGTGACGCCCGGCGCGCTCTCGTCTCACGAGTTCGCCGAGACCCTGCGACACGTCGACGTCGCTCGCCGCGAAGCGATGTCGCCTGCCGCGAGCCTGATCGAGACGCTCCACCCCTGGGTCGCGTTCGGCATCATGCCCGTGTTCGCGCTCGCGAACGCGGGCGTCACAGTCTCGGGTGGCGCGCTCGACGCGGCCTCATGGAGCGTCGTAGCCGCCGTCGCCGTCGGCCTCATCGTCGGCAAACCTGTCGGGATTCTCCTGGCGAGCTGGCTGACGCTGCGTCTGGGGATCGGCACGCTTCCCGCGGGCATGACCTTGCGCCACCTCGTCGTCCTCGGCGTCGTCGCAGGCGTTGGCTTCACGATGGCGCTCTTCATCGCACAGCTCGCCTTCACCGACGCGCACCTCCTCGCTGCGGCAAAGCTCGGTGTGCTCGCAGCCAGCGGCGGCGCTGCCATTGTCGGCCTCGTGCTCGGGCGGCTGCTACTCGCAGAGACGACGGCCAGCAACGTCGCGCAGACCGCCGACGAAGCGGAGAGTTCGACGGTTGCTTGACGACGCCGAACGTGACCCCGAATCGGGCCGCCGTGAACGGCGCCCGCGTGATGCCTGGCGCACGCCATCGGTACAACCCGACCGGGCCACCCGGAGCTCTCGCGAAGGCACGAGTCATTCTCTCAAATTGATAGGAGCGATATCGAAACGACACGACACATGGAGGCAAGCGGCTGTAATTACAGATCCGAAGCGGGCGGCACGGTAGATGCTTCTGCGGTGGTGAAGGAGGAGCCAAATGATCGCCGTCCGACACGCAGACGAACGAGGCCGCTCCCATGGCGGTTGGCTCGACAGCCGGCACACCTTCTCGTTCGCCGACTACCACGACCCTGAGCACATGGGCTTTGGCGCTCTGCGCGTCATCAACGACGACTGGGTGAACGCGAGCGCTGGGTTCGGTTCTCACCCGCACCGAGACATGGAGATCATCTCGTACGTCCTCTCGGGTGCGCTCGGGCACAAGGACAATATCGGGAACGGTTCCACCATCCGTCCGGGCGACGTCCAGCGCATGAGCGCCGGGACGGGCGTGGTGCACAGCGAGTGGAATCACTCGAAGACCGATCGCGTCCATTTCCTCCAGATCTGGATCGTTCCCGACAAGAGAGGTCTCGAGCCGGGCTACGAGCAGCGAACCTTCGAGCCGCACCAACTTCGCGATCGACTCGCGCTCGTCGCGTCCCGCGACGGGAGGGATGGATCGGTCACGATTCATCAAGACGCCGCGCTCTACGCGACGAAGCTGTCGGAAGGGAAATCGGTGGAGCACGAGGTAAGGCCCGGGCGACGAGCGTGGGTCCAGGTCGCGCACGGCTCGGTCACGCTCAACGGCACCACGCTCGAGGCAGGGGACGGGGCAGCGGTGACCGGCGAGTCGCGACTCGCGCTTCACGGTATGAAGGACGCCGAGGTACTCGTGTTCGACCTGGCATGACGATGAACCGAAGAGAACTGCTGCGCGCGCTTGGGGCCTTGCCGTTCATGGCGGCCTCGTGCTCGCGTCGGGAGCGAGAAGCCATGACGACCCAGAACGACAAGAGCAAGACACCCCAGGCCAGAATGCCCGCGATCTTCGCCGCGCACGGCGCACCGATCCTGCTCGATGACGCCGGCTGGATGGGCGAGCTCGCGGCCTGGGCGAAGGCCATGCCGAAGCCGAAGAGCATCCTCATGGTCTCGGCGCACTGGGAGGCGCGCCCGACCTCGCTCGGCGCGACGCAGCCCGTGCCGCTCGTCTACGACTTCTACG
>JADZFZ010000094.1 GCA_020854145.1 Deltaproteobacteria bacterium | reverse complement strand
CGCCATCGCTTTCGCCACGGGTCCGGGCACGTACTTGCCGACGGGGTGACCGTGGCTCGCGATCTCGCGCACGATGCTGCTCGAGACGAAGATGTGCTCCTTGGCCGCGAGCACGAACACCGTCTCGATGCCGGGATCGAGGTCGCGGTTGGCGAGGCCGAGCTGGAACTCGTAGTCGAAGTCGCTGACCACGCGCAGGCCGCGAAGGATCGCCTTGGCCCCGCACTTCGCACAGAAGTCGATGAGCAACCCCTCGAACGTCTCGACGCGGACGCGGGGCTCGTCGCGGAAGCATGCCCCGAGCAGCTCGACGCGCTCCTCGAGCGCGAGCGTCGGCTTCTTCGCCGGGTTGTGCCCGATCGCGACGATGATCTCGTCGAACAGCGACAGGCCGCGCCGGACGACGTCCACGTGCCCGAGCGTCGGCGGATCGAACGTGCCCGCGTACACGGCGATGGTCTTTCCGGGATGCGGCGTACCCGTGCCGGGCTTGCCCGCGGTGCCGGCCCTCGTCGCGCTCGTCCTCTTGGTTCCCTTCGACGCCATCAGTACTGCACCACGGTGAAGAGCGGAACCGGCGCGACCCGTCCTCGTCCGGGCAGGAACGTCAGCTCGATCACGCACGCGACCGCAACCGGCTCGGCCTTCAGCCGGCGCACGAGCTCGCACGCCGCCCACGCGGTGCCGCCCGTCGCGATGACGTCGTCGACCACCAGCACGCGTCGTCCGGCGCCCAACGAGTCGCGGTGCATCTCGAGCGCGTCCGTCCCGTACTCGAGCGCGTACTCCACCCGTTCGACGGCGACGGGGAGCTTGCCCGGCTTGCGCGCCGGCACGAACCCGACCGCCATGCGCGACGCCAGCGACGCGCCGAAGATGAACCCGCGCGACTCGATCCCCACGATCGCGTCGATGCGCTGGCCCGCGAACTCCTCGGCGACGATGTCGAGCGTCGCGTTGAACGCGCGTGGCTCGGCGAGCATCGGCGTGATGTCGCGGAACAAGATGCCCGGTTTCGGGAAGTCAGGCACTGGGCGAACCAGGCTCTTGATGTGCTCGATGCGGTCGATCGTCATTCGGAGCCCTCCTCGGGGGGCCGCGGCGGGGTGACGACGGGGCCCTTCGACGGCGATGACAGGGATTTGGCCAGCTCGAGGTGCGTCGGCTCGGTGAGCTCGAGCCGCAGGGGCGCGACGGCGACGAGGCCGTTCTCGATCGCGTGCGTGTCGGCGCCTTCCACCATCTCGCTCGAGACACCCACGCCGCCCAGCCACAGATACTCGCGCCCGCGCGGATCGTGGCGAACGTGCACGCGGTCCTCCCAGGCGCGAGCCCCGAGACGCGTTGCGACGATGCCCTTGGGGCGGCCCGGCGGGATGTTCACCGACAGGAGCGGCGCCGGACCCGGATCGCGCGGCGCCGCGAGCAACGCGCGGGCGAGCGCGTCGCACACGATCGCCGCCTCCTCGAGGTCGCCGCCGTGGCGCGCGAGCGAGAACGCGATCGACGGGATGCCGCGCATCGCGGCCTCCCGCGCCGCCGCGATGGTGCCGGAGTAGAAGACGTCGGAGCCGAGGTTGTAGCCGTCGTTGATCCCGCTGACCGCGAGATCCGGCTTGCGCGAGAGCAGCCCTTCACGACAGCACGCGACATAGACGCAGTCGACCGGGGTGCCGTCGACGACGTGGACGCCGGGCTCGACGATCTGATGTCGGAGCGGCCGGTGCAGCGTGAACGAGTGGCTTGCGGCGCTCTGCTCGTTCGCAGGTGCGACGACGACGACCTCGCCGATGGCGCGCATCGCGCGGGCGAGGGTGCGGATCCCCGCCGCGCCGACGCCGTCGTCGTTCGACACGAGGATGAGCGGCCGCGCCACGGTCGGGCCTTCTACCACGAGCGCCCACCCATGGATCACGGCTCCCTACCTGCGACGTACCGATCGCGCTGGGGCATCCGATCCCCGCGCCCGGAGCACGGAGCGCTCCGTGTGCTCGCGATCCGGACGAGCCCGTGTGCAAAGCCTGTTTTCCAGCCGGATCCAGCGTCGAGGCCCACCTGGCAAAGGCCTTGCTGCTTGCGGGCTCGAGGGAGCGAGCGCCATGAGGAACGCACACACGATCGTCGGGGCCGCGCTGGTCGTCCTGGGTATCGGGTGGATGACACCGAGCGGGGCGTCGGCGCGCGACATGGTCATCTACGTCGAGCAGTCCGGCAGCACGACCGAGCTCCGACAGTTCGTGTCGGAGAGCCTTCCGAGCGTGCGCATCGTGCCCATGCGAGGGACCCGTGCCGACCGCGAGGCGATGCGCCTCGACGAAGGTGCGGTCGCGGTACGCGTGACCATCGTCGCCCGCGCCGACTCGAGCATGGCGACGCTCACGGTCTACTCCCGCGCGGGCTGGAACGTGGTCGAGGTGCCGCTCCGCCGCGGTCGCATCGATCGGGGCAGCGCGGGCGCCCTCCGCACGAGCATCGACGAGGCGCTGCAGGCGCAAGGCCCCGCGCCGGAGGTCCAACGCCGCCCCGCGCAGGCGCAGGACGACGAGCTCCACGGCGGACGCCGATCGCGAGCGCGCGCCGTCGCGGCCATCACCGCCGAGCCCACGCGTTCGCCTGCGCTCTCGGGAGGGAGCGGACCTTCGACGACGTCCGAGGATGGCGTCGCGGAGCCCAGCTCCCCGGTCGACGAGACGCCGACCGCACGTGCCGGCGCGACCGACGACGAGAGCTCGGAGCCGGGAGTCGACCTGCTCGCCGAGGCGAACACGCCGCGTGACGTCGAGCGCCCGGCGCTCCTCTCGGGCGAGGCCGGCGTCGACTTCGGGCTCCGCTTCGCCACGCTCGAGCGCCCCTTCGGGACGGCGGAGGACACGCAGATGTCGTCGGGCCTCTACGCGATGCCGACGGCGCGCGTGCTCGTGCGTCCCTTCCGTGGGACCGGCGCGGTGCTGCTGCGCGACCTCGCGTTCGGCGGCAGCTACGCCGGCTCGGTGGGCCTCGACGCGCGCAACCAGATGACCTTCCGCACCGTGGGCATGCTGCACCAGCGCTTCGAAGGCTTCGTGGAGCTCGACCCGGCCCTCGGCAGCTCGGGCTCCGCACCCCGACTCGTCCTCGGCGCCGGGATCACGCACGAGGTCTTCGAGATCTACGACGACGAGCCGCTCGTCCCGAGCGTCGAGTACACGGGCGTCACCGGACGTCTCGGACTGAGCATCCAGGCTTTCTCGCCGCGCCTGCGCCTCTCGCTCGTCGGCCACGCGACGATGGGCCTGAAGGCGCTCAGCAGCTCCACCTCGACGTCGGTGCTCTGGGGCGGCACGGCCGGCGCGACCTTCCGCATCCTGCCCTTCCTCTCCGCAACCGCCGGCTATCGCGCGAGCTTCGCCTCGACCGTCACCGAAGAGGGCACGCTCGGCGACAGCTACCACGCGTTCCACGTCGG
>JADZFZ010000093.1 GCA_020854145.1 Deltaproteobacteria bacterium | reverse complement strand
TCGCGCTCGCGCCCGATCGCGACGCGTCGGTGGAGCTGTCGGTCCCCGCGGGCGACGACGTGGCCTCCGGGATCGAGGTGCTGCTCCGGCTCGCGCCGCTCCGCGACGGACGCTTCTCGACGCCATCGCTCGCGATCACGTCGCCTTCGGGAGAGCGCGTGTCGCTCGGTGCGCTCGACCTCGGCGGCGTCGTCGAACCGGAGCCGTCGCGCGACTGCGCGCGTCACGAGCCCATCGACTGCTGGCCCGACGGCCGGCCGCCCGACGTCGCTCGTACCCTCGCGGACGGCGGCGAGGTCCGGCTCTTCCGGCCCGTCTCGGCGGACGCGGACGGCGCGCGGTGGTGGACGTTGTCCCTCGTGGGCGGCGGCGACCGCAGCCTGCTCGCGCACGGTCGTTACCCGCTCGAGGTGCGCGGCGAGGGGCGGCTCGACCTCGTCATCATTCGCGCAGAACGGCAAGGTGCCTGGCGGTCGCCGCTCTGGCTCGACGGTCCCGACAGCCGGCCCGAGACCGCGCTCGTCGGCTTCCCCGGCGCCGCCGCCGGCGTGGTGTCGGTGGGCGCCGTCGTCTCGCGCGAAGGTGCGGGGATCGTGCCCGGAACGCCCATGGAACCCGTGTCTTGGCCGCCTGCTCGGGCGTCCTTCTCGAGCGCCGGCCCGAGCTTCGATGCGCGCCCGGAGCCCGACGTGGTCGCTCCGGGACGCTGGGTGACGACGGCGCTCGCATCGGGATCGCGATACGCGACCGATCCCGTATACGCAACGTACCGACACGATGATCGCATCGCGCTCGCAGGCACGTCGATGTCGGCGCCGCTCGTGGCGGGCGCCCTCGCGCTCGTGCTCGCGCGGCATCCCGACCTCGACGCCGACGATCTCGCCGCGCTCGTCCGGGCCAGCGCCCGGGGAGCGACGAGCCCGGGCGCAGCCTTCGATCCCGAGCTCGGCGCAGGCGTGCTCGCGGTCGCCGCGCTGCTCGACGCCGCCGACGCGCACCGCGCGGGTGAGACGACGGCCGCCGATCCGCGGGCGAGCAGCGCCTCGGTGACGCGCGACACCGTCGATTGCCTCGCGCCCGCGACACAGGTCGTCGTGCGGCCGCGCGACGCGACGGGGCGTCCCGCGCGCGCCGAGGTCCGGGTGAGCGCCTCGCACGGTCGCGTCGGGATGCCCGAGCGCGACCCGACCGGTCGCGTCGTGGTCCCCGTGGCGCTCGACGCCGTGGCGGGCCCGAGACGCGTGCGGATCTCGGTCGAGCTCGACGGCATCGCCCTCGCGCCGCTCCAGGTCGAGCGTTCGGGCGCGGACGGCGCGCGCGCGCGCGGAGGCGGATGCAGCGCGGGAGGCTACGCGGCCTCGGAGCCCGGCCGAAGCGCGTGGCTCCGGGTGGCGATCGCCCTCGCCCTCCTCGTGGGGGCGCGACGTGGTAGACCCCGGCTCGCGCGAGCCCGAGCCCGTGGCCCTCGCGTGCCCGCATGGCCGAACGCGACACCACGCTCGCCACCACCGTCCGCCTGAGCCCGGCGCTCGCTCGCGCCGCACGCGAGGGCGCGGCGCTCGACTGCGACGTGCTCGTCATCGGCGGCGGCGTCAACGGGACCGGGGTCGCACGCGACTGCGCGCTGCGCGGCTTGCGGGTGCGCCTCTACGAGAAGCACGACTTCGCCTTCGGCGCGAGCGGCAACTCGAGCGGCATGGTGCACGGCGGCGTCCGGTACCTGACCACGCACCCCGAGGTGACGGCGCAGTCCTGCCTCGACTCGGGTTTCATCCAGTCGATCGCGCCTCACCTCGTGTTTCGCATCCCGTTCGTGTTCCCGATCCGCAAGCGGCGCGGCGACCGCATCGTCGAGGCCGCGCTCGACGCGTTCTTCGCGGCCTACGATCGCTACCAGCCGCTCAAGCGCGGCAAGCGCCACAACCGCCTCAGCGCGGACGAGGCGCTCGCGCTCGAGCCGACCCTGGCGCCCGCGATGCGCGGCGCGATCACGTTCGACGAGTGGGGGATCGACGGCGCGCGTCTCTGCGTGCTCAACGCGCTCGACGCCGAGCGACACGGCGGCCACGTCCACAACCACCACGAGGTCGTCGGCCTTCTACGCGACGAGGCCGCGCTCGCTGCGGGCACTCCGAGCGCCGTACGCGGCGTGATCGTGCGCGATCGCCTGACGGGACGGCGCGAGAGCGTCACCGCGCGCCTCGTGGTCAACGCGACCGGCGCGTGGGGCCCCGTCACCGCGAAGCTCGGCGGTGCCTCGCTGCGCCTCCGCCCCGGCAAGGGCATCCACGTCTTCTACGAGCGTCGTCTCTCGAACTACGGCGTGGTCGTGACGGCCGTGGACGGTCGCCAGATCTTCGTCATGCCGTGGGGCAACATGTCGATGATCGGCACGACCGACGACGACTACTTCGGCGATCTCGACGACGTGCGACCGACGAGCGACGAGGTGCGGTACCTGGTCGAGAGCGTCGAGCACTACGTCCCGAGCGCCAAGGGTGCGCGCATCATCGGCACGACCACCGGCGTAAGGCCGACGATCTACGCGTACGGCAAGACCGAGGACAGCCTCTCGCGCGAGCACGAGATCATCGACCACACGAAGGACGGCCTGCCCGGGCTCTTCTCGATGATCGGCGGCAAGCTCGCGAGCTATCGGCTCTTCGCGGAAGAGATGTCGGACGTCGTCGCGGCGACGCTCGGCCACGATGCGCGGAGCAAGACGCACCTGCAGCCGCTTCCCGGCGGCGAGCGTGTGCCCGAGAGCGCCCCGCTGGCGACGCAGCACGAGCTGCCCGAGCCGCTCGTGCGGAGGCTCGTCGAGCGACACGGCACCCTCACCGAGGACGTGCTCGACGCGGCGCGCGTCCGGCCGGAGCTTCGCGCGGTCACGTGCCGATGCGAGTGCGTGCTCGAGGCCGAGGTGCGCTGGGCCTGCCGTCACGAGCACGTGCGCACGGTCTCCGATCTGTCGCGTCGCACGCGGCTCGGGCTCGGCAGCTGCGGAGGACAGCAGTGTGCGCTGCGCGCGGCGCAGGTGGTCGCCGAGGAGAACGGCTACCCGGCGAGCGAAGCCCCGACGCTCGCGGCGTCGTTCCTGGTCGAGCGCTATCGCTTCCGTGCCCCGACGCTCGACGGCGCGCAGGCGCGGAGCGAGGAGCTTCTCGCCGCGCGCATGGCTTGGTCGGGTCTGCTCGGTCGCGCGCGGTGACGGCAGCCGCGCGCGTGTGTGTCGTGGGAGCGGGCGTCGCCGGGTGCGCCGCCGCGCTCGCCGCGCGCGCGAACGGGGCCGACGTCGCGATCGTCGAAGGACCCTACGGCGCGAGCGCGATGTCGACGGGAGCGTGGGACGTCGCGCCGCTCGAGGGCATGGACGGCCCGTGGCGCACCGGGCGCACCGTGGGCGAGGCCATCGAGGCGGTCGTGCGCGATCGGCCGCATCATCCGTATGCGCGACGTGCGGGCACGACGGCAGCGGGGCGTCGCGCGTTGCTCGCGGAGATCGCCGCCGCGCACGGAGCGCTGTTCGGCGCGCTCGGGATCTATCGCCCGTTCGATCTCGGCAGCCACGGCGTCCTGGTCGCGACGGAGGCGGGCGTCGCGCGGCGGGCGGCGAGCGCGCAGATCGCGGTGCTCGACCTCGACGAGGCCGGCACGAGCGACGAGGCGCGTGTCGTGGCGGTCGCAGAGCTGCGCGGCTATCGCGCGTTCGATGCGCCCTCGATCGCGGCGTCGCTCGGCCAGGACGCCACGCGCCGCGGCGATGCGCGTCGATTCCTCGCCACGCCGCTCGAGTTCTTCCGCAGACGATCCGACGCGACGCTCGGACCGGCCGAGGTCGCCGCGCTGCTCGACGGCGACGAGGCACGGCGACGTTTCGCCGCGATCCTGCGGCGCGACGTGACCGTCGAGGGCCTCTCCGCGGTGCTTGTGCCGCCGGTGCTCGGGCGCGAGACCGACGACGTGCCGGCGAAGCTCGCGAGCGCGCTCGGCGTCCCGATGGGCGAAGCGCTCGGCGGGCCCGGCGGGCCGCAAGGGCTCCGCCTGCACCGACGCATCGAAGCGGCGCTCGACGCCGCGAAGGTGGTGCGCATCGAAGGGCCCGCGGTCCGCGTGGTGGTGCGGGGCGACGGCGTGAGCGTCGAGACCGGCTCGGGATCGGTCGCCGCCGACCGTGTGGTGCTCGCGACGGGCAGCCTGCTCGGCGGAGGGCTCGTCCTTTCGGACGGGGAGCTTCGCGAGCCGCTGCTCGATCTGCCGGTGGGCGTCCGCGGCGAGCCGCTCGCGCTGCCTTCGAGCGCGCGCGGGCGTGACCCCGTCGCGCTCCTCGGCGCCGAGCTCCACGCGGGCGGTCTGGGCTCGTCCGCGGGCGTGCGCGTCGATGCCTCGATGCGCGTCATCGACCGCGACGAGACGCCCATGGCGCGGGTGCTGGCCGCAGGAGCGTTGCTCGCCGATCACGATCCGACCCGCGACGGCACCGGCCTCGGGGTCGCCACGCTCACCGGCTGGGTCGCGGGCGCGACCGCCGCCCGCCCCGGATGACGCCCGTGATCCAATGGATCACTCTTGCGGGCGACCGCGGTATCCTCTGGATGCTCTTGCCTTCGAGCCCGTAGGGATGGCCCACCCGCTTCGCCTTCGACTCGCCTGCTTCGGTGTCGCGACGCTCGTCTGCGCGCTCGGGGCGAGCCACGCGTGGGCGCAGGCGCAGCCGGCGCAACCGCAACAGCCGCAGCCGACGGGTGGTACCGAAGATCAGGCCGCCGCGGCGCGCGAGCTGTTCCGCGAAGGCGTCGGCTTCTCCGATCGCAGCGAGTGGGCGCCGGCCGCCGATCGCTTCCGGCGCGCGCTCGCGCTGCGCAACCTCCCGGTCATCGCGCACAACCTGGGCGTCGCGCTCGCACGGATGGGACGTGTGGTCGA
>JADZFZ010000092.1 GCA_020854145.1 Deltaproteobacteria bacterium | reverse complement strand
TTAAGGGACGCGTAAGGAGCGCCGGGCAACGTGCAGTCATGGCAGGCCCTCCCGCCTGCAACACCTGGAGGTCCCATGACACCCATCACCGCGTTCCGCCGTTCGATCGCTCCCGCCGCTCTCTTGGTCGCGCTCGCGGCACCGACTCTCGTCGCAGCGCAGCAACCCGCGCCCGATGCGATGGCGGGTCGTCGCCGCTCTCCCGAAGAGCGTGTGCAACATCGGCTCGCGCGCATGACCGAGCGTCTCGGTCTCTCGGCCGACCAGCAGGCCCGCATCCGCCGCATCCTCACCGAGCACGTGCAACGTCGGCAGGCCATGCGACAGCAGCAGAGCGCCCCGACGCCGGAGCAGCGCCGCGCCAGGATGACGGCGCGCTTCGAGATGCACGACCAGATCGAGGCCGTCCTCACGCCGCAGCAACGTGCGCAGATGCGGCAGCTCCATCGCGAGCGCATGATCGAACGCGCAGAGCACGGACGCGGTGGACGTGGCGGGTTCCGCGGGCACGGACGCGGTGGTCGAGGTGGTCGAGGCGGCCGTCACCGCCAGGTCCCTCCGGGCGCGGTCTGATCGAAACGGAGCCCCGTCGGTGAACGAACACGCCGCTCGCGCTCGGGTGTTGCTCGTCGAGGACGACGAAGCGCTCGGACAGCAGGTCGTCGAGCAGCTGCGCCGCGCCGAGCTCGACGTGGCGTGGCTCAAGGACGGCGACGAAGCAAGAAGAGCGTCCCTCGAAGGCCTGTCGCTGGTCATCCTCGATCTGATGTTGCCGGGCGCGTACGGGCTCGACGTGCTCCGGCGCATCCGCGAGCGCTCCGACGTGCCCGTGCTGATCCTCAGCGCCCGCAACGACACGCAGGACAAGGTGCGCGGGCTCGCGCTCGGTGCGGACGACTACCTCGGCAAGCCCTTCTGGCCCGAGGAGCTGCTCGCACGCGTGCGTGCCCGCCTCCGCCGTCCGATCCTCTCGCGCACGGACGCGCTCGAGGTCGGTCCCATTCGCATCGACATCGCCTCGCGCGTCGTCACCGTCGCAGGACGCGAGGTCGAGCTCACCAAGACCGAGCTCGAGCTGCTGCTCACCCTCGCACGTCGCGCGGGCAGCGCCATATCGCGCCAAGCGCTCGTCGACGCCGCGCTCGATCCCGATCGTCAGGGCACCGAGCGAACCCTCGACGTCCACGTCTCGCGGCTCAGGAAGAAGCTCGGCGAAGCCGGAGACCGGCTCGAGACCGTCTGGGGCGTCGGCTATCGCTTGCGGAGCGGGCCATGAAGCTCCGCGGCCGGCTCGCGCTCGTGCTCGGGCTCGGCGTCGTTCCGCTCGCCGTCGGTGCTGCGTTCGTGTCGGTCGCGTTGCGTCGTGCAGCGGTCGAGAACGCGGCCGCGGAGATCGCGCTCGCGCGCCTCGAGGACGATCGCGATCGATGCGAGGCCACGCCCGAAACGTGGCCCCTCCCGCGACGCGGCCGGCTCAGGCGTGCGCTCGGGCTCGGCATCGACGGGCCGCGCGGCCGGCGCGGACAGCGTTTGCACGCCTACGACGCATCGTTCGAGTCGCGCAATCCCGAGGCGCCTCCGTTCCCGCCTGCTCTGCGCGAGGCGCTCGAGTCGGGGGACGACGTCGCATCGACGTTCGACGATCGACAGGTGGTCGTGGCGGTGCGGATGCCGTGGGCGGAAGGCCCCTGCGCCATCGCCGTGGTGCGCCGGAACACGATCGGCGAGCCGTTCCGGTGGAGCGAGGCGCTCGGGCTGCCGCTGCTCGTGTCCGTCCTGGCGGCGGGGATCGCCATCGTGGCCGCCGGCCCGACCGTGCGGCGCATCCGCCGGCTGACCGCCGCGGTTCGCACGGGCGCAGCCGCGGGTCAGCCGGTCGAGGCAAGAGGGAGCGACGAGATCGCGGAGCTCGGCCGCGCCATCAACGACGATCGCGCGCGCATCCGTGAGCATGTCGCGACGCTCGAACGACGCGACACCGCCCTTCGCGAGTACGTCGCCAACACCACCCACGACGTTCTCCTTCCCGTCAGCGTCCTGTCGGGGCACCTGACGGCGGTACGTGCTGCGGCCGACGCGGGACGCGCGCCCGACCGCGAGGTCGTGGCCGGCGCCATGAGCGAGATCGAGTACCTCACGAACCTCGTTCACAACCTCAGCGTCGCGGCCAAGCTCGACGTCGGCGCGCCGCTGGTGGAGCGCCACCCGCTCGATCTCGGCACGCTCGTCGAGCGCGTCGTCGCGCGCCACACCCCCGTCGCGCGCCAGCTCTCCATCGCGCTCGAGCACGCGATCCCCGAGACTCCGCTCCGCGTGCGTGCCGACGTCACGCTCGTCGAGCAGGCCATCGGCAATCTCGTCCACAACGCCGTTCGCCACAACCGCGCGGGCGGTCACGTCGCGGTCGTGCTGGATCGGAGCGCGTCCGGTTTCGTGCTCAGCGTCATGGACGACGGTCCCGGCATGACGGACGAGGAGCTCGCGCGCGCCCTCGAGCGCGGCTACCGCGGCGAGGAAGCACGACGGCGCCACCCGCGGGGCCTCGGTCTCGGCCTGGCCATCTGCCGATCCGTCGTCGACCTGCACGGCTGGACGTTGACGCTCGCGCGGCGTCCCGAGGGTGGCCTGGAAGTCGTCGTCCGAGGCTCGATCGATCCCGGCTGACCGCTGTCGATGTGCGTCGGGACGTGCGAGGATGCGCGCACGAGAGGAGCGCACCTGATGGGCCCGAGCTTCGGAGACATGTTCGGGATGACGTTCGTGATCATGGCCGTGGTCGGCGTGATCACCCTCGCATCCTTCGCGTTCGTCGGCTTCTTCGTCTACCGGTTATTCGCACAAGGCGCAAAGAATCGCGCCATCCTCCAGACGGGTCTGCCCGCCTACGCCGTCGTGCTCCAGCTCGCCGACACGGGCACCCGCGTGAACGACAACCCTCAAGTCCAGATCGTCCTCGAAGTCCGGCCTCACGACCGCCCTCCGTTTCAGGCCGTCGCCACCACGATCGTCCCCATCATCGCCCTGCCTCGGGTGCAACCGGGCCAGACCGTCACCGTTCGGTACAACCCGCAAAACCCACAAGAGGTCGCCCTCGAGATGTGAGGGGACAGGATCGACGTGCACAACCGCGCGAGATCCCATCGTTTCTAGACGAGCAGTTCCATTTCGAGACGACGTCTCCGCTTCGAGACGGGAGTCGCGGGCGCTCGCTCGCTCGCAACCGACCTCGGTCGAATCGCGCGGACTCACGCGTCGTCGTCGGGCTCGGGAGCATCCGGGTCGATGCCGTGCTTGCGCACGAGCTTGTGCAGGTACTTGCGGTCCATGTCGGCTTCGCGCGCTGCGGCCGAGATGTTGCCGTTGGTGCGCTTGAGGAGCCACCGGACGTAACGCCGCTCGAACTCGTCCTCCCAACGTTGCCGGTTCTCGCGGTAGCTCTTGCCTTCCTCGAACGCTGGCGGCGCCGTTGCCCCTGCGGCGTCGGCCATCGGCGCGACGAACGGCATGTCGGTCAGCCTCACCTCGGTGAAGCCGGCCGCGCGCGTCAGGTACGTCGCGCGCTCGAGCACGTTGCGGAGCTCGCGCACGTTGCCGGGCCAGTCGTGCGCCTTGAGCGCCTCCATCGTCTCCGCGCTCACCGTCAGCGCTCCTGCGCCGCCGCCGCTCGCCTCGCGCAGGAAGTGCTCCACGAGCAGCGTCGTGTCCTCGCGACGCTGACGCAACGGGGGCACCTCGATCGGCACCACCGCCAGCCGGAAGTAGAGATCCTCGCGGAACTTTCCCCGCTCCACCTCGAACCGGAGGTTCCGCTTCGACGCGGCGATCACCCGGATGTCGACGCGGATCGTCTTGTTGCCCCCGACGCGTCGGATCTCGCGTTGCTCCAGCACCCGCAGCAGCTTGGGCTGCAGGTCGAGCGCGAGCTCTCCGATCTCGTCGAGGAACACCGTCCCGCCGTGAGCCAGCTCGAAGGCTCCCTGACGCGTGTTGTGCGCGCCCGTGAAGGAGCCGCGCTCGTGGCCGAAGAGCTCGCTCTCGATCAGCGTGCCGGTCACCGCGCCGCAGTCCACCACGACGAACGGGCGGTCCTTGCGGTGGCTCGCGTCGTGGATCGCCCGCGCGAGCACGTCCTTGCCCGTCCCGGTCTCGCCGCCCAGCAACACCGTCGCGTCCGTCGGCGCGATGCGCTCGAGCAGCCCGAAGATCTCCCGCATCGAGACGCTCCGGCCGACGGCTCCGCCGAACCGCTCCTTCTCGCTCGGCAGGATCTCGATGCGCTCGGCGTACGTCCGGACCTTGAGCTGCACGATGCCGGCGGTGATGACGGCACCCGGCTTCAGGTACGCCTCCTTGATCTCCGCGCCGTCGAGGAACGTCCCGTTGGTCGAGCCGAGATCGCGCAGCAGGTACCCGCGCGGCTCGCGCACGATCTCGAAGTGGTTGCGCGAGACCGTCTCGTCGACGATCTCCAGGTCGTTCTCCTTGCTCTTGCCGACGCGAAACACGTCGCCCGTGATGATCCGTTCCCGTCCACGATCCTTGCCGTCGAGGATCACGAGCGCGCAGCGCGGCAGCTCGAGCGCACGGTCCTTCGTGACACGCGTGCGGACCTGCGGTGACGTCATCGGTCGCCTCCGACGCGCAGGATCACGGTCCCCTCGCTCGGTGCGTCCACGCGCCGGCGATACGCGCGCGTCTCGTCGACGCCTTGCAGCTCGACCGACACGTCGTACCTGCCCGTGCCGAGGTGCGCTTCGTGCCTCACCGATCGGGCACCTCGTCCGGGGTGGAACACCGCCGTCTGCACCACCTCTCCGTCCCGCGCGTACTCCACGCTCACGCGTTCGATCGCCTCGTCGTCCGCCCAGCGGATCATCACCGGGATGTCGTGGCTCATCGCCCCATGGACCTCGCGACCGACCACGAGCGCGAGCGGCACCAGCAAGAGCACGAGGAACCTCCAGCGCGGGATGGCGCGCGCACGCTCGCGCAGGGCGAGCAACCGTGATTGCATGCTCTTCGATTCTCGATCGTCGAGACGATCGCGCGTCGGCTCGTCTGGCGCTCGTGCGTCCGTCAACACCGCACGGATGCTACCACCCGCGGCGAGCGCTCGACGTCGCGCCCGCGGTTGACGAACCCGTGCACCGCCCGTACTCTGCCGCTCCCTTTTCGCACGCGGAAGTGGCGGAACTGGCAGACGCGCTGGATTCAGGTTCCAGTGGGGTAACACCCGTGGAGGTTCAAGTCCTCTCTTCCGCACCGACCCTCTTGGGGTCCACGCTGCTCACCCACGCGCCCCCTTCGGGAGGGGCGGCGTGGTCTCGCTTCCCGAGGCTCACGGCGTCGCGCTCGCTGGAAGATCACCGCTCGGCTCGGAAGCCAGGCCCGGGCCGTCGCTGGGAGGTTCGATGATCCGCCGGTCGCTCGCCGTCCACATCGCCGCCGCAGCGCTGCTCGTCGCGTGCGGCGACGAGGACGCGGCGTCGCCGGATGCGACCGTCCTGGATGGTGCGCCGCTTCCCGACGGTGGTCCGCACCTCGACGGCACATCCGAGGCGCCCGACGTCGTGCGGCCGCCGTTCGACGGCGCAGCGCCCATCGACGACGCGACGATCGACGACGCGACGACGTCCGTCGACGCGTTCGTGGCCGATACCGGTCCCGAGACGCCCGACGCGGACCTCGGGATGCCGGAGCTCGACGCCGAGCCGCCCGTCGATGCCTTCGTGCCGCCGGCCGACTCGGGCCTTCCTGGCGACTTTTTGCGATTCGTTCCAGCCATCGATTCCGCCACGAAGGCACGGCTGCGCGCCATCGTCGCGTCGGGCGCCGCTGCGGG
Organism: Deltaproteobacteria bacterium; assembly: GCA_020854145.1. GTDB lineage: Bacteria > Myxococcota_A > Polyangia > Polyangiales > JADZFZ01 > JADZFZ01. The sequence goes on along the minus strand of JADZFZ010000092.1, from coordinate 9,682 downwards.
CTTGCGTCCCGACGTCTTCTCCAAGATCGGCGACAGCATCACCGAGTCTGCGAGCTTCGGATGGGACTTCGGGCACGGTTGGGTCGCCTATGGCCGCTACGACGGCCTCGCGGGCACGCTGGAGCGTTTCTCGCGCGTCATCGTCGACGACCGCGAGGAGCCGCTCAACTCCTGGTCGGCGCACTCTCTGTGCGCGACGGCCGGGTGGACGACCGCGGACGCGCTCGGCTCGGGGGCCGCCTCACCGCTCGACGCCGAGCTCGACCGGACGCGCGGCGCCTTTGCAATCGTGATGTATGGGACGAACGATCTCGAACGCCTGAGCGAGGGCACCTACGAGACCAACCTGCGGGCGATCGTCGGACAGATCCTGGCGCGAGACACCGTCGTCGTGCTCAGCACCATCCCGCCGCGCACCGACGGCGCCACGTTCGCCGCACGCGTCGAGCGCTACAACGCGATCGTGCGTGAGGTGGCGGCGGACACGGGCGCTCTCCTTCTCGACTATCACGGCGCCTGCTCGGGGCTGCCCAGCTTCGGGATCTCCGCCGACGGAGTGCACCCCAACGTCGCGCCGGGCGACCCGGGCGCGGGAGATCTCCGCGATCCCGCGCTCGCGTACGGGTACAACGTCCGCAACCTGCTCTGGCTCCTCACCGTCGACCGGCTCGCCCGAGTCGTGCTCGACGATGGCCCGCCGGAGGGTTGAGCCCATGAAGATCGTACGCGACACGCCCTTCGAGATCGGATGGACCGTCTGGCAGATTCGTCCGCCCGTCCCGTCTCTGACGGTCGTGGTGAAGGCGACGTTCAAGCTGGTCCACGGCGACGTCTGCACGATCGCCGACACGCAGGTCCCCGTCACCGGCGACCTCCATCACGACGACGAGCCCGCGCGAAGCGTGCGATACGAGTCGGACCTCGCGGTCCACAAGCCGCGCGGCGAGGTCTACCTCGCGGGCACGTGTCACGTGCCGAGCAAGGTGCCGCTGCGCGTCAGCGCCGTCGCCGTCGAGGTGAGCTCGCCCGGCGCGACGACCCCGACCATCCGGAAGGCGCTCGCGGTCTACGGCGACCGTCACTGGGTCCACGGTGTCGTCACGACCGCGAGCCAGGCCGAGCCGTTCATGTCGATGCCGCTCTGCTGGGAACGCTCGTTCGGCGGCCCGACGCTCGAGACCAACCCGGTCGGCAAGGGCGTTCCCGAGCATGGTGGCGCGCACGGCACGGTGCGGCCGCTGCCCAACCTGGAGAATCCCGAGCACCCCATCGTCGCACCCGACGATCGACCGATGCCTGCAGGCCTGTTCCCGATCCCGCGGACCTGGCGCGCTCGCACGCGGCTGTCCGGCACGGCGACCCCGTCTTACGTGCAGACGCGGTGGCCCTGGTACCCGGAGGACTTCGACTTCGCGTACTTCAACTGTGCCCCCGCCGACCAGCAGATCGAGGGATTCTGGCGCGGGGACGAGACCCTCAAGCTGCTCCATCTGGTCGAAGGGAAACCTCAGATCGACGCGCGTCTGCCGAGCCTCAAGCCTCGCGTGTTCCTCGATCTCGTGCCCCGCGGCAGCCAGTCCATCGGTGGGAGGAAGGCATCGCGTTTCGAGGAGGTCGCGCTTCGCCTCGACACGCTGGCCATCGACAGCGACGCCGGCGTCGTCACGTGCCTCTGGCGTGGTGTCAACGAGATCGGATCGATGGAGCTCGAGGACGTGGCCCACCTCTACGCCGCGCACGAGCCGCTCGCCGCGCGCACGGAGCTCCACCACTGGCGCGCCAGGTTCCTGGCGGCGCTCGGCGCCGAGGCAGCCGCCGCGAAACCCGCGAGCGTCGGACCGCCGCCGATGCCTCCCGCCGGGATGCCCGCGGCTCCAGCGATACCGGGTGCTCCCGGCCTTCCCGCGATCCCCGGCGCGCCGGCGCCCCCGCCCGCCCCGCCGGAAGCGCCCGCACCGCCGTCCCCCGACGCTCCGCCCGGTGCGGCTGCCGCTCCCGCAGCCGCGGCTCGGGCCCCGTCGGTCCGCCCGCCCGCGTCGGCGGGACCGAGCGGAGACCGTCCCCCGAGGCCGGTCGTCGCGCGTGAGGTGTCCGCGCGCCTTCGAGACGAGGTGATCGCGAAGCTCGAGAAGAACGAGCCGCTCGCGGGCCTCGACCTCACGGGCGCCGATCTGTCGGGTCTGCATCTGCGTGACGTCGACCTGGGCAAGGCGATCCTCGCGGGCGCCGATCTCCGCGGCGTGCGCCTCGATCACGCGAAGCTCGAGGGCGCCACGCTCGCCCACGCGGACCTGGAGGCGGCGACTCTCGCGGGTGCGCGCCTGCGCGGGGCCGATCTCGCTTACGTGCGAGCCAAGTCCGCTGCATTCGACGACGCCGTGCTCGACGAGGCCGACCTCACGGGCGCGTACCTCGAGCTCGCGAGCTTCTTCACGGCGTCGTGCCTCGGCACGCTGTTCGTCGATGCGAACCTCACCTCGGCGATCTTCGACGAAGCACGCCTGGACAAGGCCGAGCTCGACGGTGCGCGTATGGCGGATGCCTCCATCCAGCGCGCGTTCCTGGTCGACACCACCCTCCAGGGGTGTGTGCTCACGCGAGCGCGTTTCGACGGCTCCGATCTCACGAAGGTGCGCGCCTCCGACGGCGCGAGCTTCGTCGACGCGTCGCTCGTTCGCGTGAAGGCCGCCGGCGGACGCTTCGCGCGATCGGATCTGTCCCGGGCGGATCTCTCGCACTCGGAGCTCGACAAGGCGGACTTCGATCGCGCCAACCTCGACGCGATCCGGCTCGACGGCTGCACCCTCAGACGCGCGCGCTTCCAGCACGCCAAGCTGACCGGCGCATCGCTCCTGAAGGCCAACCTCCACGAGGCGAATCTCAAGGCGGCGGATCTGTCGCGCGCGGATCTCCGAGGCGCCAACTTCTTCGCGGCGCAGCTCTACCGCGCGCGTATGGACGGAGCGCGCATGGAGCTGACCAACTTCGAGCGCACGCTGCTCGCGGGTGTGGTCCGATGATGCGCACTCGGTTGCGATCCGTCGGTGACGTGCTCGCGTGGTACCGCAACCGCGGGGGCTTCCGAGACATCGAGATCGCGCACGTCGACCTCGGCGCGCAGGATTTCTCCAAGGCGATCTTCCGCAACGTGGTGTTCGAGGGCGTGGATCTGTCGAACGCGGCGTTCATCAGCTGCGTCTTCGACGACGTCACGTTCCGCGGTTGCACGCTCGTCTCGACCGACCTGACGAAGGCGACGTTCACCGGCTCGTGCTCGGTGGAGCCCGAGTCGACCGCGCTCGTCGACGGTACGGGTCTGGTGCTCGAGGGAGCGCGCGCGCCCGGGCTGAGGATGACGGGCTGCGTGCTCGCCGACGCGCGTCTGGCCGATGCGCGTCTCGACCGGCTCGACGTCTCTTCGTGCAAGCTCCGCAATGCGGACTTCTCTCGTGCGTCGCTCGCGGGAGCGCGGCTGCAGCGCGCAGAGCTCGCGGGGACGCGCTTCTGCGATGCCGACCTGCGTGGTGCCGATCTCTCCGGCGCGACGCTGGACAACGCCAATCTCACCGGAGCCGACCTGCGGGGTGCCATCCTCGCGTCTGCCGACTTCGAGGGCGCGAACGTCGAGCGCGCGAACCTGACAGGCGCGGACCTGCGCGGCGCGGGCTTGCCGCCCAGCAGCCTCCTCGGAGCGCTGCTCGACGGGGTCGTGCTCGGCACCTGGAAGCTCTCGGGGATGTCGCTCGCCGGCGCGAGCCTGCGCGGCGCGAACCTCCACGAAGCCGATCTCTCCGGGGCCGACCTCGAGGGCGCGATGCTCGTCGACGCCAATCTCTCCGAGGCGGATCTCACCGGGGCGGTCGCCACGGGTGCGGACCTCTCCGAGGCCAACATGGCCGGCTGCAAAGCGGCGGGGATCGTCCTGCGTGGCGCACGCCTCGTCGGTGCCACCTTGCGCGCGGCCGACCTCCGTCGTGCGGACCTGTCGCGGGCCGACCTGTCGCGCGCCGACGTCCGCGAGTGCGCGCTCACGGAGGCGACGCTGTGCGGCGCACGGCTGGCGGACACGCGTCTGGACGGCGCGCTGATGGCCGAGCTCGATCTGTCGGGCATCGACCTGCACGGGGCGCAGCTCTCCGGAGCCGATCTCTCTCGCGCCAAGCTGGCAGGCGCCGACCTCACGCGTGCGCGTGCCACGTCCACTCGATTCGACGGTGCCGAGCTCGTCGAGGCGTTGCTCGACGGCGCCGACCTGTCCAACGCCAGCTTGGAGTCGGCCGACCTGACCGGTGCCGTCTTCGGGAGCGCGAAGCTGACGGGAGCCTCGCTGATCGGTGCTCGCCTGGTCGGCGCCGATCTCGACGGGACCAACCTCGAGTCCGCACGTCTGCGCCGGGCGGTGCTCGAGAAGACCAGCCTCGTTCGCGCGAAGCTCGCCGGTGCCGACCTGACCGGCTGCAAGCTCGTCATGGTCGACCTCACCGAAGCCGACCTGTCTCGGGCCGTCATCGAGGACGTGCATGCCGAGAAGGCGCAGCTCGCACGTGCCAACCTCGAGGGCGCGACGTTGCTCCGCGTCCGGGCGCGTTTCGCGGATCTCGCGGGCGCCCGCCTCGATGGTGCCGAGGTCCGCGGCTGCGATCTGCGCAAGTCCACGTGGCACGAGGCGCGCGCGCTCAAGGCCAAGCTCACCGGGTGCGACCTCGAGCACGCCAACATGACCTCGGTCGATCTGCGGGGTGCGCTCGTGGATCGCTGCAGGGTTCGCTACGTGGACATGTCCCACTCGCGTCTCGACCTCGTCGATTTCCGCGGCAGCGACCTGTCCTTCGTGAACCTGCACCGCGTGACCGATCAGGCGACGCGGTGGGACACGGCGCTTCTCGAAGGCGCGCAACGCACGGATCCGAAACGCGCCGCCGCCGAGGACTTCCAGCCGAGCTGATCGACCTCGGCGCCCTCCGTTCGACGCTCGGCAAACGGGGCGCGTGCGCCGGCGACGCGGGCCCGTCATCCGTGTTACACACGCCGCTTCGGAGGTGTGGCCGATGGCTTCCGCTGCAGCGCGCGTCTACCCGGAACCCAGCCCGAGCTCGAGGCCCCAGTCCCTGGCGACCGAGGACGGGACCGAGGTGCGCGTCGAAGCCGACGGCACGGGCGCAGCGGTGTTCCGCCTCCTCGATCCCGCCGGAAAGCTGGTCCTCGAGCACCGTCCGGCGGAAGGACGTACGGTCCTGTTCGCGCCGGCCGGCGACCTCGAGCTGCGCGCGCCAGCGGGCGCGCTCAAGCTCGGTGCTCGCGATGGCGTCCAGATCCAGAGCCCACGACACGTCCACATCGACGCGGGCACCGAGCACGCGAGCTCCGTGCACCTCGACGGTTCGACGTTGACCGCGCGTGCGGAGGACCTCGACGTGCACGCCGGCGTCGCGTCGTTGACGGCCACGGACGCACGTCTGGCCGCGCGCACCCTGGCCACGGCGGCCGAGCTCGTGCGACACGTGGCGGGCGTCGCGGAGGTCTCCGCCATCCGGGTCGTCGAGAGGTTCCGTGATGTCTACCGAGAGGTGGAGGACCTGCAGCAGACGCGTGCGGGACGGGTGCGTACCGCCGTGCAGGCGACCTTCCACCTCGTGGCCGGGCGCGCGTTCCTGAAAGGCGAGCGCGACGTCAAAGTCCGCGGCGCGAAGATTCATCTCGGCTGAACGCTCGTCACGTTCAGGCCCGCGGTCCAGACGGGGCATCACGCTCGAAAGGCAGGCGCCATGTTCGCATCGACCAAAGCCGGGGGGACCTGCTTCGCATTCCCCGATACCTGCAACACGCCGTCGCCGTCGGGCGTCACGCCCATCACGTATCCCAACACCGCCGAGTGCTCGATGGCCACCGGAGCGTCCGAGACGGTGAAGATCGGCAACATGGCGACCATCCACAAGAGCACGACAATCCCGTCGAGCAACGGAGACGAAGCCGGCGTCTCGGGTGGCGTCACCTCGGGCGTGAACATGAACCAGTGCGGCTACGAGCAAGGCGTCTCGACGGTGCAGATCGAAGGCAACGACGCCATCAATCACCTCAAGACGACAGGGCAGAACGGCTCGAGCGCGAACGCCGTGGGCGCGCAGGTCGCTCCCAGCCAGACCACCGTCGACATCAACGGGTGACCCATGCCGGAAGCGACCAACGCCTGGCCCACCGCGAAGCTCACGATGAGCGGGCTCGACGAGATCACCTTCGTCTTCGCCGTCGAAGGCCACGAAGCGCTCGGGTGGCCATTCGAGCTCGTCGTCGATTTCGCCATCGTGCGCGACACCGCGATGACCGAGGACGAGCTGCAGGCGGTGCTCGACGGCACCGTCACCATCATGCTCGGTGAGGCCGAAGAGGACGGGTACTGCGGGATCTTCCGGTCGATCGAGCTGCTCTCTTCCGCGAGCTCGGACCACGTCGTCTACCGCGGCATCCTGGTGCCCCGATTGTGGCTCGCATCCCAGACCGCGCGCTCGCGCGTCTTCCTGGAGCTCAGCGTCGCCGATATCGTCAAGACGGTGCTCACGGACACGGGCATGGCCCTCGGCGACGATTTCACTCTCCAGACCGATGGCATCTCGACGGTCCAGGAGTTCGTGATGCAGTTCGAGGAGACGGACCTGGCGTTCGTCAACCGTCTCCTCGAGCACGGCGGGGCGTACTACCACTTCACGCACACGACGCTCGAGAAGATGGAGATCGTCACGGCCAGCTCGTCGGCCCCGGCGCTCATGCCGCAATCCACGATTCCCTACGATCCGCACGGTCGAGCCATCGTTCCCGATCGAGGCGGCGGGTGCGTCTTCGCGTTGACGCAGCGCCGCAGGAGCGTCCCGAAGCAGGTCGAGCTCCGCGAGTACAACTATCGAACGCCCGCGCTCGACCTCCGCGTGGAGACTCCGGTCGACGCGACCTCCGGCCGTGGATGGCAGCACCGCTACGGCGACCACTACAAGGACGTGGCCGCCGGCAAGGCCCTCATGAAGGTTCGCGCCGAGGAGATCATGGCGACCCGGACGACCTATCACGGTCGGTCCAACGTCCGGTCGCTCCGCGCCGGTGTGAAGATGACCGTCGAGGGGGCGCCCGCCGATCGCGTCCTCGATGCCGAGTACCTGATTCTCGAGGTGCGGCAATCGCTGCTCCAGGCTCCCGAGGGATCGGACGGCGAGAATCGTTACGAGAACGAGTTCGTCGCGATCAAGGCAGACGTGCCCTTTCGTCCGCCTCGAATCACCCCTCGGCCTCGAATCCACGGCATCGTTCCCGCGAAGGTCGACGGCGAGGCCACCGGGACCAAGGCTCCCATCGACGACCAGGGCCGCTACAAGGTGGCTTTCCCGTTCGACGTGGTGGCGGCCGCGGGCGGCAAAGCGACGCGCTGGATCCGAATGGCTCAACCATTCGCGGGACAGGGTTATGGCTTCCACATCCCCCTTCACATCGGCACGGAGGTCCTCGTGGCATTCGTCGAAGGGGATCCCGACCGACCGGTGATCCTGGGTGCGGCGCCCAACCACAGCACGACCCCGCCGGTCGTGGATGCCAACGCCACGCAGAGCGTCGTGCGCACGCGCGCCGCGATTCACATCGAGCTGGAGGACGACGCCACATGAGCCAGATCACCGGAGCCACCACGGCCGGCTTGGCCATCGTCCACCCGGAGAACGACACGACGGCCGGCGCGCATCAGCGGCTGCGCATGTTCGTTCCGACGGCCAACACCACGATGCTCCTCGGCAAGCGGAAGGCCGACGACTCCCAGGTCATCCCCGACAACGTCAAAGGCAAGATCGGCTATACGGGAGTCAACTTCATCACGGTCGAGCACATCTACGTCTCGTCGAGCCAGCAGACCGTGAGCATCCAGGGCGAGCAACGGGTGCTGTTGCAGTCGATCGCTGCGCCGTTGACCGCAATCTCCAAGAATCTCGCCTTCGTCGGTTCGACCAACCAGGCGCTCGTCGCAGGCAAGGCGGGTCTCGCGCTCTACGGTGGCAAGGGTCCCGTTCCGACGCGAATCGCGGACACGGCCGACGAGGTCCCGGTCCCTCCGAAGCTGATGGACCTCGCGCGAATCCACGACTCGCCGAAAGAAGCGCTGGACGACGTCGCCACCCCCGTGTGCGACGAGATCGAAGGCGACGCCGATGCGCTCGAGATCGTCACGGGCGCCGCTCGAATGGCCGAGACGATCGCGACCGGCATCGAAGCCGACATCGCTGGTACCGGCACGGCGGACGACGAGGTCACGGGCGAGCTGACGCATGCCTATTCGCGGGATCCGAAGAAGGCCGGAGTCGCGCTCCACGGAGAAGCCCACGTATCTCTGAGCTCCGACGCCGATTTCCAGGCCTCGGCGCTCGGTAACGTGGGAGTCATCGCCAAGGGCAGCTTCTCCGCGATCTCCACCGACCGCAGCGAGGTCTCGTCCAAGACGTTCGCATTCCTCGCGGGAGGCACGGGAGCCGCGGTGATGGGGGGCGACGTGGTGGCAGTCGTCTCCAAAGACGACAGCACGCTGGCGGCGCGAGAAGGCAAGACGAACGTCTTCGCTCCCGAGATCATCGTGGGTCTTCTCGCCGACGCGGGTGCACAGAAGAAGACCGACAGCATCGCCGCGAGCGCGGATGCCACGATCCTGCTCGACTGCGAGGACGAGCTGACGGTCGATGGCAAGAACAAGGTTCTCGTCACCTCGACCGACACGGTGCTCATCGAGGTCGGCAGCTACAGCATCGAGGTCAAGACCGACAAGATCACCATCAAGGGATCCAGCCCCACGATCACCCTGGAAGACAGCGGGATCACGCTGGAGATGGGCGGCGCGTCGGTGACCCTGGAGAACTCGAAGGTGGAGAACAAGATGGGAGGCTCCTCCGTCGAGTGCGCCTCGAGCGGCGTCACCATCAAGGGCTCTCAGATCAAGCTGGGGTGACCCCCATCCCCGCTGCGCACCGAGAGGGTCGATCAGAAGCCTTGCAGGTGAATCGGGACTCGCTCTTGTGGGGAGGTCGTAGGAGGGGTCGCGCTCGTAGCGCGACGGCCTCCTACCAGCCCGGGGCCGCGGGGGGGTGCGCCAGGGAGTGCCTGGTCGGAGAGGAGGACGGTAGCGACCGAAACTTCGATGAGCGATCCGCGGTGAAAGTCCGCCTGCCGAGGAGGAGGTCATCCGGCGGAAGCGAGTCTTGCCTTCGCACCGTGAGGCTGCGGGGGAAGCGTAGACAGCGGGTGTGCGGGCCGAGGTAGTAGAGCCCCGAAAGGCCCGTGTTGTGAGAGCCGACGCCCTCCCCCTGGGCGCAAGGCCACGTTCGCGCGTGAAACTCAGGGCACCAATCCGGGACCTCTTACGCGTGAGTCTCACCGGGGTCGTAGACGAGGCACGTACACAAGGATCGCCCAGGAACCTGGGAGGTCTCGTCATCTCCGGCGGAAGCCGGAACGGTCGCGCGAGCAAAACGAGCGCGGTCGGGGTGACGAGAAGTCGTAGCGCCGCAGTAGGAGCGATGACGCGGGGGAACCGACCCGACGGGACCCTGCCGAGCAAAGGGCGGCGTCGGAGGATCGGAACCGAGCGAAGGAACGATGGGAGAGACACCGAGCTCGCAAACCGTCTCAACGAAACTCGAACGGATAGCGCAACTGGCGAGGA
>JADZFZ010000091.1 GCA_020854145.1 Deltaproteobacteria bacterium | reverse complement strand
TCGCGCGAACGATCGGCGTCCGACGTCTGGCGTCGTGCGCGGGGGCGGTGGTGCTCGGTGCGCTCGTCAACGTGTACGTCGTCCTCGCGCCGATCGATTCGCGAGCGTTCACGTGGGGCAAGCCGCGATCGGTCGACGCGCTCGTGGACTTCCTGCGCGGTGCGGACTACCGGCACAACGCGGGCGTCACCGCCGACGGGCTGATCGATCACCTCGCGGCCTTGTGGACCGACCAGGCATCGCGCGGGCTGCTGCTCGTGATCGTCGTCGGGATCGCGGGGCACGTGGTCCTCGGACGTCGCGGCCTGGGTCGGATCGTGGCGCCCCTGGTGACCCTCGCGGCGTGGATCGGGGTCGCGGCCAACCGCATCTTCGTGATCGGGATCCCCGACTACGACGGCTATGCGTGGACGCCGGCGATGTTGGCGTGCGCGGGGGTCGTCGGGGTCGCACGGCTCGCGGACGCGGGCCGCCCTCGGACGCGCCTGCTCGGGATGGCCGCGGCGGCGCTCGTGGCCGTGCCGACGTCGCTCGCACGGCCGGCGCCGTGGGCGCGAACGCGCGCGGCGGATCGGGCGCTCCACGACGTGTCCACGATGCTTCTGCGCGACGCGCCCCGGCGCGCGTTGCTCATGGTCGCGGCGGACCACGTGGCGGCTCCGCTCCTCTGGGTGCACGAGGCCGAGGGCGTGCGGCCCGACGTGGTGGTGTTGCCCGTCGGGCTCGCGAGCTCGAGCTGGTACTGGGACCACCTGATGGCGCGACATCCGGACCTGCGTCCGTTCGCGTTGGTGGGACCGGGCGCCAGGCGCGGACGCATCGAGCGCATGTTGCGCGAGAACCCCGGGCTCGTACCGGTGACGGACCAGGCGGCGAGCGTGGCCGAGCTCGGGTGGGACGAGTGCACGCAGGACGTCGGGGCGGTCGCACGCTTGGCGCCGTGCGACGGTGCGCGGCTCGGCACGATCGCGACGGCCACGCGCGACGCGAGGAGGCTCGCGCGATGGGCGGACGAGCTCGGCGACGGATCTCCGTCCACGGACGAAGCCATCGGACAGGTCGCCTACGCGCGCGGCGTGCGCGCATGGCGCGGCGGCGAGCAACGGATCGCGTTCGCGCTCTTCGCGGTCGCGCTCCGGGCGCAAGAGCGTCGAGCGTTCGACGGCGTGCGCGGGGAGGTCACGCGCGCGCCGCGGATCCTCGCTTCGCCCGCAATCCCGCGGACGCGGCCGATCTTCGACCACGCGGCATCGCGCGCCGCGATGTGCGCGATGACCGAGATGGCGGGCGCGCGCGCGCCGTCGTTTTGCGGCGAGTGAGCCCGTGCCCTACGGGGCGGGCGTCGGCGTGGCCGCAGGCGAAGGCTCGGGCGCGGCGCTGGCGACGGGCGACGGCGCGGGAGACGACTCGACGCTCGGGCCGGGTGGGCTCGCGACCGCGTCGACGGGCTCGCCGTGCGCGGGGTCGATGACGGGGCGCTCCGCGGCGGGCGGACGCCACGCGTAGGCGCGCGCGTACGCGCACCGAGCAGGCTCGCGCACGACGGTGATCTGACTGCGGCGCGGGAGCTGTCGGAACGCTTCGCGGAACTCGGCCTGCGTGGGGACGAAGAAGTCGAGCCGCGCGCCGCGGATCCCGCCGCCGGTGTCGACCGCGACGACGCAGCCGTCGTGACGCGTGCCGTCGGGCAGGCGGACACCCACCATCTCGGGCACGAACAGCGGTGTGGCCGGGGGGATGCGCGACAGATCGACGGCCACCGTCCGGTACGGGATGAGGCGGTAGCCCTGCACGCCCATGCCGAAGGGGTACCGCGTCGGATCGAGCGCGACGAAGCAAGACGTCGGCTCCATACGGACCTGACGGCGCAACCGCCCGCGCCGATCGCGCACACGCTCGACGACGCGGCGCGGCGGGCCGCAGTGACGGCCTGCCCAGTTGAGCAGCGTGCCGCCGGCGGTCCGTCCGGTGCCTTCCATGCGGAGCGCGCGCGCGAACCGCTCGCCGAAGGTGCCGAGCACGTCGCCGTCGCGGCCGTGGATGCGCTCCACCGGACGCTCGCCCGGATACTCCTTCTCGTCGGCGACCCAGTAGAAGGTCATCCGAAAATCGCCGAGGGCCTCGCCCGCGGGATCCGGTGCGGCGGGACCCGATGGCGGGACGGGGGCGCTCGTGGTGATCGCCGCAGGCGCGACTGCGGCCGTCGCTGCGCTGGTCACCGAAGGCGGATCGGCGGAGACGGGGCTCGCGGCGACGGCCACGCCGAGCAACGACGTGGAGGCCAGTCGACGCGCGAACGAGCGCCACAAAGACATCGGGCCGACCATACAAGCTGGTCGGCCCGACGCCAAGAACCCGTTGGACTCTCGGGCTGGGTGCCCGCCGGATCCCTGAGTTACGAAGCCCCGCCGCAGGTGACCGACACGCAGACGCCTGCCTGACACTGCAGGGGATCGGGGCAGTCGGTGTCCGCCGCGCACGTGATCTGACCTTCGACCGCCTGCAGGCACTCGAGGCGAACGATGGCGCGGTTGGGCGGGATGTACGCGTCGTCGAAGGAGATGCGTTGCGCGCAGTAGCCGGGATCCGTCGGCGTGCACGGTCGGCCGCCGCAGTCGCCGCCGGTCGTGTCGTAGAACCAGCCAGCCGCAGCCCCCTCCACTCCGCGCTGCGGGATCGTGCAGAGCTGACCGAGCGGTTGGTCGTTGGTCGGGTCGATGCCGAGGCAGCAGCCCATGTCGTCGCTGCGGCAGCCCGGCTTCTCTGCGGGCGTGGTGCACGGCGGAGCGCCGGGCGCGCCCGAGCAGGTGCCGCCGACGATCGTCTCGCGCACGGTGCAGTCCACCGTACCGTCGGCACGCGGCGCGAGCGCACGCGGCAGACAAGCGCCGCGCAGCAGCGAGCCGATCTTGTTCGTGATGACGCGGAGCGCGGGCCGCAGGTCGGCCTGGCAGATCGACTGGACGGTCGCGTTGCCGACGCCCGTCGGGCCGGCGGTCGCCTGGTCGATCTGACGCGCGACCTCGACGATGCGTCGCGGCGGGAACGCGATACCGAGGCCCGGCACGTTACACGACGTGCGGAGGCGGTTCGGGTCCATCGGATCGATCGCCTCCTGCATGTTCGGGTGCGCGAGGATCGCGTCGTAGTCGACGGCGTCGGGGTTCGGCACCGAGTCGGGAGGCACGCCGACGATGGCCGCGAAGATGAGGCGGCTCGTGTCGCCGCCCACGGCCGCGAGGTAGCCGTTGACGTATCGCGTGACTGGGTGGACGGCCTGGTAGCTCTCCGCGCCGTACATGAAGCAACGCAGGTTGAGCGCCTCGCCCGGGAAGATGCCCGACATCGTGTTGAAGATCTCCGCGTTCTGGGCGGAGCAATCCTCTTCGTCGCTCACGAGGATGAGCGCGAGGATCGAATCGGGGCGGAGGAAGCCCGCGTTTCGGCCATCGGCGTGGCCCGTGCCGCTGACGAAGGGCGCGACGGCGGGGCTGGCCGCCGGGGTGATCGCCTTGAGGATCGACTCGAGCTGCTGCTCGAAGCCGCAGCCGCCGGTGCCGATGCGCGCGACGCATCCGAACTGCTGGATGAAGTTGTCGGCGTTGTCGACCGCGGGCATGAACGACAGGAAGCTCGGGTAGCTCGCCGAGCAGCCCGCGACCATCGTGTTGCCGCGCGTGATGAGCACGCCGTCGTCGCCGTCGGGGTCGCCGTCGTCGCTGCACGTGGGAACCGGGAAGCCCGCGGTGCCCATGTCGGACGAGACGACGCCGACGTGCAGGTCCTTCACCGGCGGGAACTCCGGCATGCCGTCGCCCGTGACGTCACCCGTCGCGAGCGCGCGGATCATGGTGTCGAAGTTGCCGGCGAGGTTGTTCTGCTCCTCGGCCATCGAGTTCGAGTTGTCCACCATGAAGAGCACGTCGACTTTGTCGACGGCGTTCTGGGAGACGACGATCGACACGCCCGACTGCACGCACGGGGCGACCGGACCGAGGTCACGGGTCAGGCACCCTGCCAGCAGCAAGAGGGCCGCGCCGGCCACGAACGATTTCGTCCTCATCGACCACTCCTCCGAAAGGCTCACGATGTCCGGGAAAAACGTGGCGGAGCATAGTCGTGTTGCTGCGCCGAGGTCAACGGGCCCCCTCAGGGGGCGCGACACGGGCCTCGCGATCGGGAGCACCGCTCGCGAGGGTGGGGACTCGAGTCCCAACGCGGGCTCCTGTGCAAGGGATCGGCCACGGAGATCACACGTGAGGCGCACGAGCACGGCGCGTTCGAAGCGCCAACGAAGTTGGCCGCGGACCGTTCCGTGCGCCAGCGCGTCGCAGCGCGGCCCGCGGCCGGGGTCGCGGCGCGTGCTCACCCTTCCCCGCAGGTCGCCGACCGGCAGACTCCGCCGACGCAGGTCTGGCCGCCGGGGCAGGGGTTGCTCGGGTCGCAGGCGACCTGGCCGGACACGGCCTGCTGGCACTCGAGCCGGACGATCGCGCGGCTGGGCGGCACGTACGCGTCGTCGAACGTGATGGCGTGCGCGCAGTAGCCGCGCTCGCCGGGCGTGCAGGCGCGGCCGCCGCATTCGCCGCCGCGTGTGTCGTAGAACCAGCCTGCGGTCGCACCGCCCACGCCGCGCTGTGGGATCGTGCAGAGCTGGCCGATGGGCTGGTCGTGGGTCACGTCGATGCCGAGGCAGCAGCCGGGCTCGGAGGGATCCGTACGGCAGCCGGGCTTCTCGCCGGGCGTCGTGCACGGCGGGGCGCCGGGCGCGTCCGCGCAGCGGCCCTCGCGCACGATCTCGCGGACCGCGCAGTCGACCGTGCCGTCTCCGCGTGGCGCGAGGGGACGGGGCAGGCAGGCGCCTCCGAGCTGCTCGCCGATCTTGCGCGCGATGACACGCAGCGCCGGACGCAGGTCCGCCTGACAGATCGACTGCACGGTCGTGTTGCCGCGACCGTCCGGCCCTGCCGTACGCCGCTCGAGCTCTTGCGCGACGCGCACGATGCGCCGCGGTGGGAACGCGATGCCGAGCCCCGGCACGTTGCACGAGGTGCGCAGACGCGTGGGCTCGGCGGGATCGATGGCCTCCTGCATCAACGGGTGGGCGAGCACGGCGTCGTAGTCGACCGCGTCGGGGTTCGACACCGCGTCGGGCGGGACGCCTGCGATGGCCGCGAAGACGAGGCGGCTCGGGTCGCCGCCGACGGCCGCGAGGAAGCCATCGACGTAGCGCTCGATCGGCTGCACCGCGCCGAAGCTCTCGGCCCCGTACTGGAAGCACCTGAGGTTGAGCTGCTCGCCCGGGAAGGTGGACGACGTAGTGTCGAAGATCGCGGGGTCCGCGGCCGAGCAGTCTTCCTCGTCGGTGACGAGCACGACCGCCAGGATCGAGCCTGGACGCAAGAAGCCCGCGTTGCGCCCGTCCGCGTGCCCCGCGCCCGAGAGGAACGGCGCGACCGCCGTGCTCGTGGACGGTGTGATCGCCTTGAGCGTCGCCTCGAGCTGCTGCTCGAAGCCGCAGCCACCGGTGCCGAGACGCGCGACGCAGCCGAACTGCTGCACGAAGGAGTCGACGTCGTCGCCCCGTCGGAACGAGAGGAAGGTCGGGTAGGTCGCGGCGCAGCCCGCGAGGCTCGTGTTGCCGCGGCTGACGAGCACACCGTCGTCGCCGTCGGGGTCGCCATCGGAGCCGCACACGGGGAAGCCACCCGAGCCCATGTCGGTCGAGACGACCGCGACGTTCAGGTCGTCGACGGGTGGTGTGTCCGGCGTGCCGTCGCCGTCGGTGTCGCCGGTCGCGAGCGCACGGATCATCGTGTCGAAGTTGCGCGCGAGGTTCTCTTGCTCCTGCTGCATCGAGATGGAGTCGTCGACGACGAAGAGGAGGTCGACCTGGTGGGTGCCCTGCGACACGACGATGCTGATGTTCGACCGAACGCACGGCGCGACGCGCTCGAGGTGCCGGTCCAGGCACCCCGAGCTCACCACGGCGAGCGCCCAGATCGTGATCCATCGACGGTTTGCCATCGTTGCATTTCCTCCATTTGCGGGGTGCCCGAGGACGGACGTGCCCATCGAGCGCCGGAGCCGCCGGCGCCCTGCCCTGTCCCTCCGTCGTCGCAGGAGGCTCAGCAATCCAAGGGCCGTGCGACGATTTTCGACGCGCACTGCCAACGCGAAGAGACAGAGAGCCAACGACGTTGGCGCACGGGGCCGCGCGGCGCCCACTCGGCCTACTGTGCGTTTTGTCGGATCACCGAGTCCACATGCCGTCGCCGTCCGCGTCCACGAACACCGGGTTCGTGAACGCGAACGAGCGCATCGGCGAGAGCGGCGCGCCGGCCGGGACGCCGAGCGGCTCGTCTCCACGCGCGACGACGATCACGAACGCGTCGCGCGTGACGGGCACGTCGAAGCCGCCCGACCAGGGCAGCTCGGTGACGCGCGTGCGCTCGATCTCTTCGCCGTCGAGCCACACGGCGACCTCGTCGAGCGGGACCCAGCTCGCGGCCTGCGCGTGCACGGTGACCTCGACGCGGCCGTCGCGCGCGCGCACCGTGCGACCGAGCCCCTCCCCTTCCACGGTGACGTCGAGGAAGGGCCCGCTGGTGACGAACGCGTCACCCACGCGCAGGGCGTCGACGAACGCGTCGGCGCGGCGCGCGTCGGGGCCGTCGTCGGCGATGCGCGCGCACGTGCGCGGGTAGCCGACGGGGGTTCGCGAGAGACGGTGCGTGTCGCTGTTGCCCGTGGCGACGGCGCCGCGGCCCGCGCGGAGCAGCGCGAGCCAGTCCTCGAGCACGACGTCGACGGGAACCTCGGCGTCACCGTTGTCGAGGCCGTGACCGTTCCACACCTCGACGAGATCGAAGTCGCTCGCGAGCTCGGTGAGCCGACCCGTCGCGATCGCGGGATCGAAGTCGATGAGCGTGAAGTACCCGAAGTACGGGTCGCTCCGCGGATGGTTGATCTGGACGAGCGCGCCGGGGGCAGC
>JADZFZ010000090.1 GCA_020854145.1 Deltaproteobacteria bacterium | reverse complement strand
TCCGGACCGACTCCGTGGCCGCGATGGTCGCTCACCTCGCCGACGAGGCGTCGCACGGAGACGACGCGCGCACGATCGAGCGAGCGTTGGAGGAGCTCGAGGACAACGTCACGAGCGTGGAGCGTGCGACCGTCGTCCGCGGGCAGGTCCCCGTCGGCTACGTCGCGTGGCTCGGTCGCCTGCACGCGCTGGTCTCGCGCGCGGCGAGCACGCTCGGGCCGAGACGCGACCCGACGATCGCGCGGATCTTCGCCGGGACCAGCCCGTTGCGCTGGGCGCCGCCGCTGTCGATCGCGGTCACACGTGACGGCGCGGCGGACGAGAGCGACGTTCCCGCCGACGATCGCGCGACGGAACCATCGCCGGAGCACGGCCGCACGAGCGCGTTGCAGCCGGGTCGCCCCGATCTGATCGCGCTCGTGCTCGGTGCGGCCGATCGTCTGATCGAAGCCGCCGAGGACGAGCAGCACCTGCTCGGGCGCAGACGTCGACTCTTCGAGGCGGCTCGGCAGGTGCTCCTCGACGCCGCGGCCGCGCTTCCGCTCGATCAGCGCGCGCTCGGGGCCAGACGCGACCACGTCAGCCGTGCGATCACGCGCATCGATCGGCTCGAGGGCGCGGGCCTCGCGCTCGACGTGGCGCTGCTCCACCAAGCGCGCGGCGCGCTGTCGTCGCGTGACCGAAGTCGTCTGCACGCGGCGCTCGTCGCGCTCGACGGAGCCGCGGTGTCGACGGGCGACCCGCGCGTCTCGGCGCTGACGGCAGAAGCGCTTCGCCGCCTGCGACGCGACTCGGTCGGCCACTCCGCGAGCGCACGCCGCGCGTCGCTCGCGCGATCGGCCGACGAGGTGCTCGGTCGCGACGTGGCCGACACGGTCTCCCGAACCTACGCTCACGCAGTCGAGCGCTACCGGTCGGCGAAGGAGGCCGCGCCCGACGACGAGGCCCGGGACCATGCGCAGCGCGCCCTCGACTACCTCAAGGACGGCGCGGCGGGCACGCTCACGGCTGCCCTGCACGCGGACGGGTGCTTCGAGGTGGGCGGGACGTTGTCGCCGCTGCGCGTGATCGAGAACGAGATCCACCTCGAGCCCGTGCGGCACCCGACGCGTGACCTCGCGCTGCTCGCGGCCACCGAGGTCTCCGATCTTCCCGACGCCGTGATCGAGGATCCGCGGACGGTGCTGCTCTCGCTCGTGGCGGGCCGGCTCCTCGTCCGTCGCTACGTGCGCGAGCAGGTGCGGCCGCGGCCCCGCACCGTGATGGCAGGCGAGGTCCGCGTCTACGTGCTCGACGGGTCGGGCTCGATGACCAGAGCGCGTGCGCGCATGCGGGACGCGATCCTGGTGGCGGAGCTCGCGACGCTCGCCAGGCGCGTGACGGAGGCGGGACGACGAGCGCGCCTTCGCCTGTATTTCCAGTACTTCGACACGAAGCTCGGGCCCGTGCACGAGGTCGAGACCGCCGGGCAGGCGCTCGCCGCGATCGACGCCGTGCTCGGCACGGTGCGCGACGGCGGCACCGACATCGATCTCGCGCTGCTGTCGAGCTTCGAGCAGGTGCGCGCGGCGCGCGAGGTCGACCGCGAGCTCGGTCGGGCCCACGTCGTGCTCGTGACCGACGGCGCAGACACCGTCGACGAGCGCGCCATCGTGGCCGCGCGCGAGCGCGCCGGCGACATCCCCATCGGCGTGAGCGTCATCGCCATCGGCCAGGAGAACCCGGCGCTGAGGAGCCTCGTCGCGCGTCAGCGCGCGCGCGGCGAGCGCGCCTTCTACCACTTCGTCGACGACGAGACGCTCGCAGCGCTGGTCGAGGGGCGCGACGACGGTCCGCCGATCCACTTGCCGGACCTGTCCGCCGACGTCGCGAGGCACGGCGGCGACGACGACCTCGAGGCGCTCGTGGGAGAGATCGTGGAGGAGCTCGCCGAGCTCGGCAGGGCACGCGATCTGAGCGCGCTCGAGCGGCTCGACGCGGAGGCGGCGGCGCGCGCGGAGATGGGCCTGTCGGACTCGATCCTCGGGGAGGCGGAGCGCGCCCGCGTCGAGGTGCTCCATCGCGATCGACGCGCGCTCGAGCGACGGTTCGCGCGATGGTTCCCCGAGCCGGTCGCAGGCGCGCAGAAGCTCGACCCCCACGCGATGCCCCCGGCGGGAAGCGCGCAGAGGGCCGAGATCGACGCAGTGCTCGTCTTGCTGACGACGTTGCTCGACGTCGTGGAGGTGACCGGCGGCTCGACGCCGTCGCGCCGCGCCGACGCCATCGAGATGCTCGAGCGCATGCTCGTCGACGCGCGCCTGTCGCCGACGCGTTACCAGGCCGTGCTCGCGACGCACGCCGTCGCGCTCTCTCCCGCGCTCTCGGCCTTGCACGCCGCCGTCGCGCGCGGCGGCTGACGCGACGACGCCCGCAGCGGGTGAGGCTGCGGGCGTCGAGCGCGTGATCGGTGTCGCGGGCGCGAGCGCTCGCTCAGCGTCTCGTAGGGGTGCGCGGGCCGCTGCGCAGGTCGATCCGAATCGGTCGCGCGCGCTCGGGCGCGGCGGCGATCTGGAGCGCGTAGCGGCGGCCGCCTTCGGCGGTGAAGCGCATCTCGGCTCGGCCGTCGCGGACGTTGGCGCTGCTCGCGACCATGCGGCCGGTCTCGTCGGTCACCCAGGCCGATGCGTTCGCGAGGCCGTCGAGCGCGATCGTCCGGCGTGCGCTCTCGCCGACGCACTCGTCGCCACACTCGAAGAGCAGCACCGGGATCGTGAGACCGCGCCGGCCGGAGACGGTGATGCTCGCGCCGCCCGTGCCGCCGGGGGTGATCCCGCCTTCGGGTGCGAAGGGCAGGCCGTCGATCGCGATCTCGCACTCGCCGTTGGGCGTCGCATCGCAGCCGTCGGGCTCGCCGTCGGAGTCGGCGTCCGCGAGGATCGGGTGCGGGTTGGTCACGCCGGGGATCCCCATCGACCAGCCAGTCACCTCGTCGGCGCCCGCGCACGGATCGCAGGCGTCGCCGAGGCCGTCGGAGTCGCCGTCGCTCTGATCGGCGTTGGCGGTGAAGGGACAGTTGTCGAGGAGGCCCCAGACGTCGTCGCCGTCGTGGTCCTGCTCCATGTCGCAGACGTCGCCGTCGTCGTCGCCGTCTTGGTTCTCCTGGCCGGGATTCTCGTCATCGGGACAGTTGTCCTTCCACGAGGGCACGCCGTCGCCGTCGGGATCCTGGCAGGCGTCGCCGATGTCGTCGTCGTTGAGGTCCTTCTGGTCGGCGTTCTTCTCGTGCGGGCAGTTGTCGACACCGTCGAGCACGCCGTCGCCGTCGTCGTCGCCGTCGCAGGGATCGCCGAGGCCGTCGCCGTCCTCGTCGCTCTGGTTCAGGCTCTCGAGCCCGACGCAGTTGTCGTCGACGTCGAGCACGCCGTCGCCGTCGTCGTCGTCGTCGCCGCCGTCGAGGATGCCGTCGCAGTCGGTGTCGGGGCTGGCGAGCTCCACGGCGGCCCAGGCGTTGCGCACCTGACAGACCTGCCACGGCGTCATGACGCCGTAATCGACGTAGGTCTCCGCGCGCGCGATCCACGCGTCGGCCGCCTGCTGGTAGCTGGCCGAGGAAGGGAGCGTGCCCATCACGCCGTAGGCGAGCGCCGCCATCGGCTCGCGTCCGATGCCGCTGACGGTGACACCGTTCTGCGTGCCGCCGTCGGCGATGAAGAACGCCGCCTGGTTCTGGATGCCGCTGTTCGTGTGCACGAAGCCCCAGTCGTTGCCGCCGGTACCGCCCGTCGGAACCTGACCGAACGGCAGCGGCACGTACGCCGAGAACGTGTCCGGCTGCGTGTTGCCACCCGCGACCGGGGCGGACGGATCGGCCATCTCGCGGAGCACGCCGTTGGGCGTGTCGTCGCCCACGAGCCAGGCGCCGTCGTCGTCGATCATCTCGCCGAAGATGTCCGCGAAGCTCTCGTTGAGCGCGCCGGACTGGTTCTGGTAGACGAGGTTGGAGCTGTCCTGGATCACGCCGTGCGTGTACTCGTGGCCGAGCACGTCGCGTCCGACGAAGGGGTCGCGGAACTGGATGACGTTGCAGCCGCTGACCCACGAGGCGTTGGGCGTGCTGCTGTGCGCGAAGAGCTGGAGGGTCGCGCCCTCGTTGTTCCAGGAGTCGCGCTGCCACCGCGAGTAGAAGTAGTCGTAGACGTCGTCGGCGCTCGACCAGAGGGTCACGACCTCGTCGTCGCTCTGGTAAGGCGAGTTGATCTGGTTCTCGTTGGCGGCGTTGGAGCCTTCGAACATCTCGTAGTAGCAGGTCGTCGTCTGCGCCGTTCCGCCGTTCGCGTCCTCGAGATCGAGGTGGTAGTCGGACTGCTCGGTCGCGAGCGCGAGCAGCACGCGGCCGTCGCGCGCATCGACGAGACCGGACCACGCACCGCGCTCGCCGCGCACGTTGACGTGGTAGGCGAGGTAGGCCTCGCGCGGCAGCGCGGCGGCGAGCGCCGGATCGAGGACGCTCGGGACGAGCACGACGAGGCGCGTCTCGGAGACGGCGGGCGCCTCGGGATCACGGGCCTCGCGTCGCGCGACGCCGAGCGCATCGCGGACCGAGATGCGCGGCGTCGTCGAGAACGCGCGGGTCGGGCCCGACCACAGGTGCGACGCGACGGCGCGTGCTTCGCCGCCCGCCATCGTGACGACCGCGTCTGCGCCGAAGACGGGCAGACGCCCGTAACGCTGGTGCAGACGCACGTCCGTCAGCGCGCGTTCGGTCCGAACGCTGCGCACGCCGAACGAGAGCTCGCGCGATTGCACGCCGAAGAGCAGCGCGTACGTGTCGAGCAGGCCGTGCGCCTGCGTTGCCGGATCGGCGCCTTCGACGGGCACGCGCAGCGACGCGTGCTCGACGCCTTCGCCGCGCATGCGCAATCGCACCGGGTCGCGCGAGCTCTCGCGCAGTCGTCCGAGCAGCGCCATGCGGCCGCGCTCGTCGGAGAGAGCGGCCGTGGTGCGCTCGGGGGTCGGGAGTGGAGCGCTCACGTCGGCGCAGGCGCCGGCGGCCAAGAGCGCGAGGGGGGACAACGTGCGGGTCAGCTTCATGGGGCGCCGCTACCGCAACCGGCGTGCCCACCGAAACGCCTGGATTTCAGGGCATTTCGCAGAGCAAAGTTTGCCCGAGCGCGCAGCACGGCCTCCGAGATCGGGGACGCCCGCGTCCCGACGAGATCCCGAACGGTCGTGGGCCTGACCTCGTCACGAACGGTCTCGTGTCCGGCGTTCAGGGCGTCGTCGGCGCGCTGATCCCTCCAGCGGCCGGCGCGGGGCCGGCGGCCTCGGGTGTCGGAGTCGCCGCGGCGGGCGCCTCGGGGGCTGCGGGTGCGGAAGGCGCCGCGGGTGGTGCTTCGGGCGCGGTGGGTGCCTCGGTGGGCGGAGTCGAAGGCGGCGCTTCGGGAGCGGCCGACGGATCGGCCGGCGCCTCCGGTGCGGTTGCGACCTCCTCGCTCTCGGGGACGGGCGGCGGTGTCGCGTCGCGCCCGCATCCCATCGCGCTCGTCCACAGGACCGCGGACGACAAGACGGCTCTGATCATCGTCGACATGGGACCTCCACGAGCCGCACGTCGCCCTTCGTCGCGTGCGACGCCGAACGTCGGCGCGCCGGACGTTGCGCACTGCGCGGCTCGCAGGATCAACGCGGCGCGCGTGCCTGCGAGTCCGTACTTCGTCGTACTCTCTCGTCGGGAGATCGTCGCGAATGTCGAGACGGATCGCGCCGGCCGCGCTCATGGTCGCACTCGTCGGTTGTGCGGCGACGACACACGACGCTCCGGCGCGTCCACGCGACGGGACGGCGACGAGGTCCGCCGCCGCTGCGTCGCGGCGGCAGAACGCCGAGACCTCCGCGACCGGTACGACGTCTCGCGGCCCCGCGGTCGTGGCCCAAGCGCCTCCACCCGCCGCCCTTCCCGAGGGTTCGGAGACGACGGCGATGGTTGCGATCGCGCCCGCGCCGAACGGGTTGCGCGTGATCGTCGAGGTCCCGGGCAGCCCGCGTGTCGAGCTCGCGACCTCGGTGAGCCCGACCGCGGACGAGCTCGCGGCGATGCCTGCGAGCCTCACAGGGCGTCGCGTGACGATCGCCGCGGACCAGAGCATCCGATACGCGGCCGTCGTCGCGGTCATGGATGCGCTCCGCGCACGCGGAGTCACGCACATGTCGCTCGCGGTCCAGACGGAATGAGGAAGGTCTCCACCCCTCTCGGGGCGGAGACCCGGCTCGTCGTCACAACGCAACCTGCTCGATGACCGCGACCCAGTGGCCGGGGTCGAGCGAGCCTGCCGCGAAGCGACCGACGAGGTCGAACACGTCGTCCGAGAACCCGCCGACGTTCAGCACGTCGTCGCGCTCGGCGGCCTGCGTCGTCGCATAGGGCTGCAGATCGATGCAGACGAGCTTCGCGCCGGCGTTGCGCGCCCGGAAGTCGCTCCACCGACGCATCGTCTCGGGTCCCTGCGCGGACGCACGCGTATCCGCCCACGACTGGTTGTCCGACACGATGACGACGAGGTGACCCTTCGCGCGACGCTTCGCGAGCTCCGCGAGCGCGACGCTCACGCTCGTTCCACCCCCGCCGAGCCGCGAGAGCCGCTCTGCGTTGGTGGCGACCGACGCGCGCGCGTCGAGCGCGATCGGGTGGACCTCGGTGTCGAACGGCAGCACCTCCGTCAGCGGGTTGCGACGCAGGAACGCCGCCGCCACGAGGGCCGCGACGTCGATGCAGCGCACCGCCGTGGTGGCACCCTTTCGATGACCCGTGATCGGCGACTGCATGCTGCCCGACACGTCCGGAAGCACGAAGACCTTGCCTTCGACGCGCGGGACGTTGCGGAGCGCGAGCTCCATCGCGTCGGCGAGCGCCAGGCGGATCGCGTCGGGGAGCCCCGCCGTCGTGCGGTGCGCGACGAGGAGCTGGTACGGCAGCGCTCGCGCACGCTCGATCTCGCGCGCGTCCGACAGCCGGCTCGCGACGTACGCGACCATCGCGGGGTCGTCGAAGACGCCGTGACGCGCGAACGTGTTGAGGTTCATACGCAGGCTCTGCCAGCTCGACTGACGCGCGATCGTGGTCCACTCGGCGCGGCCGAGATCGAGCGCAGTCAGCATCTGGAAGGGCACGTCGGGCACGACTCCCTGACGGGTCGCCTTGTAGGCCTCGAGCTGCTTCGCGAGGAGCGGAAGCGCATCGAGGTCGTAGCGGCGACCGATGAGGTAGCCGTAGAGGGCCTTGCGGCTCGCGGTCGACGGTCGCGGGTGGACCATCTTGACGACGTCCACGAGCGACGGCGACCGACCCACCGAGTCACGGAGGATCTGGTCGTCGGTCCGCGTCTCGAGCCAGCTGGCCACGAGACGCTTGGGGCGTGTGCCGAGCGACTTGCGACCGGCCGTGCCCGACCGGACGATCTGGACGAACGTGCGCAGCATGCGCGCGTTGTCCACGACGCGCGGGAAGACGCGCGCGAGCAGGGGCGGGTTGCGCGTCGAGAGCACTGCACAGAGCAGCGCCGGCACGTCCTTCATGTGGCCGTGCGTGCGCGCGAAGATGGCAGTCTTCGCGAGCATCTCGTCGTCGACGCCCTTTGCGAGCTCGAGCACGCGGTCGAGCTGCTCCGCACCCGACGCGTAGAACGTCGACTGCAGGCATCCCGTCGCCGCGTACTGGGCGAGCGCGTGCTTCGGACCGAACGCGTAGGCCGTCCCACCGGCCTCGTTGACGGCGTCTGCCGCCTTCACGGCGCGGCCGAAGAACGATGCGAATAGACCCTTGTTGGCCACGACGACCTCCCCTCATCCGAGACCCGGTGTGACGAGCAGAGAAGCCCCACCCGAAGGGTGGAAACCTCTTCAGCCCACGAGAGCCCCACCCGAAGGGTGGGAACCCACGAATTGGTGTGACGACCAGAGGTGTGGAGACATGACGCTCTATCCATCTGAGCTACGGGCACCCCCGAAGGGATCCCCGGCGGGATTCGAACCCGCGACCTTCACCGTTTCAGGGTGTAGTCACCACGAGCATTCGTCACGAATGGCATCGGCGCCCCGTGGCGGAGTCGAACCGCCCTCACTCGAGAGACAGGCGAGCTGCGACACCCGTCGCATCACGAGGCAAGAAGAAGACGGGACAGACGGTACCGGGGACAGGAGTCGAACCTGCATTGCGCGGATCGCGCTCCGCTTCTGAGGCGGACGTGTTTGCCGTTACACCACCCCGGCGTGACGGACGAGAAGAGCGAGAGAGTCCCCGGGAGGAGTCGCACCTCCGACCTCCTGGTTCGTAGCCAGGCACTCTGTTCTGCTGAGCTACGGGGACGACGGAGCGGGTTGCCGGAATCGAACCGGCATCGGCAGCTTGGTTGGCTGCGGCCCTGCCCTTTGGACGAAACCCGCGGTGAGCGCCGGCGCCGAGTGTTGGAGAGACCCTGCTCATCCCCCGAGGGACGAGCGCGAGGAGTCGAACCCCGTGGGACCATGTAGTCTCTCCCGGCATGCGCCGGACGAACGAGAAGAGGGCGGCCAGAGGTGTCGAGACGGTGGTAGGTTCTGACCTGTAGTCTCGACGGCATCCGCCCCGGATCCCGGTCAGGGGATCGAACCCAGATCTCCGCATTCAAAGGGCGGCGTCCTAGGCCATTGGACGAACCGGGAGTGGCCGAAGTCGTGCCGACGTGATCGCCGAGACGGCGAGCCCCGAAAAGCAACGAGGCCGCCGGCGGTCTACGCGGGCGGCCTCGTCATGCGCTTGGGGCGCGCGCGAACCGCCTACGGATCGAGCCCGAACAACCAGCCAGTCTGCCGATCGCCGACACACGAAAGCGTGTCGACAGCCGGACGGACCGTGGAGACGGCGCCCGGCAAGACGCGTTGGCTGCAGCGAAGAATGTGTGGGAGGCGGCACGGCATGATGGCACCTACGAAGAGAGGCACTGTCTACAATGCCATAGACGAACGGTCAAGGGGAATGTTCGCCGTTGCTCTCTTCTTCCGCGAAAGAGACTGGCAGTGAGCCGGTGATCGCAGGGTGCTCGTCGGGAACGAGGGCGGTCGTGCGACAACCGGGTAGCTCGGCGACGGAATGGAACTGCTCGTCTCGAGAGGCAATGATCTCCGGGGGTTACATGGGTCGATCCTGTCCCCTAGAATGGGCTGGATGTGCGACACGCTGGTGATCGTGCGAGAGGGCTCGGTGCTCTTCGCGAAGAGCTCGGATCGGGATCCGAACGAAGGACAAGGGCTCGAGTGGCACCCGCGCCGGCAGAACGGTGCGGGCACGCGGGTGCGCTGCACGTGGATCGAGATCCCCGAAGCGCCCGTCACGCACGCAGTCCTGATCAGCCGGCCGTTCTGGATGTGGGGCGCGGAGATGGGGACGAACGAGCACGGCGTGACGATCGGCAACGAGGCGGTGTTCACCGATCAGCCGTACGCGAAGGTCGGGCTGACGAGCATGGACCTCCTGCGCCTGGCGCTCGAGCGCGCGGCGACGGCGGACGAGGCGGTCCGTGTGATCGAGGACCTGCTCGCGCGCCACGGACAGGGCGGCGGCTGCGGCCACGAGAACCGCTCGTTCACCTATCACGGCAGCTTCCTGGTGGCCGACGCGGCGGGTGCGTTCGTCGTGGAGACGGCGGGACGGCTCGTGGCGGTCGAGCCGGTCCGCGCGGGCGTTCGCGCCATCTCGAACGGGCTGACCATCGCGGGCTTCGCGGAGCGCCACGCCGATCGGTTGCGCGGTCGCGCCGCCGCGTGCGCGGTGCGCCGCGCGCGGACCCAGACGAGCGCAGCCCGGGTGCGAACGCCCATCGACCTCGTTCGGACGCTGCGCGATCACGGCCACGACGGCGGGCCGCGTTACGGTCCGCTCCGTGGCGGGATGGCCGCTCCGTGTATGCACGCGGGCGGGCTCGCGCTGAGCTCGCAGACGACGGGGTCGTGGATCGCGGAGCTCCGTCCGGGCCGGACGCGACACTGGGTCACCGCGACGGCCGCGCCGTGCACGTCCGTCTTCAAGCCGGTCGAACCGACCGTGCCGCGCTCGCTCGGGCCGTTCCCCGGGGAGCGCGCGGACGACTCGCTCTTCTGGAGCCACGAGCGGATCCACCGCGCCGCGATGCGTGCGCCTCGCGAAGCGCTCGCGTGGATCGACGCGACGCGCGCGCCCATCGAGCGGCGCGCCTTCGACGCGGACGCGAGCGCCGACGACGTGTGGCGCGACGCGCTCGCATGGGAGCGCTCGGCCCGAGAGCATGCGCGGATCTGGCTCGCGGCGCGGGACCGCCGACCGCCGTGGGCGCGTCTCTACTGGGCGATCCGCGATCGTCGCGCGAGCGTCTAGACGCGCGAGGTGAGGGTCGCGGCGCGATGGCACTCCGCCACGCCGTGTGGCGAAGGACACCAAGCAGAAGATCGAGGATCGGATCCTCCCTCGTAAGAAGACGGGCGTCCGCGCCGGAACGGCGATGAAGGGCAGGAAGGGCTGATCCGCCGCCTCGATCCCCGCGCGGTGCTGGGG
>JADZFZ010000089.1 GCA_020854145.1 Deltaproteobacteria bacterium | reverse complement strand
TCACAACTGAGCCAGGAACACGTCGACGGCGGAGCCGCTCCAGAAGCGGTCGTTCAGGTAGCGATAGCTGAACTCGTCGAAGTCGAAGCCGGGGATCTGGATCGCGTAGACGCTCCACGTGACGTAGCCGGGCGCGATGTCGTCCACGCCCATGATGGACGAGAGGTCGGGCAACGTGACCTCGCGGACGTCGCCGCGCACGATGAGACGCCACGCGGGCGAGCCGTCTCCGCCGCTGACGAGCACGAGCTGCAGGTCCGGGGGCGCGCCGTCGGACTCCCAGCGCACGACGCGCGACGCGTCGATGGGCTCGCCGTACGCGGGCGACGTGGCGCGCGGGATCCCGAGGAAGTTGCCGATCGTGTGGATCGACGAGACGTCGGTCACCGCGCGATCGAGCCGCACCGTCTGCGGCGTGCCGTCCCAGTCGCCCGTGTACCAGCCGGCGCGGAAGATGTAGCGCGCGTCCCAGAGGTCGCCGTCGAGCGCGGGCTGCCCCGGGAACAGGAAGCCCTCGGCGGAGGTGCGGCGCCGCTGGATGTAGACGGGTCGCACGTCGCTGCACGAGTTGGCCATGAAGTCCCAGCGTGCGCACATCGCGATGATGCCTTCGCCGCCGAGGTCGATGAAGCTCTCGACCTTGAACCGGTCGGGCCCCGAACGTCCGGGCGCCGGGATGTCGGTGAGCTCGACGTCGACCTGGTGATCGAGCGGGATGTCCATGAAGAGATCGATCTCCTCGACCTCTTCGCCCGGACCCGCGAGCACGTTGCGCGCGACGCCCATGATGTACGGCGTGAAGCGGCCGGTCGCCGTGTTCTCGAGGCCGGCGAGCGCGTAGACCGCGAAGCCGCCGGGCGCCGCGAAGATGCGATACGGGTAGCCGCGCATCCCGAGCTCGTCCTCGAGCACGATCTGTCGCGTGCCGCCGACCGACGGGTCCGCGAGCGGGCCGTCGAGATCAGGCCACGTCGTGAAGACGAAGGCGACCTTGCGCTCGTCGTCGTTGACCGGGTCCGGCACGTTCGTCCACGGGTTGGGACCGAACTCGTCGGGCCCGCGCCAGATGAGCTCGCCGTTGATGTACGCGCCGCGCCGTCCGGGGCCGCTCGCGCCTGGAGGCGGGTCGCCCATCACGCAGGGCGCGACGGGCACCAGGAACACCGTGACGTCGCGCGCGTCGAAGAGCACGACGGAGGTCGACTCGAAGCGCAGCGACGTCCCCATGCCGCACGCCTTGGCGACCGTGACCGTCTGCGCGCCGCGCAGGTCGGGTCCGCTGAAGGTCACCTGACCGAGCGGGCTCGTGTAGTCCTGGTGCGCGCTCACCGACAGATCGGTGCCGACCATGACGAACGCGCCTTCGACCGGCGAGCGGTCGTAGCTGTTGAGCACCGTGACGTTGAGCGTGCCGTCGAGCGAGCCGCCGCCGAGCCCGCCGCCGAACGGATCGGCCGAGTCGTAGTAGCTGAACGCGTCGGGCGCCTCGATCTCGCTGCCGTCCGAGCGCTGGTGGACGACGACGGTCACCGTGCCGATCGTGCCGGAGGGCACGCGGCAACGGATGACGGTCGGCGACTCGACGACGACGTCGGTGCACGCCTCGCCGCCCACCTCGACGGTGTCGCCGTCGGTGAAGTTGGTGCCCTGACCGGTGATGACGATCTCGGTGCCGCCGGCGACCGAGCCGCTGTTGGGCTCCACGTCGATCGCGTCGTACACGTAGCCGTCGGGCAGCAGCGCACGGTCGTCGCCGCGCGTGACCTCGACGTCCGCGGGCCCGGGCATGCCGGCCGGCGTGACGATGGCCACGCGCCGCGAGTCGATGAGCTCGATGTCGGGCGCCTGCACCTCGCGCCCGCCGATGGAGATCGACATGCCCTCGACGAAGCCGGTGCCGCGGACCGTCGCGAGCTGCCCGCCGCGATAGGTGCCGTGGCCCGGGACGACGCGCGCGACCAGCAGCGTCTCGTCGGACGGTCGTCCTGCGTCGAGCGGCGGCGGCGGCGTGGTCGAGGTGTCGGGCTCGGCCGCGTCGGGCGGGGCAGCATCCGGGATCGGCGGAAGCCCGGGGCCATCGTCGTCGCCGCACGAGGCCCCGACGAGACACGACGCCATTGCCAAGACGACGATCGGGCGCAACCCGACAAGACTCCGACGCATGCTCCGCTCCCCGTTTTGCTCGACCGATGACGCGCGCGTTTGGGACGACCGCGAGGGCTGGGCGAACCATCGGGGTCGGTACACTTGGCCTGCGGGGCAGTATCGGGGTACCAGGGGGGGAGTCAAGGTGATGGCTTGAAGCTCCTGCGCCTCGTTCTCAGCGACCTCCACCTCGGCACCGGTGTGCGCAAGGGAGAGCTGAACCCGTGGGAGGACTTCTTCCACGACGACCGGTTCGCCGACCTGCTCGCGCACCACGGAGCCGAGGCGCGCGGGGCCGAGGTGGAGCTCATCCTGAACGGCGACATCTTCGACCTCTTGAAGGTGTCGCTCGGCGGTCGCTGGCCGACCGAGATCACCGAAGAGATCGCCGTCGAGAAGCTGCGCCTCTGCCTCGAAGGTCACCCGCGCTGGTGCAGCGCGATCAAGGAGTTCCTGGCCGCGTCCGGGAGGCGGCTCACGTACATCCCCGGCAATCACGACGGAGAGATGTTCTTCGCCGGCGCGCAGGAGCTCTTCCGCCGCTACGTCGCGCCGGGCGCGTTGGCCGAGCGCGTGCGCTTCATCACGCAGAGCGACACGTACTACCTGCCCGAGGGCATCCAGATCCGGCACGGCCACCAGCTCGAGGCCATCCACCGCGTCGAGTACGACCGGCTGATCGCACCGCGCAAGGACGGCACCCCCGTGCTCAACCTCCCGTGGGGAAGTCTCTTCATCCTCGAGATCCTCAACCCCGCCAAGCGCGACCGCTGGCACATCGACCGCGTGCAGCCGTTCTCGCGCTTCATGGCGGCGTCGCTGCTCTTCGACTTCCGCTGGTTCGTGCAGTTCTTCCTGCGGATGTCGCTCCACTACCTGCGCCACCGCGTGCTCCGGCTCTCCGCGTGGCGCGATCGTTGGCGACGCCTGCGCGAGGTCATGCAGTCCGAGGTGCTGCCGGTGACCAACTTCGACGTCGCGGCCGAGCGCGCGCTCCGACGCGTGCGCGGCGTCCACACGCTCATCGTCGGCCACAGCCACGGGCCGCGGTGCCGGCGCCTGCCCGACGGCAAGCTGCTCATCAACACGGGCACGTGGACCAAGATGATCAACCTCGACCTGCAGCACCTCGGTCAGGACTCGGGTCTGACCTACTGCACGATCGAGTACACGGGCGACGGCCAGCCGCAGGTCACGTTGCGCCGGTGGGTCGGCATCACCTCGGCCACCGAGGTCATCCACTATGCGGCGTAGGCCGTTCGCACGCGTCGCTCCGTCGTACGGGCGTCGCGGTCGTCTCTCGTACGTTGGCGCGGCGGCCATCGCATTGGCGCTCGCGATCGTCGCGCCGACGGTCGTGGCGGAGGGCCAACAGCCTGCGCCGCCGAGGCCGCCGCCGCCCGCGACGCGCGCGCCCGCGGGCACGATCGAGCTGCGCCTCGAGCCCGAAGCGCCGCTCGTCGCGGGAGGGCGCGGCACCCTGCGTCTCGTGATGCGCGTCGTGCCCGCGGCCGGCTGGCTGCCCGCCGACGAGGCGCCGTGGATCGCGACGGCGATTGCCGACGGCAACGCGCTCGAGGTCGTGCGCCCGCGTCAAACGCGGCTCGACGCGCTCGACCCCGCGGCGGCCGATCCCGTGCTGCGGTTCCCCGTCGTCGCGCGCGCGGCCGGTGACGCCGTCGTGCGCGTGACGGCGAGCACCTTCGTCTGTCGCGTGCGCGCGCGTGCGCGCCGATGTCGCGCCGTGACCTCCACGTCGCGTACGACCGTCGCGGTGAGCGCCGCCGGCCGCGCGCCGTAGCTCGGCCCTCCACTCTTCGCTCGGTCGGATGCGCATCCGCGCGTCGCGATCGACGCGCGTGGATCCGCTTCTCGTCGCAGCGCTGCAGCGGATTATCATGGCTTGGTGTCCAAGGGGGTCGCGGTCGCCGTATGGGTCGTGCTCGGGGGAGGTGCGGCGTGCGAGGGTGCGGCGATCACGCCACGCGACGCGGACGTGGGCACGGAGGCCGCGGCGGACGTGGGCACGGACGCCGCGACGGACGTGGGCACGGACGCCGCGACGGACGCGGACGCGGACGCCGCGACGGAGGCCGCGGTGCTCGACGCCGGTCCCGCGTTGTGCGTCATGGACGAGCGCCGCCCCTGCGGGCCCGAGGACGTCGTGTACGGCGGTCGCTCGCGCTGCGTGCGCGGCACGGAGACTTGCCGCGGCGGCTGCACGGACGTCTGCCCGTTCGCCCGCGACGGCACGTGCGACGACGGCCGTCCAGGCGCGAGCGGCGCGTGTGTCTACGGCACCGACTGCACCGACTGCATGCCGGCGGCCGTCGAGTGGTCGGGGTGCATCGACCTGATCGGGCCCATCGCCGAGCAGTGCGACAACGGGATCGACGACGACTGCGACGGCGCGACCGACGAGGGATGTACGTGAGTCAGGGCGAGGCGCGGAGGCGCAACACGTACGCGTCCCGATCCATCGCGTTGATCAGCACGAACGCGTCGAGCGACGCGAAGTAGCGGAAGCGTCCGTGCGTGCCGTTCTCCTGCTGCGGGCCGGGATCGCCGGCGACGACGCGCGGCTCGCACGTGTCGGCCTCGGCGTCGATCAGATAGACGGTGTCGCCGCCCGCCCACGCGACGAGCTTGCGCTCGATCGGGTCGTACGCGAGCCCTGGAT
>JADZFZ010000088.1 GCA_020854145.1 Deltaproteobacteria bacterium | reverse complement strand
GGGCCACAGAAGTACGCGACGTTGCCGATCGCGCCTTCGGGCCACGTCTCGCGCACGATGAGCTGGCTCATGTCTGCCCACGTGTTCATCGGGTCCGCGAAGGCATCGACGACGGGGCTCGGTCCATTCCAACCGAGCGCCGCGAGATCCGGCTTGAGCCACAGCTGCTGAGCCTGCGTCTGCACGGTCGCGACCCGATCGACCATGTCGCGCCATCGAGGCAGCGTCATCAGATCGGAAGCGATGATTCGATGCGCTCCCGGCGGGATGGCGAGCACCACGACGTCGAAGTCCCGTCCTCGCTCGAGCGTGCGCGTCTCGACGGGCTTCCAGTCGGCGTAATAGGACTCGAGATCGACCTTCTGCTCGCGGATCTCCTTCACCTGCTTCGCGTCGAGCTGATCCCAGCTCGGTACGCTCGGCCAGCACGGCAGCCCGAGCACGTCCACGAGCGGCTCGTACTTCGTCCTGCCCGGCGCGAGATCCACCTGCCGCCCGACGCGGATCGACGCGACGTTCTTCCGGTCCTCCGACAATCGGAGCTCTTCCACCTTGTGGAAGTACTCGAAGCGCACGCCGCGCCGATCGAGCACCTCGTAGAACGGGCCGAACACCGTGTCTCCCATCCCTGCCTGCATTTTCCAGAAGATGGCGCCCTTCCAGTCGAGGAGGATGGAGAAGATGCTTCGAAGTGCGGTGCCTGCCGCGAAGTTGGGCGCATCGAGCTTGCCCTTCTCGAACGCGAAGACGAGGTCGTAGAGGCCCCGGACCGGCGGCGAGGTGACCAGGTACTCGCTCGCTCCGTGCTTCTTCAGCCAGGCGATCCACTCGTACCGCTCGATGACGCCGAGCCCGTGGAACAACACGCCGTCGTCGAGCATGCCGCTCACGATCGCGACCGAGAGGCCGATCAGGATGTAGCCCCGCCGGAGCACGTCGTCGGTCTCGAGCGCTCCTTCCACCTTCTTCTCCAGCCATCGGAGCAGCTCTTCCAGCATCCGGCCGAGCGCCTGGTGGTGGGCGGCGCTGTGCTGCCGCGGATCGTCTCCCAGGCTGTCGATCACCTTCTTCGCGAGGTGCGCCATCGCCGCGCCCGCCTCGACGCCCGCCACGGCGAGCTCGTCGACGATCGCGTGCAGGTCGTGTCCGAGCTCCGAAAGGGTCGATTCGAGCCAGCTCTCCTGGTGAAGGCTCCCGATGTCGTTCGCGGTGGACGGCGCGAGAGGCAGCGAAGTCAGGTGCCCGAAGATCCACTCGACGAGCTTCTTCAGATAGGTCCAGAGCGCCGGCACCGGCGGGCCTCCGGGATCCCCGGGCACGCGGTCGTCGGTCGGGAAATGGAACATCCAGGGGATCCAGCGATCGCCCACGTGCTCCATGAACCCGACGTCCACGTGCTTCTTGAACGCGTCGTCCCACGCCGCGAGCGGTGCACCCTTCGGGCGCTTCAGCTCCCCGTAGCACTCGCGCATGGCCCGGAAGGCGTTCTCGTAGAAGCCCAGCCAGATGTGCAGACCGTGCTCCTCGATGCGCTGGTGGACATCGGGGTTGCGGCCGCTCGCGCCTTTGCCACCGATTCGCCATCCCATCTGGTAGACGGTGATCTCGAATCGATCCTGCCAGCCGGGCTGGCTGGTCAGGGAGAACGCGGTTGCCATGCTGCCGACGCCGCCCCCGAGGATGGCGATCTTCTTCTTGGCCTCGACGCTCATCGACGTGCCTCCCAGACGACGTTGCCCGTCTCCATGGTGAAATCGAAGTCCATCCACACGCCGAGCAGGCTCTTGCACCGCTCGGGCGTGATCCCCATGTCGGCGGCGATCGGATGGCTCGGGTAAGCGGCGAGCGAGAGGTCGTAGCGCCCCGGCAACAGGCCTCCGCGTCGAAACGCGGTCGTGCGGATGGGCTGCTCCACGAGCGCTTGATAGCAGGCGCGCGAGCCGTCCCGGGGATCGCGGAACTGCTTCAGGAACACACAGGGCATCTCGGCTTTGAGGATCTCCCCCGCCAGATCGAAGAGAAGCTTCAAGGACGGGATCGGGATCGACTGCCCGTCGGCCTGCAGCGCGCTCCAGGCCTCGCGGAGCACGCCTGCGAGACTGTCGTGTTGCGCAGGAGGAGCCGGCGTCGCCGAAGCCGTCGCGACGGGCGTCACGGTGACGATCTCGCGCGGCGCGATCCGCACGCTCGGATCGAAGATGGGCGACACGTTGGTGGTCACCGACAGTCGCCCGGGCCGATCGAGAGGACCGGAGAGCTCGATGTCGGAGAGCTCCTTGGGGAACCCGACGGCCTCGCGTCCCGTACAGAGCGCCTGCGGCTGGTCCACGAAGAAGTACGGCTGGAAGAACGACAGCGACTGGGCCACGTCGATCCCGAGCTCCTTGCGGACCGACATGGTCAGGAACCAGAACGCGACGTCGCGCTCCGAGACCCAGCCGCGGTTGCGGTCGGGCTCGGAGGTCGATTGCAGGTGCGTCAGCTCCGCGAACGCGAGGAGCGCAATCGGCAAGACGGGCCGGTAGTCGGTCTTGCCGCCCGTCGGCGCGTTGAGGTAGCGGTCGCACTGTCTCTGCAGCGCCGCTTCGTCGGTGAGGACGAAGAAGGTACGGAGAAGCACTCCCGTGGCCGCCCACGGCGGCGCGAAGGTCTGCTCTCCGCCTCGTTCCACGTAGGCAGGCAACGTCGTCTCGTCGGTCATCTGTGGTTCCTCGGTGTGCGCGTCAGGGCCCGCTCGACGACCACCGGATCGTTTCCCCCCGGAAGGGGAAGGACCCTCGTCGTTCTGCTGCTGAACCGGATCGGTCGATCATCGGCAGGCCCTCAGATCTCGAAGAAAGTGGGAGCGTGAACGCGGCAGAACCGATCGGGAGCGACCACGTGACGCTCGGCGAGCGCGGCGTCGCCGGCGGCCATCGACGTGGCACCTTCCGATCCTCCGATGCGACTTCCGAGCGCGCGTTCGACGACGGCACGGTGGATGGCCATCTCGGCGCGCTCGAAGCCCGAGCGCGCGTCGCGAAGCCGCGCCACACAGAGGTCCGGACGGCTCCGCAGATCGGCGATCTGCGCATCGAGGAGATCCGCCTGGGGAACGATCCACGGGAGCGCCAGCGAGCGGAGCGTCTTCGCGTCTTTCTCGGCTGCGCGAACGAGGCTGGCACGCTCGCTGACCGGTGACCGCTTGGCCACGGCGAGCGTGGTGGCTGCGCGTGCGGCCACGGCCGTGACCCGGAGCGCCTCGATACGCAGCAGGAGCGACCGATCGAGAGGCTTCCAGGTCTCTTCGAGCCGCCGGCGCGCGCTCGCGTCGTCTCCACGATAGAGGTCGACGAGGAGGCGCGCGAGGACTGCGTAGTAGTGTTGCGCGTGGTAGCCGCGGCTCGACCAGCTCGCCATGGCGACGTCGATCTCGCGCTCGGCCCAATCGGGGTCGTCGTCCGCGAGCCCGACGAGCACGTGGGATCCCCACACGACGCGAATGGTCGTCGAATGGTATCGGTCTCCCCGTTCGTCCGCCTCGCGCAGCCAGAGCGCGGTTCGGCGGCCCACCTCGTCGAGCTCGCCGAGGGCGGTCAGACAGATCATCGAGAATCCCTGCGCCGTGTCGATCTGCCAGACGACTCCCGTGCAGCGCTCCCGCAGGATGGCTTGTGCCTTGTCGCAGCGCTCCGCGCCTTCTCTCCAACGTCCGACCGACCAGCACCCGACTCCCCGCATGAGCTCGGTGAACCCCGTCGCATGCGGGTTGTCGAGGCGCGCACAGAGGGACTCCGCCGTGAGCGCGAGCTCGCGAGCCCGTTTCTCGGCGGACGCGCCGGCGGTCGAGAGGTGTCCCGACTCGAAGGCCAGACCGAGCGCGATGCGATTGGGCTCGCCCGCTTCGAGCGCGTGCGCGAGATGTTGTGCCTGATAGGCGGCGCCGCAGATGGTGTCGACGACGGAGAGCCCGAGAGACGCCGTGTAACAGATGTCGATGCGACGTAGCTTCTCGGGCGGGACGTCCGGCTCCTGGCGCTCGGTCCAGCGAAGACCCCGGATGGCGTTGCGGCCCCGGTGCCAGAGCAACGAGACGAGCGCCCGACGCGTGGTCAGCCCGTGGGGGAGGTCGTGCTCGGCGAGCACCTCGTCGAGGACCTTGCGGCCTTCGTCGACGTGCCCGCTCACGAGGTATTGCTCGGCCGCGAGGCGACGCAGATCGAGGGACTCGCCTGCCTCGGCTCGGCGGCTCGCGCGCAGATACGCGAGCGCGGCTTCCCTGCCGCGTCCCGCGTTGGCGAGCGCGTCGCCGAGGTGCTGCTCGAGCGCACGCGCGGCCGATGGCTCGTGTCGCCCGAGGTCGAGCGCGTCGGCGTACAGACGCGCGGCCTTGTCGAATGCCAGAGATCGCGCGGCGGCTTCGGCTGCGGTCTGCGCGTGTCGCGAGGCGCGGTCGGAGAACCCCGCTGCCCTGCAGTGGTGCGCGAGGATCTCGGCGTCTGCGCGCCCGGTCTGCTCGAGCTCGTCCGCGAGACGGCCGAACAGCTCCGGACGGCGATCGCCGGTCACCTGGGCCGCGACGGTCTCGCGGATGCGATCGTGGAAGCACTCGACGAGATCGGTGGGCCGGCCGCCACGCGTTCGTACGAGGTGGGCAGCGCGCAGGGCCGTGAGCGCGCCTCCCAGATCGTCGTCCGTGCGCGACGCGGCCCGGAGCACGACGCCTTGCTCGATCGGATGGGCAGAGAGCGCGATGAGCTCGAGGACGGCGCGGTGGGGAGCGTCGAGCTGATGGAAGCGAGACAGCAGCAGACCATCGAGCGTCGTGCCTCCGAGGGTCGTCGCGCCATGG
Organism: Deltaproteobacteria bacterium; assembly: GCA_020854145.1. GTDB lineage: Bacteria > Myxococcota_A > Polyangia > Polyangiales > JADZFZ01 > JADZFZ01. Next base: position 17,831 of record JADZFZ010000088.1, on the reverse strand, counting down.
GAGGCGTCCTCGCGGAACGAGGGACCGTGACGCACGAGCTCCCCGACGAACAAGGGGCTTCCCTGGGACTCGCGCGCGATGGCGGAGAGTCTCTCGGCGTCCTCGCCCGACGCTTCGACGAGGAGTCGCCGCGCGAGCTCCTCGGCCTCCGCGGGAGGCAGCGGACCTACCTCGATGTCTCGGACGTCGAGCTCGGCCCGGCGCGGTGCGTCGAGCACGTCGCGGAGAAGGTGATTGGTCGCGCGCTCGTCGCTCCGGTAGGCGCCTATCCAGAAGAGACAGGGAGCATCGGGAGGAGAGAGGGTCTCTGCCAGGAGAAGGGCACTGTCCGCATCGCTCCACTGGAGATCGTCGACGAACACGACGAGAGGGCCCTTGTCGGCGAGCGCGGAGAGAAGCTCCTTGAGCGCGCGAAAGGCCCGAGCGCGCAGCTCCTGCTGATTGGGGATGTGATGGCTGCGCCGAGGGACGTCGCCGAGCGCTTCCAGACGTTCGAGCGCCGGAAAGACGCGTGCCAGCTCGTGGCTGCCGCGGGGGAGCAGGCCGGCTGCCTCGCTGCGCGGGAGGGACCGGAGGTGGCGGACGAGCGCGTCCACGATGCTGTCGAAGGCCTTGAAGGGAACCGACTCGCGCTCGTAGCAGCGACCGGTGAGCACGGTGGCGGACGCGCGCTGTCGGACCTTCTCGAGGAAGTGCGTGACGAGCGCGGACTTGCCGAAGCCGGAGCGGCCGCCCACCCAGGTGACGACCGGTCTTCCCGCGCGCACGTCGTCGAACGCGCGCTCGAGCGCCGAGAGCGAGTCGTTCCGGCCGACGAATGGACCGCGTATGAACGACGGCGGGAAGCTGGCGGCGAGCGCGTCGGACGACGGTCGGTCCTGTCCCGCGCACCAGGCGAGCACGTCGAGGCCGGTCGCGCGCTGGTGCGGATCGCGTACGAGGAGCCTGACGACGAGCTGGTCGAGGTCCTCGGGGACGCCGGCAACCCAAGCGGAGGGCGGGGGCGGGTCACGGGTGCCCTTGGCCAGCAGGACGGCCGGCACGGAGCCCGAGTACGGAAATCGTCCGGTGAGCGCGACGTAGAGCATCGTTCCGACTGCGTACCAATCGGCGGCGGCGGTCAGACGCTCGCCCGCGGCCTGCTCGGGAGCCATGTACGCGGGGGTTCCGGCGATGAAGCCTTCGTCGATCGACAGATCGGCAGCGTCGGCGGCCAGCTCGCGCGCGAGACCGAAGTCGAGCACGACGACGCGTCCGTCCTTGCGGACCATGACGTTGGACGGCTTCAGATCGAGATGCAGCCGGTTGGCCGCGTGAAGCGCGAGGATCCCGTCGGCGAGCTGGCGAAGGGCCGGCCGGAGCTTCTCGACGTCGGCCGGGGACGGTGGGCGGGGATCCGCTCTGCGCGAGGGGGAGCGTGCGTCGGTCCCACGCTCTGGCGGCGCGGCGGACGTGGGCTCCGCGACCGGTGGCTGGGCGTCGTCCTCGGCGCGTCGCGACGCATCGAGAAGATGCGCGGCCGGCTGCGACTCCACCGTAGGTGAGGCAGAGGGCGGAGGCTCGTCGCGCGTGGAGGGAACGCTGCCGATGGCCCGAGCGTGGCTCGGGGGCTCCTCGACCGGGGGAGCGAGCGCGCCCGGCCGCTGTCGCGAGGTGGGCGCGCCGCGCCAGAAGGTCGAGAGCTCGCGAGAGAGCGTGCTCGGGTCGGCGTCGGGGACCGAGACGGCCTCGAGGAAGTCGACGCCCTCGACGTACTCCATGGTGAAGAACCACTCGTCGCCGTCGGCGACCAGCTCGTGCAGCGCGATGAGGTTGGGATGCGTGACGTCGGCGAGCGCGCGGAACTCGCGCTTGAGCCGGTGGATCTCCCCGACGGCCATGCGCGGGCCGAGCATCTTGAGCGCGACGTCGAGCCCACGCTCGTCGTCGCGCGCGAGATAGACGACACCCATGCCGCCTTCGCCGATGCGCGTCTTGACGCGAAAACGGCGGTTCCCCGTGAAGCCCGAGTCGGTCGGTTGTGCGCGGCCGGTTCGCATCACCCCAAGGCGACGGAGGCTACCGCACCACCGCCCGGGGCGTCTCAGGTGCCTGACGCGGGATCGCGAACCGTTCGCCCCGAGCCACGTCGAGGGACGCCGTCGCGTGCTTCGACGCGCTCGGCACGAACGGTGTCCGTCAGACTTCGGCTCAGCGATCGCAGAAGCGGTGGGCCGCGGGGTCGGTGCGGAAAGCCTCGCTGTCGGCCGTGGGGCATGCGGTGCGCAGCGCGCGCTTGAGCGAGGTGACCTGCTCCCAGTCGAGCGCGATGGGGTCGAAGACGAGGGGGACGGACCCGGTGCCCGACGCGAGCTGTTGCATGAGGCTGTCGAGCCGGCCTTCGGCCTCGCCCGTCCTCCACATGGTCTCGAAGCGCTCCTCGAAGGCCGCCACGAGCGCGGGGAATGCCTCGGCGTCGAAGAAGAGCATGTTCTCGAGCGTGTTGTGCTCGGCGTTGTCGGAGAGGTTGTACGAGCCCGTGGCGAGGTGGCGACCGTCGATGACCATGTACTTGTGGTGCATCTGCACGGCGTAGGACGTGTCCCAGCGATACGCGTAGTACTTGTAGCGGAGCGGGATGCCCGCCTCGTGCACGACGTAGCTCCACAGGAAGCCGCGGTCGTTGCAGTCCTGCTGGCGCGAGGTGCTCGTGCCCGCCGCAGCGAGACAGGCTTGGAGCTCGTCGAGCTGCGCGGCGTGCGAGCTCTGCGAGAGGTACTCCTGGCCATCGAGGTAGACGCGCACGTCGAGGTCCGGACGTTCGCGAAAGCGCGCGAGCAGCGCGTTGGCGACCGGCCGGGAGCGCAGGTGTCCAGACGCGATGTGGATGGAGCGCTCGGCGCCGGCGATGAGCGCCACCAGACGATCGGCCACTGCGTTGCTGCCGCGGATGACCGTGAAAGTCGGCCCGTTCGACGAGTCGCGGACCTCGAAGTTGGCCGAGGTGTACACCACGTCGAACGAGGGATCGTCGGTGATCGCGGACGGGTCGATGGCCATCGACTCGAAGAACGCCGGAGCGCTGGTGCCCGCGAAGTCGCGCGAGCTTCGCCACATGTGGTTGAACTCGGCCTGGAAGCGCAGGTTGGCTTCCGCGTGGCCGCGGAGGAAGACGGTGTTCTCGTCGTACTTGGTGCCCGCGGAGGTCGACCAGTTGCCGCTGCCCGTGACGAGCAGGGCGGTCGCGGCCTGGTCCATCGAGTCGCGCGGGCCGTCGATGATCGCGAACTTGTGGTGCATGACCTTGTTGATCCAGCGGACGTCGATGCCCGCCGCCTCGAGGCGCTGCGAGGTCGTGCCCGCGGGATTGGCGCGGTCGGCGGACGCGCCTTCGTAGACGACGCGAATCGAGACGCCGCGTCCGGCCGCGCGCACGAGCGCTTCCATCACGCGGCCGTCGCGCAGGCTGTACATCGCAAGGTCGATGGAGCGTGTCGCGGCGTCGATGGACGCGACGATGGCGGCGAGATGGCTCGTCTCCCAGGGCTCGGGCGAGAAGATCACGCGGACGTCCGCGTCTCGATCCGGCGCGGTCGTGCATCGGTCCGCGACGAGCGCGACGAGCGCGCGGAAGGTCTGCGGCCCCACGTAGGCGACACCGTCGAGCTCGTCGATGTCGTCGAATCGGTCGTCGTCGTCGGTGCCCGGCGTCGCGTCGATCCCGTCGCGATGGGCGACGAGGTTGCGCGCCCCACGGCTCGGAACCCCTCGTTCCATCAACGAGCCGAGCGTCGTCTGCGCGTCGTTGACGAGCCCGAGCACCTCGCGCAGCTCGCACTCCGAGAACGGACCGTCGTCCTTGCCGGCGACCACCCCGACCTCGTCGATCCCGTCCTCTCCGTCCGCCGCGACCTCCGCCGCGCACCCGGCGAGCAGAACCGCAACCAGCCCTACCGTCGTCCGCATGGCCCCCTTCACGCACGATCCGCGCCGGGGACAGGATCGACGTGCTCAACTCATCGAGATCACGAGGTTCCTAGACGAGCAGTTCCAATCCGTTCGGATCCGCCCAGAAATAGGGTGCGCCGAGACGGAATGGAACTGCTCGCCTCGAAGGCCAACGATTACGCGCGGTTGATCACGTCGATCCTGTCCCCGTGGCGGGTGGCTAGGGCGGGAGCCGCGGGTGGCGACTGCGGTCAATCGCGGAGGGGGATGCCGTAGCGGCGCATCCGGCGGTAGAGGGTGTTGCGGGGGATGCCGAGCCGGCGGGCGACGTCGCTGACGCGGAAACCGGTGTCGCGGAGCGCCGCACGGATGCGCTCGGCTTCGTCGCGCTCGTGCGCGGTCCGGGTGAAGCCGGCGCTCGAGGAAGAGGCAGGCGTGGTCGGAGAGAGATCGAGGTCGCCGGGTGCGATCTCGGGAGCGTCGGTCATGGTGAGCGCGCGGCCGAGGACGTTCTCGAGCTCGCGTACGTTGCCTGGCCACGGGTGACGCGCGAGCAGCCTGAGCGCGTCGGGAGACACGAGGGGCGGCGGACGGCCGGCGTCTCGGGCGATCCGATCGAGCAGCGCGCGAACGAGCACGGGCAGATCGTCGATGCGGTCGCGAAGCGCCGGCACCGCGATCTCGACGACCGCGATGCGATAGTAGAGGTCCTCACGGAAGCGGCCCTGCGCGACCTCGTCGCGGAGCCGGCGGTTGGTGGCGGCGACGAGCCGGAAGTCCACGCGCACGCTGCGCGATGCGCCGAGGGGCCGCACCTCGCGCTCCTGCAGGACGCGCAGGAGCTTCGCCTGCATCGCCAGCGACGTCTCGCCGATCTCGTCGAGGAACAGGGTGCCGCCTCGCGCCGCGACGAACAGACCGGGTCGATCGCGATCGGCTCCCGTGAAGGCGCCGCGCGTGTAACCGAACAGCTCGCTCTCGAGGAGGCTCTCGGGCAAGGCAGCGCAGTTGACGCTCAGGAGCGGTCGCTCGCGACGCGTGCCGTACGTGTGGATCGCGCGCGCCACGAGCTCCTTGCCGGTTCCGCTCTCGCCCGTGATCAACACGGGAAGCGGTGAGTCCACGACCCGATCGAGCGTGGCGAGAAGCCGGCGCATCGACGCGCTGCGACCCACGATCTCCCGATAATCGTGGCGTATCGTCGAGGGCTCGTCCTTGGCGCGTCGCTCTTCGTGCAGACGCTCGAGCTCCTTGGCTTGCGCGCGGGCGAGCTCCTCCACGCGCTTCTTCTCCGCTTCGAGCTCGCGCGTGCGCGCCTCGAGCGCCGCGTGGAGGCGGGCGTTGCGGAGCGCGATCGCGACCTGGTCGGCGAAGGCGCTCAGGGTCTCGAGGTCGGCCGCGGCGAACCGGCCGCGCTCGAAACGATTGTCGAGGTAGATGGCGCCGAGCACGCCTTCGGGCGCACGAATGGGCACGCACGCGACGGAGCTGAGCCTCATGGCATGCACGGAGGCGTGCCCGCGAAACCGCTCGTCGCTCCGCGCGTCGGTGGTGACGATGGGCTCGCCGCGACGAACGACGCTCTCCGCGATGCCGTGGCTGAACTTGAGATGGCTTCGCCCGATGCGCTCGCGATCGAGGTTGCGCGCGACGGCGACCTCGAGCGCTCGATCGCCGCGCGCGCCCGCGTCGCCCTCCTTCTGCAGGAGCAGGAACCCGCGTTCCGCGCCCGTCAGCTCGATCGCCGCATCGAGCGCGTGCGCGAGCACGTCGGCCACGACGAGCGAGCTCGCGAGACGACGATTGATCTCGAGCAGTCGGAGCAGCGACGTGCCCGCCGGGCGTTCGGCCGGCGCACCCGTCGATCCGCTCGCGCGAACGACGCGCTCCTGCTCGAGCGCGACGCGCGGTCGCGTGTGCAGCTCGGAGCGGAGCGGGTGGGCCCAGAACGCATCGCGCATCTCGACGGGCAAGCCGAGCGCGATCCGGCTCCACCGCCCGCGGGCGCGGGCCCGATGACCGGCTGCGAGCTCCGCGTCGCCGGCGGCTTCCCACGCCGCGGCGAGCTCGCCCTCGATCTCTGCGACCATCGACGGCGTGGCTCGCCCTTCGGCGAGCGCGTGCGCCCTATCGAGCGCCGCGATCGCTCCGCCCACGTCGCCCCGCTTGCGCGCCGCACGTCCCTCGAGCAAGCGCTGGCGCGCGATCAGGTCCGACGCGCCGAGCGAGACGACGAGACCCGCAGCCTCGGTCAGCGCGCGTGCGACCTCGTAGGACGATCCTTCGATCCCGAGCTCGAGGGCGATGCGATCGAGAAGACGTTCGACGCTCTCGCGCCGGGCATCGAGCGCCTCGAACGCCGCGCGCGCGCGTTCGATCGAGCGCCGCGCGTCGTCGACATGGCCCCGATGGGACGCGATCTCCGCACGGAGCGCCAGCGCGGCCGCGCTCAACGCGGGCATCGCGCTCGCGGCGATCCCCGTCCCTGCGGCGGGGACTCCGCCGCCGAGCGCGTGCTCCACGGCCGCGAGCGTCCGATCGGCGCGATCGACGACGCCGACCGCCGCGTAGACGTTCGCGAGGTTGAACCCGAGGAGCGCTTCGGTGCTCTTCTTCCCCACCGCGCGTGCGAGCCGCAGGCCGCGCACGTAGGCCGCGATCGCGTCGCCCCAGTCGCCGAGCTGCTGCACGGCCGTGCCCACGTTGAGGAGCACCGACGCGAGCTGATCGTCGAGCCCTTCGGCTTCGGCGACCGAGAGGGCTTCTCGGTGCTTCGTCGCCGCGAGCGCGAGGTCGCCCTCGCGAGATGCCGCGATCGCCTGGTAGCTGAGCACCCGCACGCGGGCGCGCGGATCTCGCGCGCGCGACCACGCCGCCGATGCCGCGGCCAGCTCCTCCTTCGCCTTCGCGTGATCGCCCAGGTAGGTCGCGGCCACGCCCGCGCTCTCGCGCAGCGTCGCGGACGTCGCGTCGTCGTTCGCGTGCTCCATCGCTGCGCTCGCCACGCGCTCGGCGTCGCGATAACGCGCGAGCGCCAGGAGCGCGCGCGAACGCAGGTCGGCACGCTCGACGACGAGCCGCGAACGGGCGTCGTCGTCGGTAGGGTCCGCCTCGGCGCGCTCGATCGCGCGCAGGGCACGCGCCGGACGGCCGAGTCGGAGATACGCAGCGGCACCGAGCGTGCGCGCGCGACTGCGCAGCGCACCGGGCGGTCCGCGCCGCACCAGCCGCGCCAAGCGCCGAAGCGCGGCGTGGGCAGCCCCGGACGCCAGCTCGATCTCGGCCGCCATCAAGCCGTCTTCGCCCTCGAGGTCGCCCAACGCCTCGAGCGTGCCGAGCCACGCGCCGGGTGCTCGGTGCACCCTCTCGCGCGCCGCCCTCCATCGTGCGAGCGCTCGTTCTCGTCGTCCCGAGAGCGCGAGCGCCTTCACGATCGCCGTCTCGATCGCCGCGTCGCTCGAGTCGCTCGACGCGCGGGCGAGGGCGCGCTCGAGCCGCACGACGTGCTCGTCCACGACGTCGCACGCCTGGGTCATCACCTCCTCGAAGGTGAGCCCATGCAACCGATAGGTTCCCTCGTCGCGACGGATCCACCCACGCTGGAGCAGGCGCGCGAGCGTCGTGCTCTCGCACGCCAGCACCGTCCGCAGCTCCGCAGCGGCGGGTGCCTGGCTCGTGGCGAGGTCCATCGCGTCCGCGAGCGCCACTGCGGCGAGCGCCGCACGTTCTCGGCCCGAGGCGCGACCGAGCTCGCTCTCGATGCTGCCGCGCTCCTCTCGCGCCCGGAGCACCTCGCTCTCGGGTCGATCCGCGAGCGCGGCGAGCATCCGCTCGACCTGCGCGGGCACGCCTTCGCTCGCGCGATGCAGCTCCGACACGCGCCGCGGCGACAGCGCGCCGCCCACCCAGCGCGCGATCGCATCCTCGTCGAGGCTGCCGAGCGCGAGCGCGCACAGGACGTCCGGCGAGGTGGGCACGCACGGCCCCTTCGACGCCAGCAACCAGAGCAGCCGGTCGTCGCGCGAAGCGAGGCGCACGCAGCTCGCGACCCACCGTGCCTGACGCTCGTCGAGCCGTTCTGCGTCGTCGAGCACGAGCACCGTGACGTCGTGCGACGCCGCCAGCGAGGCGCGCGCATCGAGCACGTCGTCGAGCTCGCCACCGATCGAGCGACCCACCGCCGCCCCGAGCAGCTGCACGATCGCATCGGGACGCACCGCGCGTCCTTCGACGACCCTCGCGCGCAGCTGCGCTTCCCACTTCAGCTCGGTCAGAAGCCGCGTCTTGCCGATGCCGTCGGGCCCCGACAGCCACACGACGCGCGGGCCGGCGTCTCCGGTGCACATACCCGCGATCGCTGCGATACCCACCTGCGTCTCGCGTTCGCGCCCGAACGCCCTCGACGCTTTGCCCGCCGGAGGCAACACGAGCTCGGCGCTTCGCCCGAGCGCTTGCAGCACCTCCGCCACGTCGGTGGGCCGGTCGGCGGGATCGTCCGCGGAGAGCGCCCGGACGAGCTCGCGCACGGCCGGCGGCAGGCTGCCGCTGCCGGTCGCCGCGAGCCGCTCCATCGTCCTGCCGAGCGCGAAGAGATCCGCGCGCGCGTCGGCCCCCGCACCCGCGAGGAGCTCGGGCGCCACGAACCCCGGCGTGCCGGACACCGCCGGCAGCGCCACGCCCATCGGACGCGCGCATCCGAGATCGATCAGCACACCGCGCTCAGGCTCGGTCGCGACCACGACGTTGTCGGGCTTGAGATCCCCGTGGAGCAGGCCGAGACGGTGGAGGTAGTGCAGGCCCTCGAGCGCGTCGCAAAGCGGGTCGATCCACTGGTCGAATGCGCGATCCCGTGCGTGCGCGCCGAGCGTCGTGCCGCGCACGAGATCGGTCACGAGATAATCGAGCGTGCCGTCGCGCGCCTTCGTCGTGCCGATGTCGCGGGCACGCGCAAGCCCGCGGTGCTCGAGCCCGGCGAGGCTGCGCATCTCCGCGCGCAGCGCATCGCGCAGCGCGGCGTCGCCGTCCGCCACGAGCTTCACGACGACGTCCTCTTCGTGAAGGCGATCGTGCGCGACGAACGTCGTCCCTCCGCCACCTCGACCGAGCGGGGTGCGCAGCTCGTAACGCGAGGCGATCACGTCTCCGGCCCGCGGGCCGCGCTCCGACGGCGCCCGCGGCGACGAGGCGCCGCTCCGTCGTGATGATCGCGGCCCGCCGCTCGATGCCACGGCCGACCGTCGCACGCGAGTCGTGTCGTGGCAATCTGGAACAACATGGAACAACGGCAGCGCGCACGATTCGGGAATCCCCCGGGTGTCAGGCGCGATCTGCCGCGGTTTCCGTACGGTGGCCGAAGGCGCGACGGGGATGCGGACACGTGGCCCAACCCGTGCTGTCCTCGTAGGCGATGTTCGTTCGTGGGCGGTGGTGGATCGGCGTGAAGGCGATGCTCGTCGCGCTGGCGGTCACTGCCTGCAGCGTCACCCCGGTGCCCGAGCCGCCGAACCTCGATCCGCCGGATCTGTCGAAGGTCGCGTTCGGCACGAGCAGCTCCGGAGCGCTCGATCTCTTCGGCTCGGCAGGTGCGCTGCCGACGGGTGCACGTCTGTGGATCGTGAACCTGGACCGGGTCGATCCTCCGTTGGAGATCGCGGCGGGCGAGGACGGGAGCTTCACGGTCAACGTGCCCGCGATGTTCGGAGACGAGCTGCGGCTCCAGGCGCGGGAGGGGGACCGTCGATCGGAGCCCGTCGACATCGAAGCTCCGTCGGCGGCTCGCGTGGTGCGACCGCTGGCCGATTGCCTCGCGGTGTCGCCGCAGCACGAGGTCGACTTCGGGCAGGCCGCGATCGGCGAGCCCGTCGAGGCCACGCTGCGCATCGCCAACGCCTGCGGTGCGACGGTCGAGATTGCGTCGATCTCGCTGCGTGCTCCGCAGCCGGCGTTCGTGATCGGGACCGCGACGCCCGCGAGCGTCGTGGAGGGTGCGAGCCTGGACATCGCGCTCGCGTTTCGTCCCGAGCGCACGGGGCTGACGGAGGAGATCGTCCTCGTCGAGGTGGTCGCGCCCGAGGCGACGCGGCTGCCGGTGACGCTCTGGGGGACGACGCCGGACTGACGGCGTCACGGGGTCCCGCGTCGCGACGAGACGCGGAGGTCGGGGGCTCGAGCGCGCGACCCGCGGGTCGCTCGGGCCTCGGTGCATCGACGCCGCGTGATCGCGGCGAGTCGGAGAGGTGTGCTCATGCGGAACGTTGGTCGTGTGGCTCTGGTGGGAGCGTTGTCGTGCATCGCGTCGTGCTCGAGCGCGCGTGATCGCGGAGGGCTCGACGTGCGGCCGGTGTTCGGAGAGCCGGCGCCTTTCGTCCCTGCGCCCGATCTGCCGCCCGGCGGTCGGGGCCCGGCGCCCGTCGTCCCCGGACCGGCTGCGGACGTCGATTGCGCCGACGCGTGCCGCGCGCGCGGTCTCGTGTGCGTCGCCGAAGGGCTGTGCGCCGAGGAGGCGTCGCACGACAGCGGGCTGCCCGCGAACGTGGGGCGCTACGCGGTCGCGCCGCTCGGCGATCCGTCGCGTCCCGATGGCGTGGTCGTCGCGTACCACGAGTACCTCTGGAGCGCGGCGACCGAGGATCGCAGCTTCCTGCACGTGGGGGTGCTCGGCGCGCGCGACGGTTCGTTCGAGGAGCTCGCGCGCGAGCGAGTGCCCCCATCCAACTGGGTGATGTTCGACGTCGCGGCGGGTGGCGCGCGCGACGACCGGCGTGTCCTCATCGCGTGGCAGGAGAACGGCGTTCGGCTCGGCAGCTACCCGGTGCGCGGCGGCGCGTCGCGCGTGGTGCAGGTCTCGACGCATCCGATCGAGAACGTGCTCGACGTCGTCGGCACTCCGACGGGCGGCTACGTGGCCGACGGGGAGCCCGGCGACAATCCGGCGATCGCGCCTCGTCTCTATCGGATCGATTCCGAAGGTGGCGTGCTCGGCATGCTCACGCCTCCGGGCTGGGAGGAGGGCTCGATGCTGGATCGCGTCGCCGGCGCCACGCTCGTCGCGGCAGCCGACGGCGGCGTCGTGCTCGCGTACGTACGGCGCTCGATCGATCCGGTCGATGCGTCGGCGGCGCTCGAGGTCCTTCGCGACAGGAACAGCCTCGCCGAGGTCGAGCGTGCGACGCTGAGGCCGTCGGACGGCTCGCAGCTGACGAGCCCGTACGAGCCCGTTCGCGCTTGGTCGCTCGACCACAGCGGACGCGTGCTGTTCGCGCTCTCGCAGCCGTCCGACGAGGGAACGCGCACGCGTCTGGGGCTCTCGGCGCTTCACGTCGGGGCGGGCGACTCGATCGCGCTCGGGCCTGCGCTCGAGGAACGCCCGGACGACATCGCGTCGGTGTCGGTGCAGGGAATCGATCGCGCCGTGTCCGTGACGCTGCGCGTCGACTACTCGGAGGACTGGATCGGGTGCGGACCGCCGCCTCTGCGGCGCGCGGACATCGTCGTGTCGGCCCTCGACCTCGGCGCGCTCGCGCCCTCGGGAGATGCGGTGCTCGTCGAGGGCCGCGAAGCCGCCGACGGCGAGTGGGAGCTCTACAGCGCGCCGCGCGTCGTGCCGCTCGGCGACGGCACCTACGGGTTCGTCGTGCTCTGGCTGAACGAAGGCACGATCCGCCACCGCCGCTTCCAGATCCTCGAGCCCGAAGCGCCGCCGCCGTCGCCGGGCTCGTAGCTCGTTCGAGCGGAGGACGCGCGCGGCGGGGACGGAATGGAACTGCTCGTCCAGGACGCCAACGATTCCAGCGAGTTGATCGGGTCGATCCTGTCCCCTAGAGGAGGGGGATGTGGATCGGGGTGTTGTGGGCGCTGGTCGGGGTCGCGCAGGCGCAGACGCCGGACCTGCAGGAGCGTCTGGCGGCGCGCGATGGGACGGAGCTGGCGACGGATGTGTACCTGCCGGAGGGAGCAGGGCCGTTTCCGGTGCTGCTGCGTCGCACGCCGTACGGGCGCGCGGTCGACACGGGGCTCGTCGAAGGGACGGGCTCGCTCGGCTACGCGCTCGTGTCGCAGGACGTCCGCGGGCGCGGCGACAGCGACGGCGAGTTCCTTCCGTTCTTCGACGACGCGACCGATGGGGCCGACACGCTCGACTGGATCGTCGAGCAACCGTGGTCGAACGGACGCGTCGGCACCTTCGGCGGATCGGCCGAGGGCATCGTGCAGCTCATGCTGCTCGGCGAGGCGCATCCGGCGCACGCGTGCGCGCACGTCACCGTCGCGACCGACGACGTGCACGAGATCCTCTACCCGGGAGGCGTCTGGCGAACGGAGCTGACCGACCGCTGGCTCGAAGCCCTGATGGAGCCGGCCGCGCGCACGACGCTCCGGATGCACGAGGCGCGTGACGCGTTCTGGGATCGCGCGCGCACGCACGACGACGAGCGTGCGCGCGTGCGCATCCCGGTCATGCACGTCGGCGGCTTCTTCGACATCTTCTCCGTCGGCACGCCGCGCACCTTCGCGAGCCTCGCCGCACAGGCGATGCCCGAAGGCCGCGATGGTCAGCTCCTCGTGCTCGGCGCCTGGACGCACGGGGGGCTCGGGACGCCGACGCAAGGCGAGATCACGTGGGGGATGGACGCGGTCTACGGGGACAACGTGGCGGAGCTCGTCGCGTTTCTCGGGTGGTGCCTGAAGGGGGAGGCCCGGCCGGACCTTCCGCGTGTCCGTTACTACCTCAGCCGGCTCGGCGACGATGGGACGAGCGCAACGGGCGAGTGGCGGAGCGACGACGTCTGGCCGCCGGCCTCCACGTCGGAGTCGCTCTACCTCCGGCCCGACGGGCTGGGTCGCTCGCCGGCCGCGGCCGACGCGCCGACGCGCGTGCTGCCGGTCGACCCGAGCGATCCCGTTCCGTCGACGGGCGGCAGCGCCTTCACCGAGAGGCCCGGACCGCACGATCAGGCTGCGCTCGATGCGCGCCCCGACGTGCTCGCGCTCGACACGCCCGCCGCCGAGGAGCCCGTGGTCATCGCGGGCGATCTCGTCGCGCACGTCTGGGCAGCCTCGAGCACGACCGACGCGGACGTGATCGTGCGCGTGAGCCAGGTGACGCCGTCGGGACGCGTCATGCTGCTCGCCGACGGCGGGCGGCGCGGGCGTTTCGCCGAGAGCCTCGAGACGGCGGGCGCGCTCGTGCCGGGCGAGCCGACGCTCTTCAGCATCGACGTCGGCCCCATCGCGATCGAGCTGCCGCCGGGCCACAGGCTGCGGATCTCGGTCAGCGGCACGCTCGCGCCGCGCTTCGAGGTCAACCCCGGGATGCCGACGCCGCTCTCGGAGACGCCGACGCCCGTCGCGCACGAGCTGTCGATCTTTTGGGATTCCGATCACCCGAGCACGCTGGTCGTCCCGGTCGTGAGCGGCACCTTGCCCGGGCCTGCGCCGCCTCTCGATGCCGACGCGGGAGCTCCGCCACCCGATGCGGGGGCGGCCGACGACGCAGGATCTCCCGGATCGCGCGATGCCGGCACGGACGTACGCGACGCCGATTCGCCGGGAGGCCGCGGCGACGAGGGTGGCTGCGGATGTCGCATCGCAGGGAGCCACCCTCGCGATGGCACGCGCGGCTGGATTGCGCTTGTTGTCGTTTGCTGGATCGTCGTGCGCGCGCGACGACGCCGGCTGCTACGTTCGACGCTTCGCGCGTAGAGGAGAAGGGCTCGCAGAACGGTGACGTCTCCCCTATCGGAGGGAAACGATCCGGTTGTTGTTGAGCGGGCCCCGAAGGGCCCACCCTTCGGGGTGGGCCGTACGGTGGCAGTGAGGTCGTCATGAGAGTCGCGGTGGCGTGGGCATCGGCAGGGTGGTTGGTCTTCGCGATGGGCACCGTCGCGTGCAGCGGCGACGACGACGGAGGCCCGGCAGCGCCGCGGCTCGGCGGTGGGTGCGACGCAGCGCAGGCCGCCGAGTGCCTCGTCGATCAGCACGCGTGCGAGATCGTGTCGGGCGGGCCCGAGTGCTTCGGCTGCGCGCCCGGGATGCGCGCCGAGCGCGACGGCACGTGCGTCGCCATCGAGGGCACGCCTCTGCAGCACCGGTTCGCCGACTTCACGACGATGCCGGGCGAAGAGATCCTCGGGCTCTGCCAGAGCTGGACGCTCCAGAACGAAGAGGACCTCTACGTCACGGGCGTGGAGCTCATGCAGGGCGGGATGTCGCACCACTCGAACTGGCTCTGGGTCCCCGACTCGCTCTACGAAGGAGAGGACGGCGTCTGGCCGTGCGAGGAGCGCGGCTACTCGCAGACGAGCGCCGTCATCGCGGGTGGAGGCGTCGTCTACGCCCAGTCCACGCAGGCGCTGCGCGAGGTACAGCAGTTCCCGCCGGGCTCCGCCGTGCGTATCCCCGCGCGAGCGCGGATCATCTCGGGCGTCCACGTGCTCAACGTCGGCAGCGAGCCGGTGACCTCGCACATCGAGCTGACGCTCTACTCGGTGCCACGCGAGCAGATCTCGGTCGTGCTCGCGCCGTTCCACCTCGACCTGCGCGAGCTCGACATCCAGCCGCGTACGACGACGCGCGGGTACGGCGAGTGTGACCTCGGGCGCGAGTTTCGGAACTTCCACGGGCGCGAGCCCCACTTCGTCTGGTACTGGGGCCTGCCGCACACGCACATGTTGGCGTCGCGCTTCTTCGTGCAGGCGATGGGTGGCCCTCGCGACGGCGAGTACCTCATCGATCTGCGCGGCTTCGACGGCGAGGCGCACGGCATCACCTTCGACCCGCCGCTCGATCTCGAGGGCGTGACCGGCTTCCGGTTCGGCTGCGAGTGGGAGAACCCGCGCAGCGAGTCGGTCGAGTGGGGCTTCGGCGATCAGGAGATGTGCGAGATGCTCGGCTTCATGGACGAGGAGTTCGCGTTCGAGAGCACCGTGCGCGTGCCGGAGCTCCAGGCGCCCGAGGGCGACATGGCCGTCTTCAAGGGCGCCGAGTGCCACACGCTGCTCATTCCCTGGGCGAGCCGACAGGAGTGACTCCCGCCTCGCGACGCGGCGCGCACGCGATCGTCCGCTCCCGTCCGCGCCCGACGGAGACGCCGTGACCGACGAGCTCGACGTGCTGGTCGTGGGCGCGGGACCGACCGGGCTGACGCTCGCCGGCGAGCTCCTGCGCCGCGGGCTGACCGTTCGTGTGATCGACGAGGCCGAGGCCCCGACGGTGCAGTCGCGCGCGATCGTCGTGCACGCGCGCACGCTGGAGATCCTCGACGACCTCGGCGTGGCCGACGCGCTCCGCGCGCGCGGCGTGGAGCTCCACGGCGCGACGATCTACGCGAACGGGCAGCCCGTGTTCCGCACGCGTTTCGAGCAGCTCGACACGCGCTTCCCGTACCTTCTGTCCGTCGCGCAGTCGGAGACGGAGGCCGTGCTCGCGGAGCTGCTCGAGCGACGCGGCGGCCGCGTCGAGCGCAAGACGAGCCTCGACGGCTTCCGTCAGGACGGCACGGGCGTGAACGCGATGACGACCGGCCCCGACGGAGAGCGAGAGGTTCGCGCCGCGTGGCTCGTCGGCTGCGACGGCGCGCGCAGCACGGTACGCAAGGCGCTCGACATCCCGTTCGACGGTGACACGTACGACGCGCGCTTCCTGCTCGCCGACGTGAAGATCGATTGGGACGTGCGGACCGACATGGTGTCGAGCTGGTTCGCCGACGACGGCATGGTCGCGTGCTTCCCGATGCGCGACGCGCGCTGGCGCGTCATCGCGACGGATACGGCCGACGTGGCGTCCGACGTCGAGCCGTCGCTCGACGAGGTGCAGACGCTCTTCGCGAAGCGCACGGCGTCCAAAGCCGTGCTCTCGGACCCCGTCTGGACCGCGCGATTCCGCATCCATTGCCGGCAGGTCGCCCATTACCGCGACGATCGCGTCTTCCTCGCGGGCGACGCCGCGCACATCCACAGCCCCGCCGGCGGGCAAGGCATGAACACGGGGATCCAGGACGCGCACAACCTCGCGTGGAAGCTCGCGCTCGTGCACCGCGGCCACGCACGCGCACTGTTGCTCGACAGCTACCACGCAGAGCGACACGAGATCGGCCGGGCGGTGCTGCGCGGCACCGATCTCGCGACGAAGATCGGGACGCTCGAGAGCCCGCTCGCACGCACGGTGCGCGACGAGCTCGCGCGTCTTCTGACGAGCTTCCACGCGGTGCAGAAGGGCATCGCGCGACAAGTCGCCGAGCTCGCCGTGAGCTACGAAGAGAGCGCGCTCGTCGGCGAAGACCGGATGTCGGTGCTCAAGGCTCGCGTCGGGACGGCCGCGGGCGCCGAGTCACCGACGGTCGGCGCCCACCGGCAGTTCGAGAGCGGACCACGTCCCGGCACGCGCGCGCTCGACGGGCGTGTGCGCGTCCCTGGCGAAGGCGCACCCACGCGTCTGCTGTCGTGCATCGACACGCGGTTTCACACGCTGCTGCTCTTCGATGGACGGAGCGCGTCGGACGAGGGGTACACGCGTCTCGCGCACATCGCGTCGCGCGTCGCGGAGCGCTTCGGCGAGAGCGTCAGGACGTGGGTCGTCACCCCGCAGCGCGAGCGACCCGCCGCGCTGCCGAGCGACCTCGACGTGCTGCTCGACGCCGACCACGAGATCGAGACGCGTTACGGCGCGACGAGCGAGTGCCTCTACGTGGTGCGCCCCGACCTCTACGTCGGCTACCGCGCGCAGCCGCCGTCGGAGGAGAAGCTCGTCGCCTGGCTCCGCTCGTTCCTGCGTTGAGGGCGCAAGCGCCCCTATCACTCGGCAGGGAAGAGGAAGCGGAGCACGTCGGGGTAGCGCCTCGCCCAAGCGGGCTCCGAATGGTCGCCGCCCACGACCTCGACGACCGAGAGATCGGCGCCCTCGACGAAGCCGTCCGCGAGCAGCGCGGTGCGCAACGCGCGCAGATTGGGGATCGCGCTCGCGCTCTCTTCGGTGCCCATGTCGACCCACAGGCGCACGCCCGCGGGCATCGGCTGCTCGTCGACGTAACCGACGAGATGCACGTCGTCCCACCAGATCGAAGGCGACAGCGCGCCGATGCGTCCGAAGACGTCGCTCCGGGCGTACGCGGTGTAGACCGACATCAACCCTCCGAGCGAGCTGCCGGAGAAGCCGGTGCTCTCCGGCTCGGGTCGCGTTCGGTAGCGCGCATCGACCCACGGCTTGAGCACGCTGACGATGTCGCCGAGGTGCGCGTCGCCGTCGCCGCCGCCGTAGCCGGGATCCACCCACGGCGTGTACTCGTCGATGCGCGCGCTGCCGCCGTTGTCGACCGCGACGACGATCAGCGGCTCGATCTCCGCGCTCGCGATGAGACGCTCGGCGCTCTCGTCGACCTCCCACTCGCCGGAGAAGCTCGTCGTCTCGTCGAAGACGTTCTGCCCATCGAGCATGTAGAGCACGGGGAAGCGCGCGCCCGTGTCGGTGCCGTAGCTCGGCGGCAGATAGACCCACACGCGGCGTCCGTCGGCGAAGCCAGGCACGGTCACGGTGCGCACGTTGCCCGTCGTCGTGCCGGAGCCGAACGTGGAGTCCGCCCATGCGAGCACGACGAGACGCAACGTCGCGTCCGCGCTCGCGACGTACGTGCGATCCGCGATCTCTTCGCCGGCGACACCCTTCTCGACGAGGCTCCAGTCGCCGCGCGCGAGCTTGAACGCGATGGCCTGGCCTCGCTCGAACGACAACGTGATCGTGTAGAGCCCCGTCGCGTCGGGCGTGAGCGCGTAGCCGGCGTCGGTCGGATCCCAGCCCTGGAAGTCGCCCGCGATGTGCACGGGCGCTGCCGCCGGAGTGTCGGCGGGCACCTCGACCTCGAACGTGATGGAGACGGTCGTGCCGCCGGGTCCGGCGTCGCCCGCGTCGCGATC
>JADZFZ010000087.1 GCA_020854145.1 Deltaproteobacteria bacterium | reverse complement strand
CGTTTCTCGCGCTCGGCGACGCCCTCGAGGCGACCGGTCGCGACGCCGAGGCCTTCGCGGTCCGTGCCCGCGGCGCAGCGAGGTTGCGCGAGGTCGCGTCGCGCATCGGCGACGAAGAGTGGCGCCGACGCTTCCTCGAGGACGTGCCCGCCCACCGCCGGCTCGTGGACTTCGAGCTCGCCGCGACGCGCAGCTGAGCGCCACGTCCGGCGGACGGACGCCGACGTCCGGCGGACGGACGCCCACGTCCGGCGGACGGACGCCCGTCCGGCGGACGGACGCCCACGTCCGGCGGACGGACGCCCGTCCGGCGGCCATCATGGATCGCGCCTCGGGTCGCGTGGTGCCGCTCCTTTCGCACCGGCGGACGCGCATCGGGTTCGCGGCGCGTCGTCGGGCGGTGCCGGGGAGGGGCGCGAGGGGTCGGGGAGCTGCCGCGAGGGTCGCTGCGCGCCGAACGAGGTCTGCACGGGTGGGGCGCCCGCTCCTGGCGCGGATGCGGGTCCGGCCGATGCGGCTCCATGCCGGTCGAGCCCGCCACGGATGCCGGGCACGCGTCGCTCGCCGGCGAGACCTGCGCCGATGCCGCGGAGCTCGCCGCGACTCTCGGAAGCCGGCGTCGCGAGCATTCGCCGCGCCCGCTGGACACCACCACCCCGCTCGACGCGTCGAGCTTCCGCAGATCAGGCCCTCATCGATCGCCGGAAGCGCCGGCGGATCAGTCCCACACGACGGCGACGACGGCGGAATCGGTGATTCGAGCGTCGGCTGTGAGCAGCGGCACGCCCAGCCTCAGCGCGGTACCGGCGATGAGCCGATCGTGAGGGTCGCGCAGCGCGCGCAGGTCGCGCGCGATTTGAACGTCACCGCTCGTCAGAGGCTCCACGCGGAAGGCACTCGACGTCTCGACCGCGTTGCACCACGCGGCGAAGCCCGAAGGCAGGCCGAGCCGGCCTGCTTCTTCGAGGAGCGCAACCTCCCAGTAGGTCACGACGGAGACGCAGACCTGGACGCGCTGCCCATCCGCCTGGCTCAGCCAACGTCGCGCGGCGCGACCCATGCGAGCCTTCGCGCCTCCCAAATGCCACAGGAGCGCGTGCGTGTCCGCGAGACAGCGTTTCAACGACGTCGTTCCCGGCGGCGAGACGGCTCGACCGGACGAGGGTGCCCAGCGTCCGCGCGGAGCTGGCGAATCGCGTCGAGAAGCTCGTCGGGCGTACACCGCAGCTCGACCGCGAGGCTCGGAGCCACGCCTGGAGCCGCGCCCGCACGGCGCTGGAGATCGGCCGTTCGAACGATGCTGACGCTTGGCTGCCCACGTCGTGTGATGTCGACGCGCCCGCCGTCACGCGCGACGGACTCGACGAGTCGTGGCAACAGACGACGCGCTTCGCTCACTCCAATCGTTCGGGACATGTACAAGTCGAGTCGTACAGGTCCGCGTTCGCGCTCGCAAGCCCAGCCGGCCCGCGGCCGTCACGGAGCGCCGTGCGCCTGCGTGGTTCTTCGATCGCGTTTCGGCTCGGCCGAAGACGCGGCGCTCGAGGATAGCTCCGCCTGCGCGAACTGCAGCTGGTGGAGCTTCGCGTGGGGCCCGCCCCGGCCGCGTCGCGCGGGTCGTCCCAGTGCGGCGCAATCGGCGGGACACGCCCTGCATCGGCAGACACGGAGGAGCGTGCCCTTCGAGGCCGCGCACGCGCTCGTGCCCATACTCGCCGCGCCAGCGCCTCGACGCTCAAGGCGGATGGACACCGATGCTGAGCGTGTACGGCGCCGAGCCTGACGCGCCGCTCGTGATGGTGACGCACGTGGTGTACGTGCCGCCTGGCAGGTCGGCGAGACGCGATTCGTAGTCCGGGCTCATCCAGGGACACACCATCGCGTGGATGGGATCGAAGGCGAACGCGGTGTTGAGCACCGGAGGCCCCGACAGCGGAGCGAGGGGGAGGCGATGGATGACGACTCCCATGTTGATGCAGTTCACGGATTGCGCGTAACGTGCTGCGAGCGAGATCGAGCCGCCCTCGGGCACGGTGACGTCGAAGCAGTCGGCGTCGCTCCCCGTGCTGGCGGTCCCCAGAGTCACGTCGAGGGTGCCCGAGTACGCTGTGCTGGTGGTGGTGCCCAGCGGCCGGGGTGCGAACAGGCCGTTGGGCTCGACCTCCGGCACAGTGGCAGCGCACACGCCCGTGTGCGGACCATTGGGCACGCAGCCCAGGCCTGCGGAGCACGCCTCGCCGACGGAACGCGGGTCGCACGCCGTGCCCGCCGGCAGGAGCCGCTGACAGTAGCTCACGGAACCGACGAGGCCGATCGACGCGTTGGTCGTGCAAGTCAGGCCATCGGGGCAGGGCCTGCTTGCGTCGCAGGGCGACCCGGGTCCGCGCGCGCCAGGGCCGCAGCGGACGGCCGAGCAGGTCGCCGGAGCATCGCATCGGGGGAGCGTGGCGCGACAGGCACCCAGCGGGCTGCCGTCGGGGATACACCGCTGGATCCCGTTGTCATGGCTCGCACAGACGTGGGCGGCGGGGCAGACCCCGATGAAGCTGTTGCACTCCCCGCCGCTCGCGTAGAGCGGGCGACAGCGTCCGCTCGAGCATGCGAGCCCATCGTCGCACGCGGCTTCACCGCTCCCGCTCCGACACAGGCCGTCGCGTGCGCCCATCGCATAGCAGCGAAAGCTGGTGGGAACGCTGAACGGGACGTTCTCGCAGGTCGAGCCCGTCGCACAAGGGCTGCCGGAGCCGGCGGTGCATGCTGCACCGACGGTCAGAGCCGGGCGGCACCGACCGGACACGCACGCGAGGCCGCCGTCGCACGGGCTGGACGTGGCACGACACACGCCGCCGTCTGCACCATTCGGCGTGCACACGGAGCCCGCGGGCTCGCTGACGCAAGCCGAGTCGATGGCGCATGGGAGTGAGTCCGGGCTCGAAGCCGAGACCGGCACGCACGCGGCACCGTCCGCGAGGCGAGCGCGACATCGCGCCGCGACACAGACGCCACCGTCGTCGCACGCAGGAGAGGCCGGCCGGCACTCGCCGCCCTCTCCGCCCACCGGCACACATCGTGAGCCGGAGCCCTCCGATAGACAGCTCGTGCCGGCGACGCAGGGGGCAGGCACATCGCGACCGCAGCTGTCGCCCGCGGAAAGCGGGGCCAAGCAGACACCCGCGGCGCACGTGAGCCTGGGATCGCACGGGTCCATGCGCGAATCCGTCCTGCACGGGGCGCCCAGGCTGCCAACGCCGACGCATCGGCTCATCCCGTCGAGCTCGATGCAGACTGCCTCCGGGACGCAGACATCTCTCACCATCACGGGGTCGCAGGCCATCCCGATCTCCACGGCTCGAAGGCCGCCGTCGCCCTCGGAGACCGTGACCACTTCGTTGCGAGACGACACGTACCGCACTCTGCAGCTGGGTTGCTCGACGACGGTCAAGACCTCGTTGCGGACATGTGGGAACAGCGTCGTCGGACCCGTCAGGCGCGCGGTCGTGCCCACTCCGTCGTCGGAACCGGGCTCTCCAATCGCGCCTACCTCCACCTTGATCCCCGCTTCTTGGTCCAGCGATTCCTCGGGGCTCCTCTCGAGCACGACGTGATTCGCCTGGTCGGCGAAGTACAGTGTTGCGAGATCGCCCGATGGCCTGCCAATCGAGAGACCTCGCGGTCGAAACGAAGTCGGCGTCGGAGAGAGCGTTCTCAAGCTGGAAGGGCCGACCAGCTCCAGGGTCGGCCGAACACTTCCGAGAGCGTTCGAGCGCCCGGTTTCAGTGGTATGAGGAGAATTCGCCCGTTGCCGGTGTCCGAGACGACCAGGCCCGACACGTCACGCGCGATGCGGTCGGCGTAGATCACGGCGCTCGGCGTACTGAGCAGGTGGCCGTCGCCGCTGCGTCCGACCTCGCCCGCGACCACCATGGTCTCGCCGGTGTCTTTGTCGGTGAGCATGACGACGTGTGCTGCCGGAGACACCGCAGCCACGTACTTGACGCCACCGCGGTCGTCCTCGAGGAGGAACGTGTCGGTCCCGTCCGCGTCACCGAGCCAGTCTCCCCGATCGTCGGCGTCCGGTCCCGTCAATGGGCCTGCGAGTTGACCGACGCACGTTCCCCCGTCGCGCTCGAAGGCCCCCGTGCCCATCAGACGGCGTCCGTCCGGCAGCGTGAACGTCATCTCGACGTCGCGGCCGTCGACGTTGCCCTCGACCTCGACGCGGAGCCCGTCGATGGTGTGCAGCAGCCCGTCGCGGATGACCCCCGACGGATCCGCACGGAACACCAGCAGGCCAACCAGCGTGGTGCCCGCGTTGGGGCCGCTGCGGACGGCCGCCTCGAACCCGGCGAGGCATGCCCCATCGGCGACGGCGGGCTCGATCACGGGACGCGCGGCTCCATCCATGCCGCCGCCGTCGGGCGAGGTGGTGCGCCCTTCATCGCTGCACGCAACGACGGCCGCCGTCAGGATGACCGCGGCACGCGCCAACCAGGTCACGCCACGCTCGCGCATTTGGACCTCCACTCGAGCCGCTACGCGCCTCCAACGCTGGCGGATTCGTGCATCGAGCGAGCCTTCGCATCGCGCGACGACGTCTCACGCGGTCGCGGGGCCGGCTCGAGGAAACGCGGTCAGCCGTCGGTGTCGTCGCGATAGGTGAAGCTCACCCAGGGCACGGGGGTCCTCGAGCCGGGGCGATGGGTGGGGGCTCGTCCGTCGGCAAGCTCAGGAGGCTCGCCGCGGTGACGGGCGCTCGGTTGCCAGAGACGAGCTCGCCATCGGCGCTCTCGGTGTACACGCCGTCGAGCGCGAGGGCGTGGAGGTGCGGCGCCAGCGCAGCGACGGTCGACGCAGGGAGGGGGTCGGTCTGGTCGAGTCCACGCCACGCTCGCCGCGACGGTGGAAGCAACGCTGCGACGGCTCGACGAGCGCATGGCGCCCGCTCGGTGAGCGCGCTCGAGCTCCCCTCCGTTCCTGGCGGGCAGATATCCCGGGAGCGCTACTCGAGTCGAGCGAGCGCGCGCTCGAGCTTCGCCTTCACGCCTTGCGCGAAGGTCACGAGCTTGGGGTCGCCGATCGCCGCCACCGTCTTGGTCGGATCGACGGCGAGCACGACCGCG
>JADZFZ010000086.1 GCA_020854145.1 Deltaproteobacteria bacterium | reverse complement strand
GCACGCCGAGGCCCCAGCCCGCCGAATTCACGAGCCGACGAGGTCGGGGCGGCGTCTTGCGCCCGGGCGTGGCGCAGGGCCCGTCGGCGATTCGATCCGCGTCGCCACGCGTCGTCCGCTCCTCGACGTGGCGCCAGAACACGCGGTCGTCGCGGCCGACGCGCGCCCGGGCTCAATCCGCGCGCCCCGACCGGGGCCCGACGTGCGAGCGGCGCCCGGCGGGCCTCGTCTTTCGTGAGTTCGGCGGGCCAGTCGACGGGGGGGCTCGCACGTCTGCGGCCGGCGTTCCGGTCTTGTGAAGCCAAGGTAGGATCTCCCGCGTAGGACGAGCCTGATGGGGGCCGTGCGTGGCCGACACCGTTCCCGTCTCGATCACCGTACGGGCTCTGCGCGGACTGACGACGTCCGCTCCCGGCGCGGCTGCGGCGCATCTGCTTTCGGCCGCCTCGGTGGCGGCACGTGCGGCCTGTCGTGGCGGCGCCAGGGGTGGGCTCGACGTGGAGGATGTCGCCGCAGAGGCAGCCTACCGAGCGTTTCGGATGGTCTCGCGTTCCACCGTGGCCGACCGCGTCTTGGACGGGCATCTCGACCCATGGATGTACGGGATCGCACGAAACGTCGTGCGGGAGGCTCACCGCGCTCTCGCACGCGTACGCCGGCAGCGCGCGCCCGGGTACGACGGGAGCCGTCGAGCTTCGATCGCGCGCGAGCGGATCGCGCGCCTGGGCGTGAGCCCCGCGGCCGTCCGGGTCGCGCTCACCGAGCGCCAGTGGGAGGCGTTGCGGCTGCATCTGGAAGGACTTCCGCTCTCGGTCATCGCGGTTCGGCTCGGATGCTCAAGGTCTGCCGCACGAGATCGAGTCTCTGCGGCGACGCAGCGCGCTCGAAACCCCGGTGCGTGCAGCCGACCCGGTCGAACGCTCGTCCCGCTGGGGTGGGACGTCGGGCACGACGAGACGCTCTCGCGTCGTCAACGTGAGGTGCTCGAACTCTGGCGTGCCGGCGCGACGCGCCGGCAGATCGCGTCGCGCCTCGGATCGACGCGCGGCGCGATTGCGGCGTTGCTCCGACGCGCGCTTCGCCACCGGCCGTCGTCGGCCTGAGGCCGGCCTCGTAGGTGCCGCCGGGGCCGTACCCCCCCCCGAACGAGCCACGTCATTTGAAGCTGGTCTCGGAGGTGGAAGAACGATGGGCGTTCACTCGTCTCGCGTCAGATCCGCGCTGCTTCCAACCGTTCTGGCGGCTCTGCTCGTCTGGTCGGCGGGCGAGGTCCTCGCCGCGCCCGCCCACTGCACCGGGGCCGGCTACACGAAGGACGCGAAAGGCCACGTCATCCCTCCCACGATGGCATGCACGGGCGGATGCGCGGACCTGTCGGCCTGCCCTCCGACGCCCACGGGCACCGGGAATCACGTGATCTGGGGGCCCTACGTGTTCTGCACGTGCCCCGGCGAACCCGAGTCGAACTGCTGCCACTTGATCCTGCGCACTGGGACCCCCGCGAATCCGAGTCCGAACCCGCCGTTCGTGTCGATCGGGGACTGCGAGAGCCAGAGCGCGCTCTGCCCGCCCGGCAACGACTGCACTCAACTCACCGGGAACGGGAGCCCCACGACGCCCTACAGGCACCAGTGCCGGGAAGTCGGTGGCGGCTAGCGCGCCCGCGTGTGCTGCGCGCCGTCCTACCCTCCACGGAGATCGACCATGCCTCGTTTGCGACACTCGGTGCGTCTTGGATGTGCCGGCCGTGTGGTGACGCCTTGCGCACTCGCGGTCGTGCTCGTTGCGTCGGCCGCCGCCGTCCTCGCCGCGCCCGCCCTGTGCGCCGCGGCGGGATACACCATGCCCAAGCCAATGGGTACCGCAATCCAGTGCACCGGAGGCTGTCCCGACGGATCGAACTGCCCCCAAGGCACGAACGGCGCCGGGCCCGCGGCCGGAACTCACATCATCTGGGGCGCGTACACCTATTGTGCATGTCCAGGCGAACCCGAGTCGAACTGCTGCCACCTGATCCGACGGAGCGCCGGGAACTCACCGGTCTTCGTCGGCATCGGCGATTGCCTTGCGCAGGCCGCCGGCTGTCCGCCCGGCAACACGTGTACGACGAACGGGAATGGTGCTCCCGCGTCGCCTTTCGTCGTGGACTGCGATCCCGCGATGCAGTAGCGGGCGGGTCGCGGGCGCGACGGTCGCGTCCGACGAGGTCGCCACGGCGCGCACGCCTCTGCATACTTGTGCGCTGCTGAGGAGCAGGTTGGCGCCCAGCAGGGAGGTCGATTGCGCGCTCCGGCTTGGTCCGCGGTCCTCGTCTTCGCGCTGATGCTGGCGGCCGTGCTCGGCGCGGTCGTCCGCAGCCTCCACGCACCTCCGCGGCCTGTTTGGCCCGAGGCGTCGGTGGAGGCGCGAGACGACGGTCTCGGCTCGCTCGACGCGGCGCCGCGAGGTCCGTCGGCAGCGGCCCGGGCGGATCCCGTGGCCGACTCGATCGCCCGTGCGGGGGCTCGACGAGCGACCCTGCTCGTGGTCGACGCCGAGTCGGGGCGACCGATCGAGTCGGCACGCGTGCTGTCCGGCGACCGGGCGATCGCGACGACCGACGGGACGGGACGGGCGATGTTCGACGTCGGCGTCGACGAGACCACGGCGCTCGTCGTTCGTGCCGCCGATCACCGCCCCGTGTCGGTCGGGCCTCCCGCCGACGAGCGAGAGGTCCGTGTCTCGCTGGAGACCGGGGCGGCGATCGCGGGATCCGTCGTCACGGAGGCCGGCACGCCCGTCACGGGCGTCCGCGTGCTCGCGTGGGCTCCCGGCTCCACGCCGCCGCGACCCGACGCGCTCGTCGATGACGCGGCGGCGGGCGTCGAGTCGGCGACAGCGCTGACGGACGGTGCCGGACGGTTCCGTCTCGGAGAGCTTCAGTCCGGGCGCACCTACGCGATCGCGTCGGCTCGCGCCGGTTTCGTGTCGTTCCCGGCGACGCTGATCGCAGCCTGCCCGTCGGACGGCGTACGGATCGAGCTCCGGCAGCTCTACTTGGCCCGAATCCACGTCGAGGCCGACGACGGAGGTGTGATCGCGTTCCCGTCCGGCTTCTCCCCGTATCCGCCACCCAGCGTGAACCTAGGGCGGTTCGCACCGCAGCTCGCTCGTTGGACTGGGCCCGCGTGCGCGCTCGCTGCGGCGGGCGTCGCCGACCCGTCGCTCCGGCTCGACGCGGGCGAGTCGGTGTCCCCGCTGGATCAGACGCTCTGGTTCACCGGCGCCGAGGATCGCGACGCGATCGGGCCGTTCCACTACTTCGTCCGGACGCCGGGGTTCGAGCCCGCACGCGCGGAGGTCTCTGCGTATCGTGTCGGCCCCGGCCTGCGCACGAACGTCGTCCGCGTTCGGAGGCTCCCGGACCGAGGGCGCGCAAGTCTCCGCATCCGGCTCGCCGGCACCCTCCCCTCGCCGACGCCGTCGGGCGGCAAGGCAGACGCCCGACGGCGCGGACAGCTGTACCCGTTCCTCGCGTTGCGTATCCGCTCGCTGGAGCCGGCCGACGCTGAGCACGGCATCCTCGATGGCGCGTGGTGGGACGCGACCGTCGCGGCCGTGACGGCAGAACCGCTGCCGAGCGGACGGTACCGCGTCGAGGCGAAGTCCCTGCTCCCGTTCGGCGTCCGGGTCGAGCCCGAGGAGGTCACGATCGGCGGCGCGACCGTCGGCGACGTCTCGCTCCGGGCGGGACCTTGGGGTTCGGTCGCTTTTCGCCTCCCGGATGCCGTGGCCGGCTCCCCGGAGCGCGCCATGCTCCGGGTCTGGAGCGCGGCGGACACTCGCTCGAGCGTCGACCTGGAGCTCGGTGACGCCGCGATCGTCCTCGAGGGCGTCGTCGCGGGAGCCTACTCCGCCGGGATCGTGCGCGACGACCGGCTGCTCCCCGTCGCCGACTTCGAGGTCGTCGCGGGCCAGCGTACCGACGTGGACGTGAGGCCTCGATGACCGGCGCCGCGAGTCCGAGCAAGTCGGGTGGACAATTCCTCGCGGAAGGCGAGCGAGCCTACCTCGTGCTCCTCGTGGTCACGCTCGCGTTCGCGGGGGGGCTCAAGGTCTACGACGGCATCGCCGAGCTGACGGGCGGCGCGACGCACGCCTGGATCGCGCCGATGCAGCGGGCATCCGTCATCCTGCCCCTCGGCTTGGCGGAGCTTTCGATCGCGGTGTTGCTGGTCGGCCCGCTTCGGCCGGTTGCAGCGACGGCCGCCTTCGCCATGGCTGTTCTCATGGCGATCGCGTTCAGTGGGATCCTGTGGAGCGGCAGGCCTACGGGGACCTGCGGGTGCTTCGGGCGGTGGGAGGCTCCGGTCGGCGCGCACCTCGGCATCCTCGCGGTCCTGCTGATCTCCGCACGCGCGGTCTGGCTTGCGACGCACCGAGCCCTACGCGCTCCGGCACCCACCCGCGGCGGCTGACAGGCCGGATCTCGATTCGCGTTCCGTGGCGACGTGCCGAGCCAGCGGACGGGTGCGCGGTCGTACGGACTCGAACGGGACGGGCCAGGTCGGCGAAGATCGTCGCGCGGTGGGCGTCGATTCGTGAGCGGCGCTCGACGGGCGGATCGCGCGGCCCGCGCCGGGCTCAGCCCGGATTTCCCACGAGCCGACGAGGTCGGGGCCGCGCCGGGCCGTCGGGCGCAAGGAGGCGCGCGTC
>JADZFZ010000085.1 GCA_020854145.1 Deltaproteobacteria bacterium | reverse complement strand
GACGGATTCTGGTCGCTGCTGTTCCCGCTGATGATCCTCGGCGGCATCTACCTCGGCATCTTCAACGCCGTGGAGAGCGCCGCGATGAGCGTCGTCTACGCGCTCGTCGTCGAGCTGTTCCTCCACCGCGCATTGAAGTTCTCGGACCTGCCGAAGGTGTTCCAGGAGACCGCGCTCCTGCTCGGCTCGTTGCTCGTCATCCTGGTCGTCGCGACGAGTCTCGGTGAGTTCCTCGAAGGCGAGGGGATCCCCGAGCTTGCCTCCGAGTGGGTCGGCTCGATGAACCTGTCGCAATGGCAGTTCCTCATCGTGATCAACCTGCTCCTGCTCGTCGTCGGCTGTCTCATGGACATCATGAGCGCCATCTTCATCTTCGTTCCGCTCCTGGCGCCCATGGCCGCGACCCTCGGGGTGCACCCCATTCACTTCGCGATCGTGTTCATCGTCAATCTCGAGATTGGCTATCTGACTCCCCCGGTCGGCCTCAATCTCTTCGTCGCGAGCACGCTCTTCAACAAGCCGCTCGGGTTCCTCATCAAGAGTGTGCTGCCGTTCATCCTGGTCATGTTCGCGTGCCTGATGGTCATCACGTATTGGCCCGGCCTCACGAAAGGCGGGGCCGACCTCGTGATGGGCGAAGAGCGTGGGACGGGGCTCGGCAGCGGGACCGGTGAGATCGACGAAGGCGACGAGGGTGCGACGCCGGCTGCCGGCGAGGACGCCGGTCCGCGGACGGGCCCCACGGGCGCGCGCGTGCAGACGCTCGAGGAGATGATGGCCGAGCAGGAGGCCGAGGCTGCGCGCCTCGCCGCGGAGGAAGCCGCCGACGCGGGGGCCGAGGCGGAGGCCGACTCGGGTGCTGCCGATCAGGCCGAGCAGGGGGCCGAGGCCGACGGCGGCGCCGAGCCGACGGACGAAGAGGCCGATCCCGAGCCGAGCTTCTGAGTCAGCTCGACGTAAAGAGGCCGAGCATGACGGAGAGCGCGATGACACCCAGGATTGCCAATGCGACGTACAGTGCGCCGTTCTTCGAGACCACCATGTTCGGCGGCGGTTCCGGCCGTTGCTGCCGCTCATTCTCGTCGTCTGCCAAGACGCCCTCCGTTGCGCGACTCGCCGCGCTCTGACCCATCAACGTCCGCAGCGTGAACGCCCCACGATCTCGGCGCGTCGGTCGGCGGCCCACGAAGTCTCGTCCGTCCCGCGAGCCAGCTCCGAACCGACCGAGTGGACGTCGGCACCCGTGACGCCCTGGCTTGCGAGGTAACGAGCCACCGACCGCGCCCGCCGTTCCCCCAGCGCCAGGTTGTACTCGGTGCCGCCGCGCGGGTCGGCCATCCCGACGATGCGAAGACGGACGGGGGAGCTCGACAGCATCGCGGCGTTCGTCGAGAGCACTTCGCGTGCAGCTCGGTCCAGATCGCTCGAGTCGAATGCGAAGTACACCGAGTCGGGCTCGCATCGCCCCTGGCCTGGGCCACCGCCATTCGGGCGGGCCTCCAGCCGTACGTCGCCGCGCCTCGATTCCGCGAGCGGTCGCGTTCCTCCGACCTCGGATGGGCCTCGCTGGGTCGCGCTGCCGCCACATGCGCTCAGCATCATCGCGAGCACCGTCGGGACGAGCACCTTCATGACTCCACATCGAGGCGATGACATTCGCGACCTCCCTGCGGCACGTGGCCGAGCACGCGATGTGCCACGGGACGACCCAGATGGAGGCGAACGAGTCGTCGTGCGGGATCCGCAATCCGGCGGCATGGGCGACCTCCACGACATTCGTACGTCGCTGCTCTCGTGCGATGTCGGCACGCCTTCTTCGAATGCCGGGGCAGAGTGCCCCGCATCGTGCAGAACGCCCCCACTGCTCACGACGCGCCGCCGGCCGGTCGGCCTCGACGCACTGCTGGCATCGCGACTGCGTCACTCGTCCTCGTGACGACCCAGCGTCTGCTGCCCGCATCGGCCACTGCCATCGCCCTGGCTACCGTCGGCGTGGCGGCTGCGTCGTGCGGGGCGGCGTCGGCGCGCAGTGCGGAGCGGCCAGACATGATCCGGGTGTCGGTGGTTGACGCCTTGATCGGACCGGGAAGGATGGACGGCGCGCCGTGGGACCCCCCTGGACGCACGGTATCCAACGAGGTCTGGGAAGAGATCGGAATCGCCCTCGAGTCGCCCCATCCCCTGGCGGCAATCGAGCAGCTCTACGGCTCGAGGGTGGCCGTCGCCCTCGGGCGACCCGACGTCGAAGGGCTGGCGACGGTGTCGCTGGACGGCAGCGCATACGGACGCGGGCTCCGTCTCGAGGCCGAGCGGGCCGACACGTTCTCGCCTCGATTTCGTGGTCCACCCACGTGGCCGCCGCTGCCGTTCGACGAGCGCATCAGCATCGCGATTGAGTTGCACGACCGCGACGCCGGCGGCAGCGCCGACGAGATCGCGACCGTAGTGATTCGGGACGAGGACGTGCTCGCGGCATTGGCGGAGGAGGGAGTCCATCGGATCTCGTTCGCTGCGCAGTCCAACCGCCAGCTCCTCTTCGTCGGCATCTCGGCGGCGCGCGCACGGTGAAGCGCGGACGCCGCTCACCACAGCGCGTACGCGATGAACGCTGCGAACGCGACGAGCAGAGCCCCGCCCTCCCAGCGCCTGAGCGTGCGCGCCGTGCGCAACAGGACCGCCGCGAACAGCGTCATCGCACCCAGCATCACGAGGTCGTTCCGAATCGTCTGGATCTCGGTAGCGATCGGCCGCACGAGCGCGGTGCCCGCGAGCACCAGCAGCACGTTGTAGAGGTTCGAGCCCACGACGTTGCCGACCGCGAGATCGGAGTGACCGCGCCGCGCCGCGACCACCGAGGTCGCGAGCTCCGGCAGAGAGGTTCCGATGGCGACCACCGTCAGACCGATGACGTGGTCGGACAATCCGAGCGCGCGCGCGAGGCCCGTCGCGCCGCGCACCAGGAGCTCACCTCCCAAGACGAGCACCGCGAGCCCTCCGAGCGCAAGCCCGATCAGCGCGGGGCGGCTCCTGCTGGGCGGTGCCCCGGCGCCCTCCGCCGCCGTTTCGATCGCCTCAGGCACTCCGGGCGACACACGGGCATCGCGCACGAGCCACAGAGTGAAACAGGCGGCGACCAGGACGAGCATCGCGGCCTCGATTCGCGACAGCACTCCGTCCCAGAGGACGACGGGCACTGCGGCTACCGAGGCCAGCAACAATGGGATCTCGCGCCGCACGAGTCGACCGTCGGTGCGCGGCGGCGACAGAACGGCCGTGAGCCCCAGGATCAACCCTAGATTGGCGATGTTGGATCCGATGACGTTGGCCACGGCGATCTCGGAGCTGTCACGAACCGCGGCGACGATGCTCACGGTCATCTCCGGCGCCGAGGTGCCGTAGCCCACGACCGTCAGGCCCACGATGATTGCCGGGATGCCGAACGACCGAGCGAGACCTGCCGCGCCTTTCACCAGCCACTCCGCTCCCAAGTAGAGGAGCACCAGCCCGATGGCGGCGTACGCGACCGACGAAGGCATCGCCGGTCCTGTGCTGCACGGATCGTGATTGTGCAAGGCCGAAGGACGCCGCTGAGGCCTCCGCCTGGCACGCCGAGCGCAAGCAATCATTCTCGGGGAATGACGCTCGGCCGAAAGCTCACCATCGCGACCACCCTCGGGATCGCCTCCGTGCTCACCGTCAATGGGGTGCTCCGGGCGCAACGCGAGGTCGAGGTGGTCCGGCGCGACATCGGATCCGACCATCGCGGCCTGGCGCACGCGCTCACGATGTCGGTGGAGGCCGTGGCCGAGCGCAGCGGTCCCGATAGCGCACGCGGGCTCGTTCACGACGTCAACTCCCGCGAGAGTCGGGCGCTGATCCGCTGGCTTCCCGGCCGGGTGCCGGGTGGAGGCCGCGGGACGTACAGCGTGGAGGTCGAGTCCGCCGAGGGTGTCCGAGAGCTCGTGACGCGTGTCCCGATCGCACTGTCGCCGCGAGACCCGGGCTATCTCGAGCTGCGGGAGTCGCTTGCGATCGAGTCGGTGCGAATGCGCGACAGCGTGATCCGAACCATCGCGACCATGCTCCTGACCATCGTCATTTGCGGAGTCGTGATCTTGACGTTCGCCTCGTGGCTGGTGACACGACCGATGCAGATGGTGCTCGCGAAGCTCAAGAGGGTGGGCGACGGGGAGCTCGGCGGGCCGCTCGTGATTCGGCAGCGCGACGAGATGGGAACGCTCGCCGAGGCCATCAATGCGATGTGTGCGCAGCTCGATGGCGCGAGAGAGCAAGCGGGACGCGAGATGGCCGGACGCCTGGCGACGCTCGAGCAGCTCCGCCACGCGGACCGGCTGGGAACGGTCGGGCAGCTGGCGTCGGGGATCGCGCACGAGCTCGGCACGCCCCTGAACGTCATCTCGGTGTGCGCCCGGATGATCGAGACGGGCGAGTCTACGGCAGAGGAACGGACGCGCGATGCGCGCATCATCGGCGAGCAGGCGAATCGGATGACCACGATCCTCCAGCAGTTGCTCCAGTTCGCGCGCCGCGGCGCACCGAGCAAGCAGATGGAGGCGCTCGGCCCGCTGGTGCAATCGGTCGTCGAGCTGCTTCGGCCCCTGGCGGCACGCCGGGGCGTGGATCTCCGCGTCGCCGCCTCGGAGGAGCCGGTGCTGGCATTCGTCGATCCCCGGCACATCCAGCAGGTCGTCACGAATCTCGTGGTCAACGCGATTCAGGCGGTCCCCCCCGAGGGGCACGTCGAGGTCGCCATCTCGCAGCGGGACGATCGGGCCGAGCTGACGGTCCACGACGACGGGCCGCCGATGCCGGAGGACGTCCGCGAGCACGTGTTCGAGCCTTTCTTCACGACCAAGGACGTGGGGGAGGGCACGGGTCTGGGTCTGTCCGTCGCGTATGGCATCGTGGCGGAGCACGGTGGAACCATCGCCGTGGAGAGTCGACCGACGACCGGGACTCGTTTCACCGTCGTCCTGCCCACGGGAGCTCCGGCGTGAGCGAGAAAGGAAGAATCGTCCTCGTCGACGACGACGAGACGACCTGCGAGGTCCTCGGTCGCGCGCTCGGGCACCGCGGTTTCGAGGTGACGACTGCGGCGCGCGGCGACGACGCGCTGGAGGTGTTGCGCGATCGCGGGATCGACGTGCTCGTGACCGATCTGCGGATGCGGGGGATGGACGGGATCACGCTCTGCCGGCGGGCGCTGGAGATCAGACCCGGGCTGCCGGTGATCGTGATCACCGCATTCGGGAGCCTGGACACCGCGGTGTCGGCGATCCGCGCGGGCGCCTACGACTTCGTCACCAAGCCGTTCGACCTGGACGCCATCTCGCTCGCTCTGGAGCGGGCCGTGGCGCACGCGCGGCTGCGCGACGAGGTGCGGCGCCTCGAGGAAGCGCTCGCGAGCAGCTCGCGTTGCGACGACCTCCTCGGCGAGAGCCCGCCCATGAAGAAGGTGTTCGATCTGCTGCGGCGAATCGGCGACTCGGAAGCGACGGTGCTGATCACCGGCGAGAGCGGAACGGGCAAGGAGCTCGCGGCGCGCGCGCTGCACCGCAGCAGCCCGCGCGGTGGCGGTCCCTTCGTCGCGCTCAACTGTGCAGCGGTGCCAGAGCATCTCCTCGAGAGCGAGCTCTTCGGTCATGCGCGTGGGGCGTTCACCGACGCGCGCTCGTCGCGCGCCGGCCTGCTGGTGGCCGCCAAGGGGGGAACTCTGTTCCTCGACGAGGTGGGCGACATGCCGCTGGGAATGCAGGTGAAGCTGCTGCGCGCCCTGCAGGAGCGGAGGATTCGACCCGTCGGGAGCGAATCCGAGGTCGACCTCGACGTCCGCGTGATCGCGGCCACCCATCGCGACCTCGAAGCGGAGGTGCAAGACGGCCGATTCCGCGAGGATCTCTATTTCCGGCTGAACGTCATCCAGATCGAGCTGCCGCCGCTCCGTGCGCGCGGGACCGACGTCCTGTTGCTCGCACACGAGCTCCTCCGGCAATCGTCGGCGCGCGCGCGCAAAGGCGTTCGCGAGATATCGACCGAAGCCGCGAGGAAGCTGCTGGCCTATCAGTGGCCGGGGAATGTCCGAGAGCTGGCGAATTGTATGGAGCGTGCCGTCGCATTGGCCAGGTTCGACCACGTGACGGCGGACGACCTGCCGGCGCGCGTTCGCGATTATCGACCGTCCCACGTGCTCGTGACGGCCGAGGCGCCCACGGAGCTGGTGACGCTGGACGAGGTCGAGCGCCGCTACGTGCTCCACGTATTGGGCGCCGCGGGCGGCCGACGGTCGGAAGCCGCCAGGATCCTGGGCGTCGACCGCAAGACGCTGTATCGCAAGCTCGAGCGCTGGAAGCAGGAGGGATCCGAAGGCGACGACTGACGCTCGCTCCCGTCGAGCGCCCAGCTCGCCGCGTCACGGCGACGTCCGGGCAGGGCGCGGTGACCGGCGCAGGCAATCGAGATCAGCGAAAAGGAGTCGCGTTCATCGAGGTCGGCGGGGCGGCTTCGACTGCGTCGGCGAGGTGATGCGCTCGTGGGTCTTCGTCATATCGCCTCACCGCGCACCGGACGTGGGTCCTACTCGCCCGGTTCGATCTCGACCGCCTGCGCGCGGTCAACGCGCCTCGTGCTGAGCAGGCGGGATGCCAACTCGCTCGCTGCGGCATCGCCTCGGGCGCGCACGGGTGGCACGGACACTTCGCCCCGCGCGAGGCGTTTTGCCCCAGCGACCGGCACGGGCGTCGTGCTGGATTGACCCAGCTCCCTTCGTCGGATAACAGCCTGCCTCCAAGGGTGCGGCGAGAGCCGCAGGCTCCTCGGCTGGTCGGGCCGCCGCCGAATGTCCGACCGTCCGTCGCACGGTGCGCCGGCGGTCGATGTTCGGCCGTGGCGATTCCCACGGTTGCCACCCGAGGAAGCCGTGTCCGTCGAAAACCAGTCTCCTTCTGGGAACACCCGCAAGGGGCCGCCCGAATCGTGGGCGCCCGCGCGCAACGCGGTTCGCCGGGCGATTGCGCCCGTCGAGCGATTCCTCCACATCGAGGCGGCGAGCGGGCTGGTCCTGCTCGTGACGACGGCCATCGCGCTGGGGTGGGCGAACTCGCCCTGGAGCGCGAGCTACGAAGCGTTGTGGCACACGCCGTTGGGCATCTCCCTGGGGCCGTGGTCCATCGAGCGCGATCTGCACTTCTGGATCAACGACGGCTTGATGACGGTCTTCTTCTTCGTCGTCGGCCTGGAGATTCGACGCGAGATCCACCACGGTGAGCTGTCGGACCTGCGCCGCGCAGCGCTACCGCTGGCCGGCGCGCTCGGGGGCATGGCGATTCCAGCAGCCCTCTTCCTCTCGCTCAACGTGGGGCGCGATTCGCAGTCGGGCTGGGGCGTCCCGATGGCGACCGACATCGCATTCGCCGTGGGTGTCCTCGCGCTGCTCGGCAAACGCGTCGCGCCTGCGCTGCGCATCCTGCTGCTCGCGCTCGCCGTGATCGACGACGTGGGCGCGATACTCGTGATCGCGATCTTCTACTCGTCGGGAATCTCGCTCACGGGCGCCGCCATCGCCGTCGTTGGGCTGGCCGCCATCGTGGTGATGCAGCGGATCGGGGTGCGCTCGCCATGGGCCTATGTCGCGCCATCGGTCGTCGCGTGGGCGGGCGCGCTCGCGATGGGAGTCCATCCCACCATCGCCGGCGTGGCGGTCGGGCTGCTGACGCCGGTTCGTGCCTGGTACGGGCCGGAGGGATTCGTCGCCGACGCCGAGGAGCGACTTGCGTCGGTTCGCGCACGCCTGGACGCGGACGAGCGCGATTTCCTTCCGCACCTGGACGCGTTGAATCGCGCGCGCCGAGAAGCGGTGTCTCCCGTCGAGCGATTGCAGCACGCATTCCACGGGACGGTGGCATTCGTGATCATGCCGCTCTTCGCGCTCGCCAATGCCGGTGTTCGTATCGGCGGCGCCCGACTCGAAGGCGACGACGTACGCGTGTTGGTCGGAGTCGCCATCGGCCTCGCTCTCGGAAAACCAATCGGCGTCATGGCATTCTCTTGGATTGCAGTGCGCCTGCGAGTGGCAGCGTTGCCTTCGGGTGTCCTCTGGTCGCACGTGCTGGTCGTCGGCGTCGTGGCCGGGATCGGGTTCACGATGGCGCTTTTCGTGGCGCAGCTCGCGTTCCGGACGGGTCCGCTGCTGGAGGTGTCGAAGCTCGCCATCCTGGCGGCGTCCGCGGTCGCCGGGGTGGCGGGCCTCGCGGTCGGCAGGCTCCTGCTGCCGGCGACGATCTCGCCAGCGGCGGCAGAGACCGAGAGCGCCGCGGAGCAATCGTCGACCCAGTGAGGTGCCTGCAGCTATGCTTCGGCGATGCCGGGTCGGACCTGCTTCGCGCGAATGGGCTTCGGGACTGCACTGGCGCTTGCGCTGTTCGCCGGATGCGGCGACGACGACGGCGCCGAGCCCACGGATTCGGGACCGGCCGGGGACGCAGGCCGAATCGACCTCGGGCCGACGCCGCCACCGATGCCACCGCCGACACCGCCGACACCGCCGACACCGCCGCCGCCGCCGCCGCCCGACGCGTCTGCGGAGGGCGGTCCCGGCGATGCCGGTCCCGATGCGGCACCCGACGCGTCTGCGGATTCCGGCCCGGACGGCGGTCCCGACGCCGACACGGACGCCGGCCCGCCGCGCACGTGCGACGTGGTGACGGAGGACTTGCGGTTCTCGCGCGAGGACGCGGCGTATTGCGAGACCTCGTACGAGTGCGCGTCGCGTCTCAGCCCGACGTGCCCCGAAGGCGCGTGCCACGTCTACTTCACGACGGGCTACTTCCTCGACGAGATGATGTCCTACGAGGACGAGTACAATGCCCTCGATTGTGGCGAAGGCACCGCCTGTCGCTGCCCGCCGCCTCCGGACACGTTCTCCTGCAACGACGGGGTCTGCGGCGCATGCCCCGCGACACGTTCGCTGTGCCCGTACACCTGCGCCATCGACTGCGAGTGCTTCGTCGATGCCTGCGGGTGCGACCAACCGTTCTGCGTCACCGAGACCTGCGAGCAGCTGCAGGCGCGCATCCAGGCAGCCGTCTACGACATGTCGGGATGCACCGCCGACGAAGAGTGCGTCGTCGGATCGTCTCCCCTTTGTCCGGAGGTCGGCTGCTACCTCGCCCACCACGTCGGCGCGTCGCCGGCACAATTGAACGCGCTCGTTCGAGCCTACCAATCGCAGGGGTGCGGAGGTGCCGTCTGCGCTTGCACCCCGCCGCCGGAGCGAGCGATCTGCAATGGCGGGACCTGCGAAGGAGCCCCGTAGCGCTCGGACGCGGGTCGGAGAATGCTGGAGCACTTTCCCTGGCTGAGCACCACGGCGCTCGGCAATCCAATCTGGCGCTGGATTCTCGCGCTCCTCGGGGCGACGGCGCTCGTCGCTGCCTTCTTCGTCTTTCGTCGGGTCGTCGTGGCACGGCTCGTCCGATTGGCCGAGCGCTCGAAGAACGGGTTCGACGACATCGTCGCCGTACCGACGAAGGCGACCAACGCGCTCCTGGTCGTCGTGCTCGCCGTCGTGGGCGGAAGCCATCTATTGCTGCTGCCCGCGACTCCGCGGCGTGTGCTCG
Organism: Deltaproteobacteria bacterium; assembly: GCA_020854145.1. GTDB lineage: Bacteria > Myxococcota_A > Polyangia > Polyangiales > JADZFZ01 > JADZFZ01. The sequence goes on along the minus strand of JADZFZ010000085.1, from coordinate 15,188 downwards.
ACGCGTGCTTCATGGTCGCGCTCGCCACACAGCTCGGCCTCTGGGTCCAGGCCATCGGTCGAGCCGCGCTCGACGCGTGGGCGAAACGTCAGGAGCGGTCGGGCGGCGCGACCGTGGCGGCAGGGCTGACGTTCGCGCTCCGTGTCGCCGTCTGGAGCGTCATCGTCCTGTTGATCCTCGCGAACCTCGGAGTTCGCATCGACGCGCTCGTGGCGGGCCTGGGGATCGGCGGCGTCGCCGCAGCGCTGGCAGTGCAGAACGTGCTGGGCGACGTGTTCGCGTCGCTCGCGCTCTACTTCGATCGACCGTTCGACCTCGGCGACTTCGTGGTCGTCGGCGACGTGCAGGGCACCGTCGAGCGAATCGGGGTCCGATCCACGCGAATCGTCGCGCTCAGCGGCGAGCAGGTGATCTTCCCGAACGCGAAGCTCGCCGGAAACACGATTCGCAACTTCCGGCGCATGGAGGAGCGGCGCGTGGTGCTGACGCTCGGGATAGCCGGGGACACCTCACCGGAGAAGATCGAGCGCGCGGTGGCCATCTGTCGCGAGAGCATCGAGGCCGAGGAAGGCGTCCGGTTCGACCGCGCCCACTTCAAGGGATTCGGCGCCTATTCGCTGGATTGTGAATGCGTGTACTTCGTGCTGTCGCGCGAGCAGGCCGTATTCATGGATCGCCAGCAATCCATCAATCTGCGAATCCTGCGTCGATTCGCCGACGAGGGGGTCCACACGGCGATTCCCCTGCAGATGGTTCGCGTGCTGCGCGACGAGGCCGCTCCGAGCTGATCACGCGTCGTCGAACGTCCGCAGGAGGGCCTCGGCGATTCTACGGAGCACGCGGTCGGCGACGTCGATCTCCGCGCGGGGCGTGGTCGCGAGCACGCGCTCGATCCCACGCTCCACGGTCCTCTCGACCGGCACGTCGAGCGCCCTGCCTTCTCGTGTGAGCCCGAGGTGGACACGTCGATGGTCGCGCTCGTCGCGCCGTCGCGCGACGAGCTTCCGGCGCTCGAGACGACGCAGGGCCGCCGAGAGAGTTCCCGGGTCGACCTGCAGCATGGCCGCGAGACGGCTCGGAGTGATCCCGGGGAATCGGCCCACCAGCCGAAGGACGAAGCGCTGCTGTGCCGTCAGCCCGAGCTCGCGCAACATGCGCTTGGAGCCGCTCTCGAGGGCGTGATCGAGCGCCCAGAGCCTGCGGAGCAGGGCCAGCGTGGGGCCCAGCGTGCGCTCGTCGTCGGGGTCGGCCGGATCGATCACGGGTCAGACGTCCCGGCGGTGGCTCTGCGCGCTCGGCCGCAGATCGACGAGGACGTCGAGGAGGTCGGCGACCTCGCGCTGGTTGCGGAGGTAATACGACGCTTGCGAGCGCGCCGATTGTCCGACGCGCACACCGAGCAACCTTCCCGGGCTCTCGAGCGCGAAGACGTCTTCGTCGGTCTCGTCGTCGCCCACGTACACGACGGTATCCGCGGACGCGGCCACACGTGCCGCCTCGACGGCGGTGCCCTTGTGCGGCGCGCCCGGCGGCAGGACGTTGAGGACACATTTGCCGCCGATGACGCGAGCGGCGTCCGGCAGCTCCGCGATCGCCCGCAGGATGCAATCGCGCGCGTGACGCTTTGCCCGGCTCCGGCGGTAATGCACCGCGAGGGAGCAGCCCTTGTCCTCGATCGCGACGCCAGGGATCGGAGACAGGGCCGAGCGCAGCGAGGGCAGCCACGTGCGGACCATGCGTTCGAGGCGGCGCAGGCCGCGTCCGGGCTCGAGACCGTGATTGCCGATCACGCCCACGAGGGTGACGCCTTCGACGCGGGCAGCGACGTCGAGACGCGACCTCCCCGAGACGACGACACACGGATAGCGCTGCGCGACGGCGACGAGACGCGCCCGGTGCGCTCGGGGCATCGTGGCTGCGGCGGGATCGGTCACGATCGGTGCGAGCGTGCCGTCGAAGTCGAAGCCGAGGAGCACCTTCGACCACGCCATCTGCGCGAGGATCTCGCGCCCGCCGTTGGACAGCACATGCCTCATCGCTCGACCGCGAGAGCCTGCCAACTCGTGGAGATCCGACCGGTCAACCGCTCCCGTCTCCGAAGCCGCTCGGCGTCGAGCAACATCCGTCCCGCCCACCGATAGACGTTCAGCTCCGCGAGCAGCTCGCGCATCGCGCGGATGCGCAGCGCCTGCTCGGAGCTCGGCATTCGAAGGGCGAGCGAGAGCGCTCCGCTCGCCTCCTCGATGTCGTACGGGTTGACGATCAGCGCCTCCGTCAGCTCGCGCGCCGCTCCGGTGAAGTGCGAGAGCACCAGGACCCCGCGCTCGTCGTCGCGCGCCGCGACGAACTCCTTGGCGACCAGGTTCATCCCGTCGTGGAGGCTGCTGACGTAGCACACGTCTGCGGCTCGATAGTATCGCTGCACCGTGTCGGGCTCGTGGTGCTCGCGCAAGTAGACGACGGCGCGGTACGTGCCCGACGCGAAGCGCTCGTTGATTCGGGTGACGAGCGCCTCGACGCGCTCGTCGAGCTCGCGGTAACGCGAGATGCGCGTCCGGCTCGGGGCGGCGAGCTGAACGAAGGTGAATCGTCCGACGAGCGGAGGCTCCCGCTCGAGGAGCCTCTCGACCGCCAGCAATCGCTCTTCGATGCCTTTGGTGTAGTCGAGCCGGTCCACACCCACGCCGATCAGCGCGTCGGCGGGGAGCCGGAGCTCGTCGAGCACCCGAGCCCGGCATTCGGTCGGGGACGGGACTGCGGGGCCGAGGCGTGGGGGCCACTCGATGGAGATTGGATACGGCCGGACGAGCGTCTCGCGGGCGTGCTGCACGACGGTTTGCTCCGCGCGATTGACGCGCGACTCGAGATAGGCGTCCACGGAATCGAGGAAGTTGCCGCAGTGCTGGCGCGTGTGGAATCCCAGGATGCTGGAGCCGAGCAGGCCCTCGAGGATCTCCTCGCGGAACGGGCAGATTCCGAAGCGCTCCGCGTTCGGCCAGGGGATGTGCCAGAAGGAGAGAATCGTCGCGCGCGGGAGGATCTCGCGCAGCATTCGGGGCACGAGCGCGAAGTGGTAGTCCTGGACGAGCACGATGGGATCGTCGCAATCCGATTCCTCCGCGACGGCCTCGGCGAATCGTCGATTCACCGCCCGATAGTGCTGCCAATCGTCGGAGCGGAAGGTCGGACGCGTGTGCGCGAGGTGACAGAGCGGCCACAACCCTTCGTTCGCGAACCCGTAATAGTAGCCCTGCTCCTGCTCCTCCCCGAGCCACACCCGGCGCAGGAGGAACGACTCTTCGCCCGGCGGGACGCGCACCCGATTCGAGGTGTCCGTGGTCTCTCGGTCCGCGCTGCCGCTGCCGTGCGCGACCCAGACGCCGGAGCACGCCCGCATGACGGGCTCGAGGGCCGTGACGAGGCCGCTCGCGGGGTGCAGAACCGTCAACGCGCCGCTGGCGTCGCGCTGGTGCACGTACGGCTCGCGATTCGCCAGCACGATGAGCCGCTCCCCGTGCATCCGCTGGTGCATCACGGCGCGAAGGCGCTCGGGAGTCCAGCGGCCTCCGGTCGCGTCCGCGTCCGACTCGACGACCATGCGAGAGACGAGTTCGCGCACGTCGCGCAGCAGCGGGGCGTACTCGGGGCGGTCCTCCTCGCCGGCGAGGACGCGACGGAGCTCGCGGGTCCAGTCGCGGCGCGCCATCCGGCCGGCCAACCACGTGAGGAAGGCGCCGGCGATCGCGAGGACGACGAAGGCCGCGAGCAGAAGCGTGCGAGCGGCAGTCTCCCTGCGGGCGACGAACGAGAGATCGTGCACCAGCACGACGAAGCCCAGCATGGACGATCCGTCGCGGAAGGGGAGGGCGCTGAGGTGAACGGATCCCCCGTGGATGTCGGTGGTCTCGTGCAAGGGCTCGAGCGACGTCGCGTCTCCCAGGGCCGAGCGGGGGATCCTGGACGCCAGACGCGAGCACGGCAGCGACGGCGGGTACGACTCCGTGGTCGCGACGGACGAGCCCGTCGGGCTGCAGGCGGCGGCGCCCATGATTCGGATGTCGCGGGTGACGTCGGCCAGAACGTCCGCGAGCGCCTCGCGGTCGTCGGCCCGCCACGCACGGCTGAGCCCGCGGCGTGCGCTGGTGACGGCGAGCTGGGCGCGCAGCTCGAGGTCGCGCTCGGCCCAGCTGCGGGTCGTCCGCGTGACGACCGCGTACGCGACGGCCGTCAGCGCGGCCAGCCCCAGGACCACGACGACCGCGATCTTGAGCCGTCGCGTCATCGGAACCTGCGTAGCACGAGAAGATTGGAGCTCCAAGCACTATGTGCTAGCCGTCGGGCATGCGACTCGAGGAGCTTGCGCTGATCGGCAACTGTCAGTACGCGGCGCTCGTCCATGCCGGCGGAGGCGTCGTGTGGTGCTGCATGCCGCGCTTCGACGGCGAGCCCGTGTTCGGCGCGTTGCTGGACGAGACGCGAGGTGGCGCGTTCGTGGTGGGCCCTGCCGATGGGAGTCAGGGCGCGCTGCGGTACGTCGAGAACACCAACGTCGTGGAGACGACGTTCCGCGGCGCCGACGGCTCGTTTCGCGTGATCGACTTCGCACCGCGATTCATCCAGCACGAACGAAGCTTCCGTCCCACGCAGATCTTCCGGGTGGTGGAGCCCATCGAAGGTGCGCCGAGGATTCGCGTCGTCTGCGACCCGGTGCTCGGATGGAGCCAATCGCGCCCGCGGCGCCAGGTGGGCTCCCATCACGTCTCGTATCTCGGCTTCGACGCCGACGTGCGGCTCACCACGGACGTGCCGCTCTCGTACCTGGATGGGCGCCCGTTCGCGCTCACGGAGCGGCGACATCTGGTGTTCACGTGGGGCGCGCCCGTGGAGGAGCCGCTGGCGCCGCTGTGCCATCGGTTCCGGGAGCAGACGGTGCGGTATTGGCGGCAGTGGGTGAAGCATTGTGCGCTGCCGCCTTGGTGGCAGCGCGAGGTGATTCGCTCCGCGCTGGCGCTGAAGCTCCACTGCTTCGAGGACACGGGCGCCATCGTCGCGGCGGTGACGACGTCGTTACCCGAGTCCCCTGGCAGCGGGCGGACGTGGGACTACCGGTATTGCTGGTTGCGCGACGCCTATTACGCGCTCGGTGCGTTCCGATTGTTGGGCCACTTCGAGGAGCGGGAAGGGTTCCTGCGATACCTGCTCGACGTCGCGTCGGCGGCCCCGGCGCTGGATCTGCTTCCCCTCTACCGGATCGATGGGAGCTCGGATCTGGAGGAACGGCAATTGGCTGGATGGACGGGGTATTGCGGGGAGGGCCCCGTCCGTGTCGGCAATGCGGCGGCGACCCACCGGCAGAACGACATCTACGGCGAGATGGTCCTGGCGCTGTCTCCGTTGTTCCACGACCATCGATTCGCCGGCGAGCGGTCCGAGGCGGTGGAACGCCTCGTGATCGGGCTGGCCGAGAAGGCCATCGCGGTGTCGGGGATCCCGGACGCCGGGATCTGGGAGTACCGGAACGAATGGGAGCCGCAGTCGTTCTCGTCGCTCATGTGCTGGGCGGCAGCCGATCGTGCGGCGAGGCTCGCCGAGCGGCGCGATCCGGACAAGGCGGCGGCGCTGTCGGAGGCTGCGTCTCGAATCAGGCAGGAGCTGATCGCGAATGCGTGGAGCGAGGAGATCGGAGCCTTCGTGGGTAGCCACGGTGGTCGCGAGATCGACGCGGCGATGCTGCAGGCGGTGAGCCTGCGATTCCTCGGGCCGGGCGATTCGCGCCTCCACGGGACGGTGGACGTCGTGAAGCGCGAGCTCGGGCTGAGAGGCTGGCTGAGGCGATATCGAGCCGACGACGGGCTCGGCACTCCGAGCGTAGCGTTCGTCATCTGCACGTTCTGGCTGGTCGAGGCCCTGGCGAGGCTGGGTCGTACGGAAGAGGCGCGATCGTTGATGAGACACGCGTGCGACGACGCCGTCGGCGAGATCGGGCTCCTGTCGGAAGACTGGGATCCGATCGAGCGTCGGATGTGGGGCAACTTCCCGCAGGCCTATTCGCACGTGGGCCTGATTCACGCCGCGTTCGCCGCGTCGCCCGATTGGTCGGAGGTGGACTGAACGGGCGGGTCGAAAGCCCGAGCGTCAGACGGGGATGATCGACCGCTTTCGCCAGGGTCGCTCGACCTGCTTGTGGGCGGAGAGCTCGAGGCCCCAGGCGATGGCGCGGCGCGTGTCGCGAGGGTCGATGACCTCGTCGACGTAGCCCCAGCCGGCGCTCTTGTAGATGTCGATCTCCTCGCGGATCTTGCCGAGGATCATCTCCTTCATCTCGGGAGGAGCCTCCATGTCGCCGAACAGCTTGCGCGAGGCGATGCCGAGCATCCCTTCGGCGCCCATCACGGAGATCTCGGCGGTCGGCCACGCGACGAGCAAGTCGGGCTCGTAGGCGCGACCGCACATCACGTAGTAGCCGGCTCCATAGGCCTTGCGTACGACGACGCTGATCTTGGGGACGGTCGCCGAGCTCATGACGTGGAGCATCTTGGCGCCGTGGCGAATGATGCCGCCGTGCTCGACCTTGGAGCCGACCATGAATCCGGGCACGTCCTGGAGGAAGACCAGCGGCACGTTGAACGCGTCGCACGCCTGCATGAACTTGGCGGCCTTGTCGCTCGCGTCGCTGTCGATGATGCCGCCGAGGTAGGCGGGTTGATTGGCCAAGATCCCGACGCTGCGGCCGCCGATGCGCGCGAGGCAGGTGATGATGTTGCGAGCGAACCTCGGCTTGATGTCGAAGATCTCGCCGTGGTCGACGACGGCGCGAATCAGCTTGTACATGTCGTACGGCTTGCGATTCGACTCCGGCAGGAGCGTCAGCAGCGACTCTTCACGACGGTCGATGGGGTCCGTGACCGGCAATCGCGGCGGCTGGTCCTGACAATGAGACGGGAAATAGGAGAGGTAGCGTTTGGTGACGGCGATGGCCTCGTCGTCGGAGGCGACCTCGAGATCGGCGACGCCGCTCTTCTCGGAGTGGACCTTGGACCCACCGAGCTCCTGCTCGGCGATGTCCTCGCCCGTGACGGCTTTCACGAGCGGAGGCCCCGCGAGCGCCATCGAGCCGATGCCTTTGACCATCGGGACGAAATCGGCGAGGCCGGGGATGTAGGCGGTGCCTGCGGCGCCGGGGCCCACCATCGCGGCCACCTGGGGAACGACGCCCGAGAGGGTGATCTGCTCGCGGAAGAGATAGCCGCTTCCGGCGAACATCGAGACCTGATCGCGCGTGGCGCCACCGGGGTCGATTCGAGCTCCGGCGGAGTCGATGAACCAGACGATGGGCCAACGGCCGCGGAGGGCAATCTCGCGCATTCGGGCGACCTTGGTCTCGCCCGTCATCCCGATGCTTCCGCCTTTGACGGTGAAATCGTAGGCGACGGCGCAGACCATTCGAGAGTCGACTTTGCCGAAGCCGCAGACAACGGCGTCCGCGGGCGGTTTGTCCTTGCCGTCGGGGCCCGCGAACATGCCCATCTGGGTGCCGTGCATCCCGACCTCGAAATACACTCCGTCGTCGAAGAATCGCGCGAAGCGCTCGCGGGCGCTGAGCTTGCCGCGTTGGTGCTGCTTGGCGACCTTGTCGGGGCCGCCCATGGCGCGAATGCGCTCGCGGCGTGCTTCGAGGTCCTTGACGAGCTCGTTCATGTCCATTGAGTCACCAGCTTCGAGGGCACAATCGGGGCGAATTCGCCCTCTGAGGGCCCGCGTGAAGATCAACGCGATCGATCCGATGGATCTTCACCCCCCAACGGGGGGTGAAGATCATCAATCTTGGATGACTTGTTCAGTCGCGGGCCTTGAGGGGGCGTTGGGGGTCAATCGCGGGGCGCCCGCGAGGGATTGGAACTGCTCGTCTAGAAGGCGTGCGATTGCGAGAGGTTAAGAACGTCGATCCTGTCCCCAGGCGAAGGTGGGGGGGCGTTTCTCGAGGAAGGCGAGAATGCCTTCGCGGGCGTCTTCGGTGGCGACGAGCTGATAGAAGAGGGTGCGCAGCTCGGGCAGGGAATCGGGGAGGGGCGAATCGATGTGGCGGTGGAATGCGGCGAGGCCGAGGCGGGCGGTGGTGGGCGACTTCGAGCGGAGAATGTCGACGGTCTTGGCGACGTGGGAATCGAGCTCGGCGTCGGCGACGGCGCGGGTGACGAGGCCGAGACGTTCGGCTTCGCGTGCAGGGACCTTCTTGCCGGTGAGGATCATCTCGACCAGCGGGCGCCGCGGCATGACGCGCGCGAGCACGACCATGATCTGGACGGGGAAGAGGCCGACGTTGACCTCGGGTGTGCCGAGCTCGGCGCTCTCGGCTGCGATGGCGATGTCGCAGGAGGCGACGATGCCGAGGCCGCCGCCGAGGGCGTGACCCTGGACGCGCGCGACGGTGGGCTTGCCGAGCGTGGTGAATGCGAGGAGCAGGTCGGCGAAGTCGCCTTTCATCTCGAGCGGCGAGTCGCCGCCCGACATCCCGCCGAGGTCGCCGCCGGCGCTGAAGGCTTTCCCTTCGCCGGTGAGGACGACGACGCGGACGGCGGGGTCGGCCTTCGCGGCGTCGAGCGCGTGGAGGAGCTCGTTGACGACGACGGGTGACAACGCGTTGCGGCGCTCGGGGCGCGCGAGGGTGATCGTCGCGACGGCGTCGGCGACCTCGTAGCGCAGCGTGGAGAAGCCGGGCGCGGCGGCGGTCATCGCGCGCCCGCCGCAGTCTCGGAGGTGGCGGGCGCCGGTGCGCTCGTCGAGCCGGCTGCGGAGCCGCCGAAGAGACGCGCGACGTCGGCGGCGGCCTCGCGCCCCGCCGGGAGCTCGTCGAGCGCCAGGATCTTGCGCGCTTCCTCGACGGTGGCGGGCTCGCGGCCGATGTCGCGCGACATGCGGGCGGCGACCTCGACGAGCTCGCCGTTGCCCTTGGCCATGGTCCCGTTGGGGAGATAGAGGTGATCCTCGAGGCCCGTGCGGATGTTGCCGCCGAGCACGAGCGCGGTGGCGAGCATGCGCCAGTGCCCGTGGCTGATCCCGATGACCTCCCACTGGGAGCCGGGCGGCATGAGCTTCGTCTGCAGCTGGAGCGACTCGACGTGGCCGGGGATGCCGCCGAGCACGTTGACGATGAAGGAGAACTGCAGCGGCGGCTTCAGCACGCCCATGTCGAGGAGCGGCCAGATGCCGTGCGTGTGACCCGTGTCGAAGCACTCGAGCTCGGGCTTCACGCCCGCCTCGTTCATCGCCGTCAGCAGCTTGATGATCTTCTCGTAGGTGTTCGGGAAGACCATGTCGAAGGCGAAGCTCTTCCGCTTGGGCGAGTACTTCGAGTAGTTCATCGTGCCCATGTTGAGCGCGGCGATCTCGGGCCGCGACGCGCGCACGTACGCCGCTTGCTGCGAGACGTCGTCGAGGATCGTGCCGGTCGAGAAGTTCAGGATGATCGGGCAGCGCTTGCGGATCTCGTCTTTGATCTGGGCGAAGGTGGCGGGGTCGAACGTCGGCTGCCCCGAGTCGGTGCGCGCGTGGATGTGCACCGCCGCGGCGCCGGCGTCGTAGGCGCGCTTGGCCTCGTCCGCGATCTCCGCCGGTGTGTAGGGGATGGCCGGGCACTGGGACCGGTTGGCGAGCACGCCGGTGAGCGCGCACGTGATGACGACCTTGTCCTCGAATGCCATGGGGCCTCCCTTCGCGAGTGCCGACGTCTGGTAGTGGGCCGCGGCGAGGCTGTCAAAGCGAAAATGAATCGGCATTCATCCCCGCGAGCCGGAAACCTTCTCGCGTCGGCCGTAAGCGTGCGAATTCCGAGTGAGCCCGAGCCCGCGCGAGCGGGCGACGGCGAAATCGCAACACGCCCGAGCGTCGAGCGAAGGGCGTGAATTCCGAGTGAGCCCGAGCCCGCGCGAGCGGGGCGACGGCGAGGTCGCAACACGCCCGAGCGTCGAGCGAAGGGCGTGAATTCCGAGTGAGCCCGAGCCCGCGTGAGCGGGCGACGGCGAAATCGCAACACGCCCGAGCGTCGAGCGAAGGGCGTGAATGTGCGGCAACCGTCGCGCAACACACGCTCCAGCCTGGCTCTCGGGGACGGCCGCGAGCTTGGCGATGGCCGGAAGCGCGTGGTACACGACCGGCACTTTCGAGGAGGTCTGGCTTGCGTCGCGCAACCATCGTCGCCGGTTCGGTAGCCGCTGCGCTGCTCGTCGCGGATGTGTCACCTGCGTCGGCCCAGGCCGTCAGCGTCATGGGCGACGACCTCTCGCCCACGGGCAAGGGCATCGCCGGTTGTGCGCTGCTCGGCGCCGAGACCGTCCTGCTGATCGAGGCCGCCGCCGGCGTCGATGCGGCCTGGGCGTACATCGTGTTCCCGTTGCTCGGTGCCGCGGGTGGGGGCGTCGGTGGCTTCTTCCTGGAAGACGCCGATCAGGCCGAGCTCTCCGTGGCGAGCCTCGCCCTCGGCGTGGCGCTCGTCATCCCGACGACGATCCTCGTGCTCAACGCGACCTCGTACGACCCCGAGGGCGACGAGGACGAAGGCGAAGAGGACGAAGAGGCGCAGGAGGGTGCGGAGCTCGAGGCGGCCGAAGAGGCCGAGGGCGGCGGCGACACGCGCATCGAGCGCCCCACGGATTCGGGCGCAGGCGCGGGAGAGTCGGGCGGCGGGGCAGCTCCGGCACCGGAGACGCCTCCGGCAGGCGGCGGTGCGGGAGCGACCGGGGGCTCGACCGGGCCTCAGTCGCGCCTGCGGCGCCCGTCTCGGACGCGACGGCCGGGGCTCGTCGGAGGAGCCCTCGTCAGCGCGCGCGCGGACCGAGGATTCTCACTGGGCGTCGGCGTGCCGAACATCTCGGTCACCGGTCTGTACTCGGCGCGCGAGCAAGCGACGCTCGCTCAGCTCGGCATTCGTGCCGGCGGCACCGAGGTTCGCATCGACCTGTTGAATCTCGCGTTCTGATTCCGAGCGTCGGGCGAGCCGAGCCCCCGCCGGCCACGCAGGACTAGAAACGCGCGCGACGCTTTGGTAGCGTCGCCGCGCTCCATGTCGATCGAGCTCCGCACCTTCACGTTCCTCGACAGCCTCCAGCCGCAGCTCGCGTCGTTCATCGGCAAGACGGCCAGAGGATTCCTTCCGGTCCCGGGACAGGCGTCGCTGTGGATCGAGATTGCGCCCGGGATCGCGATCAACCGCGTCACCGACGTGGCGCTGAAGGCGGCGAAGGTCGCGCCCGCGGTGCAGGTCGTCGAGCGTGCGTACGGCCTGCTCGAGGTGCATGGCGACGACAAGGGACAAGTGATGACGGCGGGGCGGGCGGTGCTCGATGCGCTCGGCGTCACGGAGAGCCAGCGCCTCGCGCCGAAGCTCGTGACCAACCAGATCATCCGGAGCATCGAGGCGTACCAGGCGCAGATCATCAACCGCTCTTCCGCGGGGATGATGATCCTGCCGGGCCAGTCGCTCTTCATCCTGGAGACCGACCCGGCCGGCTACGTGTCGTTCGCGGCGAACGAGGCGGAGAAGGCCGCGCGAATCTTTCTGGTGAACATTCAACCCTACGGAGCGTTCGGGCGGCTGTATCTCAGCGGGCCCGAGGCGGAGATCGACGCAGCCGCCGAAGCGGCGCGTGCGGTCCTCGCGTCGGTCTCCGGTAGGCAGGTCGAGACGAAGCTCGATCGGTAACGAGCGAACGGAGCGAGTCATGGCGGATGCGCTGGGAATGATCGAGACGAAGGGTTTCGTCGGCATGGTCGAGGCGGCCGACGCGATGGTCAAAGCGGCCAAGGTCGAGCTCGTGGGCTACGAGAAGATCGGCGGCGGCTACGTGACGGCCATCGTGCGCGGCGACGTCGCTGCGGTTCGCGCGGCGACCGAAGCCGGGCAACGCGCGGCGGAACGTGTCGGCGAGCTCGTGAGCGTGCACGTGATCCCGCGGCCGCACGGAAACATCGACCTCGTTCTGCCGCTCGGGCGCAAGGACGCGGCCTTGGCGGAGGGCGCGGGAAAGAAGTAGCCGCGCATGTTGCTCGCCCGAGTCATCGGGACCGTGGTCGCGACGAGCAAGGACCCGCAGCTCGACGGCAGCAAGCTCTTGCTGCTGAAGGGATGCGACCTCGAGGGCAAAGCCTCGGGGCCTACGCTCGTCGCGGTCGACGCGGTGGGTGCGGGGGTCGGAGAGGTCGTGCTCTACGCATCCGGCTCGAGCGCGCGCCAGACGGTGGTGACGCGCGACCGCCCCGTCGACGCGGTGATCATGGCCATCGTCGACTCCGTCGAGGTCTCGGGCGACCGGCGGTACGACAAGTCGAAGGACGCGTAGGGGCCGTAGCCCATGCCGCAAATCAACGACGAGACGATCGAGCAGATCGTGGCCGCGGTCGTGGATCGCGTGCGCGGGAGCTTGATGGCGAACGCGCAGCGGCAGCCGGGCCATGCGAGCTCGACTCCGGCGTCGCCGTCGGGAGCGCACCGGCCTTCGCCCGTTGGAGGGGAGAAGGGGACGAGCCCCTCGAGTGCCGCTCGCGCCGATGCGCGCGCGCCCGCGTTCCATCGGCGCGACGGGCGACGTGGCGTCTTCGAGGATCTCGACGACGCAGTCGCCGCTTCGCGCAAGGCGTACGAGCAGTACGAGGCGATGCCGCTCGCGACGCGCTACGACGTCGTCGCCGCGATGCGCAAGGTCGCGCTCGCACACCTCGACGAGATGGCGAACCGGGCGGTCGACGAGACCAAGCTCGGGCGCGTCGAGGACAAGCTCGTCAAGAACCGGGTCGCCATCACCAAGACGCCCGGGCCGGAGTTTCTCGAGCCCGTGGCCGCATCCGGTGACGACGGGCTGATGATCACGGAGCGGGCTCCGTTCGGCGTGATCTGCTCCATCACCCCGTGCACCAACCCGACCGAGACGATCATCAACAACGGTCTCGGCATGGTGGCGGGCGGCAACGCGGTGCTCTTCAACGTGCACCCGCTCGCGAAAGGCACGAGCGCCTGGTACATCGACCTGCTCAACGGTGCGATCGAGTCGGCCGGTGGACCGCCGAACCTGCTCTCGTGCATCGCGGAGCCGACCGTCGAGAGCGCGGGCAAGGCGATGACGCACCCGGGGGTGCGGCTGGTGGTGGTGACGGGCGGCGGCGAGGTCGTGCGCGCGGCGATGCGGTCGGGCAAGCGCGCTGTGAGCGCCGGGCCGGGCAATCCGCCGGTGGTGGTCGACGAGACGGCCGACCTCCAGCGCGCGGCGCGCGGCATCATCGCGGGCGCGTCCTTCGACAACAACGTCATCTGCACGGACGAGAAGGAGATCGTCGCGGTCAGCGACATCGCCGACCGGCTGCGGGACGAGCTCGTGCGGCAGGGTGCGTACCTGCTGTCGAGCGCGGACGTGCGGGCGCTCGAGAAGACGCTGCTCGATGCGGAGAAGCACATCAATCGCGGGTTCGTGGGCAAGAACGCCAGCGTGCTCTTGAAGTCGATCGGAAAGAGCATCCCCGACTCGACGCGCCTCTTGTTCGCGGAGCTCGACGAGGAGCACCCGTTCGTCCAGAACGAGATGCTCATGCCGATCGTGGGGCTCGTTCGCGCGTCCGACGTCGACGCCGCCATCGCGTGCGCGAAGCGCGTGGAGCACGGCTACGGTCACACGGCCGTCATGTACTCGACGAACATCGAGAACCTCTCGCGCATGGCGCGTGCGATCAACACGAGCATCTTCGTGAAGAACGCGCCGAACTTCGCGGGGATCGGTGCGGGCGGCGAGGGCTACACTTCGTGGACGATCGCGTCGCCGACCGGTGAAGGACTGACGACGTGCAGGACCTTCACGCGCGAGCGGCGCTGCACGCTGAAGGACTACTTCCGCATCGTCTGAGCGACCGGGTCCGGTCGAGGTTCCAGGCTGCGACGCGGCCTCGGTGCAGGGGCGCGGCGGCGACGTGCGACGACGTTGCGTCCAGCCAGGACGGAATGGAACTGCTCGTCCAGGAACGCCGTGATCCCGGGAGGTTGTACATGTCGATCCTGTCCCCGAGGGTCGGGTGGCGCGCGGAGGGGTCTCGCGGCAGAACGAGGGCTCGCGAAGCGTAGGTGCAGTCGCCGGTCTCACGGGCGCGGCGGCAGGAGGATGAGCGGTCATGGAGTGGGGACGAGCGTACGGTTACTTCCGCGACGATCCGGAGTGGAAGGGCAAGGTGCTCATGGCGAGCCTCGCCCTGCTGAGCGCCATGTTCATCCCGGTGCTCGGCCAGCTGATCATCGGAGGTTGGCTCGCGATCACGTTCCGGCGGATCGTGGCGGGCGACGACCGGACGCTTCCGCCGATCGGCTTCGACAACATCGGTGAGCTGCTGAGCGCGGGCTTCAAGCCGTTCCTGGTGCAGACCATCTGGATGATCCCGCTCGCGATCTTCGGGATCGTCGCCTACTTCGTGGCGGTGTTCGGGGCCATCATGGGCGGGGCGGCATCGAGCGCCGCGCACAGGGCCGGCGAGGCGGGCAGCCAGGCCGCGTCGGCGGGCTTCGGCATCGGCGCGATGGTTTGCATTGGTGTGTTTTACTTGGTGTTCCTGGTCCTGTCGTTCGTGCTCGGGATCTTCGCGTACTCGGCGGTCACACGCGTCGAGGTCGCCGACGACATGAAGCCCGGCATGCAGTTCAAGGAGGTGATGGCCTTCGCGAAGATCTCGTGGGGCACCATCCTCAAGGTCCAGCTCCTCACCGCCCTCATCAACTACTTCATCGTGATGATCGGCATGTTGCTCTTCTGCGTGGGCATGTTCCCCGCGAGCGTGATCACGATGCTCGCCGGCGCGCACCTGCGGGCGCAGGTGTACAAGCAGCACCTCGAGAAGGGCGGAGTCGCCGTCCCGCTGAAGCAGGAGCCCGGGACCACGCCGCCCGAGCTGCGACCGCAGTCGTTCTGAGAGGGTCGCTCGGAACACGACGCAGTGCCTCGCAGGCGGCGCAGCATCGGCAGCGGCGTCCGCTCCCGCTCGAGATACCACTCGGTGTTCCTCGGGTCGCGCCCTTGCTGTCGACGCTGCGGCGCTCTGCGATCCATCCGCTCGATGTTCTGATCGACCCTCGGAGCACCTGTCGTTATTTTGCGTTCGTGATCGGGACGCGTCGCAACACGACGAGCGTCGCGTCGTCGTAGGGCGCGTTGCCGTTGCCG
>JADZFZ010000084.1 GCA_020854145.1 Deltaproteobacteria bacterium | reverse complement strand
CGATCAAAGCCGCGCTCGACGACGAGACCGACGTGATCACCGAAAGCGCGTCGCTCCCGCTTCCGGCGCCCTCGACCGGCAACAGCCAGTCGGTCTCGCTCGTGCGACCGAGCCGTCCCGAGCCCAGTGGCCTCGGGAAGACGATCGGCGCGGCAGCGCTCGTGTTCGCCGCGGTGCTCATCGGTGGTCTTGCGGCCGTGTTCGCGACGGATGATGACGAGGCAGCCCCGTCCGCGCCTGCCCCGGCGTCGGCGGCGCCCACCACGCCGAATCGGCCGGTGGCGACGACACCGGTCGCGCAGCCGTCGGTCCCCCCGATCGCGCCGCCGCCGGTTCCGACGACACCGGTCGCGCCGCCGCCGGTCGCCATGCCGGCGATCCCGACACCCCCGGTGGCGGCACCCCCGGTCGCGGTACCTTCGGTCGCGACGACGACGATCGCGCCTGCGACTCCGCCGATGCCTCCGCCGACGCCGTCGCCACGCACGACGGCCGCGACGCCGCGCACGACGACGGCCGCGACGCCGCGCACGACGACGGCCACGACGTCGCGCACGACGACGGCCACGACGGCGCGCACGACGACGGCCACGACGCCGCGCACGACGACGGCCACGACGTCGCGCACGGCGACGGCCACGACTCCGGCCACGTCGCGGCCGCGATCGACCTCGCGTCCGCGAAGCGGGGTCCGCATCTGGGAGTGGCCCTGAGCGCGACCTGCGGCCGCACGAGGAGCGCGGGGGGAGCGTGGTGAGCGCACGACGGCTTCGCGAGCTCGCGCTCTCCTTCGACGGCGCGTACGAGGTCGCGCACGTCGATCGCGCCGCGTTCCGCACCTCGCGGCGCATCTTCGCGACGCTGGCGCCCGACGGCGCGTCCGCGAACCTCCTGTTCGATCTCCCTGCGCAGCAGGCCGTGTGCGACGCGCTGCCGCACGCCTTCGAGCCTGTCCCCGGCGGCTGGGGCCGCATGGGCTACACGACGGTGCACCTCGATCGCGTGAGCGAGGCGCAGCTCGCGAGCGCGCTCGCCGAGGCATACGCGCGCGCCCTGCCTCGGGCCCGAGCGAAGGCGCCGCGGACGGCGCCGCGCGCGGCCCCGAAGAAGGTGACGACCGCGCCGAAGAAGCAGGCTGCGGCGAAGCCGAAGCGTCGCTAGGAACGACGGCATCGCCCAGCGCGCGCGACGCGAGCGGAGCCCACGAAAAAGACCTCGAGACGAAGATCGCTGCCCGCTTCGGCACGCCCGCGGCCCGCGCGCGCCAGCGCTCCTCTGTCGTCGGCGCCGAGCGCGAGAGGCGCGCTGCGCGCTCGCGCGCCGGCGAGCACGCCGTCGCCCGCGCCGCGCACCCTTCGCGCCGCTTTACCGGCGCAGCGGGTCGCGGCGAGACGGCTCTGCTCGACCCTGTCGCGTCCGGCGGCGGCTCCGACGACGCCAGCACCACACGATGCTCGCGACGACGAGCAGACCCAGCGTGCGCAGCGGCGAGCGGCGTCGGCCGGGCACGGAGCAGCCGCAGCCGCCGTCGTCGTCGCCGCCGCCGGACGCGCCGGAGTCGATCCGGCTCCCGGAGTCGCGCGTCGTGGCGCCCATGTCACGCAGGCCTCCGTCGTCCGCGCCGCCATCGGCGCGTCCTGCGTCGCGGGGAGGCGCCGCGTCGCTCGAAGGCGGTCCGGCATCCGCGGCGCCGCCATCGTCGCTCGATCCGGCGTCGTCGGAAGGGCCCGCGTCCGCGCGGCACCCGGCGAGCTCGGTGGTCTGACACCGATGCGCGACCACGTCGCACGTGTCGGAGGTACACGGGTCGCCGTCGTCACACTCGAGGTCGCTCGCGCAGCACCCGGCGATGGGTGAGCGCGTGCACGCAGCTCCCGCGCAGACGTCCGCGGTGCAGGCGTCGCCGTCGTCGCAGTCGGCGTCGCTGGCGCAGCACCCGGCAATCGCCGTGTAGGTGCACTCGCCGCTCGCGACGGTGCACGCGTCGGCGGTGCACGTGTTGCCGTCGTCGCAGTCGCCGTCTGCATCGCAGCACCCGGCGACGGGCGTCGTCGCACAGCGGTTCGCCACGCACGCGTTCGCCGTGCACGGGTTGCCATCCTCGCAATCGCCGTCGGCCATGCAGCAGCCCGTGATCACGGAGTGGCTGCAGGTCCCGCCTGGACCGCTGCAGACGCTGGTCGTGCACGGGTCGCCGTCGTCGCAGTCGACATCGCCGCAGCAGCCCGATACCGGCGTGAACCTGCAGCCCGTCGGCTCCACGCAGCTGTCCGTGGTGCACGCGACGGCGTCGTCGCACGTGAGCGGCGTCCGAGTGCAGACGCCGCCCATGCACGCCTCCGTCCCGTTGCACGCGAGCGCGTCCGAGCAGACCGTGCCGTCGGGGACGTTCGAGTACCCGCTGTCGGACACACCCGCGTTGCACCGCTGGCAGACGTTGCCGGGATTGACCGTCCCGTCGGCGATGCACGAGCCACCGATCACGCAACCCGTCGTGACCGGGTGTGTGCACGTGCCGGCGCCGCCGCAGACGTCGTTCGTGCAAGCGAGGCCGTCGTCGGCGCACGCGACTCCCGTGCGCGGCGACCACGCGGTCGGGGCCGCGGTGTCGCAGTGCTGGCAGACGTTGGCGGGATTGACGGTGGCTGCGGCGATGCACGCTCCCGCGATCAGGCAACCCGTGTTGATCGGGTGCTCGCAGGCTCCCGAGGTTCCGCAGCGATCGTCGGTACACGCGAGACCATCGTCTGCGCACGCGCCCCCGATGTTGGTCGGCGACCACGCCGTGGTGCTCGTCGCGGGCGCGCATGCCTGACACGGGTTGGACGGGTTGACCGCGCCCGAGGCTCGGCAGGCGCCGTCGATGAAGCACATGCCCGCGGCCACCGTCCACTGCGTCTGCGACGTGGCGGGCTGACACGAGCGACACGCGCTGGCGGGATCGGGTGCCCCCGTGGAGCGACACGCGCCGTCGATGAAGCAGCACGCGGCGCCGCAGCAGATCGCTCTCGACCGGTTGGGCAGCGCGAGACAGGCGAGCGTGGTCAGCGCCGAGACGGAGAGGCCGAGGGCGAAGCCGCGCATCGTCGGAGTATGCCCCAGCAGCGAGGTCGGGGTGACGCGTCACGCGACGCGCGACGGCGAGCCGCCGGTGGCAACGAAGGCAGCGGGCCGAGCGGGCGCCGCTCGTGGCGATCACGCGCGAGGTGGGCTGCCAGAGCGCCCGTCGGCGTCAGTGGCAGACGCTCCGACGTGTCCAGCCGCGCGGATCGCTCGAGGGGGCGCAGACGAGACACGTGTCGAAGGGCGCGCTCTGGCCTTCGCCGTAGCAGGCGCCGTCGATCACGCAGTGGCTTCGGACGACGGTGTGCGTGCAGCCGCCTGCCGCCTCGCTGCACGCGTCCTCCGTGCAGGCGTCGCCGTCGCTGCAATCGACCGAGGGGCCGCCGATGCATCGGCCCTCGCTGCAGCGATCGTCCTCGGTGCAGACACTGCCGTCGTCGCAGGACGTGCCGCCGGGCAAGCTCGTCCATGCGTCGGCGCGCATCGCCGGTTGGCAAGACCGGCAGGGGTTGGTCGGGTCGATCGCACCTTCCGGGAAACACGTGCCGTCGATGGCGCAGCCGTCGACCGGGATGCGCACGCAGCTGCCCGAGACGCAGCTGTCCATGGTGCAGGCGAGACGGTCGTCGCAGTCGGCGGAGCCCATGCACGCCCGGCACGCACCTGCGATGCACGCGGTGCCAGACCCGCAGATGTTCCCGCACCCGCCGCAGCCCCTCTCGTTCACGGTCGGGTCGATGCACACGGCGCCGCAGCAGAGGCCGAGGTCACACGGCGTTCCGTCGGGCAGGGGTGACCACACGCAGCGGCCGATCGCGGGGTCGCACGACTCGGCGACGCACCGGCCGGGGCGTGGGCACCGGATCGTCTCGTGCGCACAGCCGCCGCCTACGCACCGATCGGTCGTGCACCCGTCGCCGTCGGCGCACTCCGCGTCGT
>JADZFZ010000083.1 GCA_020854145.1 Deltaproteobacteria bacterium | reverse complement strand
TCGAAGCTCGCCTGGTCGCGATTCGGAGCGTCGCGCAGCGTCGTCGCAGACCCGTCGGCCCGAACGCCGTACGCGCCGTGACAGTGGTCGCGCATCATCGCGCGCGCGTCGCGGACCGACTCCATGTACGCCCCGCTGAGCTCGATGCGGCCGCCACGCACGTCGCGCCGCATCATCTGGGCGGAGCCACAGGCGGGAAGGACGAGCAACAGCGACGCGACGATCAGGGTGAGCTTGCGAGTGGTCATGGTGCGTTCTCCTCGTGTGCTCACCCCTCGAGCACGCGCCGGGCCAACGGCGCTTCTCCCACGAATCCCCGTAAATTATGGAGTAATCGCGACGTCGCACTTCGGTTGCGCATCGCGATCGCGCTCGGGCCTGCGCGAGTTGCGCATCGCGGTGCGCTACCCGCTCGGCGCGGTCGTCGCCGCCTCGAGTCGTCGCGCAGCCAGCGACCTCGGGTCGGCGGCCGCGCCTTATACTCGTCGCCCTCATGCAGCCTGGTCCGTCCGACGATGTGCTCGCGCTCGCGGTGTTCGCAGGCGACTCGGTCACCGTGTACCCGTTGCCCCGAGGCGGCCGCCTCACGATCGGCCGCTCCGAGGAGAACGACGTCGCGATCCCCGATGCCTCCGTCTCGCGGGCGCACGCGATCGTGCACGTTGGAGCGACGCTCGAGATCGAGGACCTCGGCGGCGCCAACGCGACGATGCTGAGCCCGGCTTCGGCACGGTCGCTCTCCGCGGAGACGCTCGCGATGCGGCGCGTCTCGAAGCGGCGCGCGGAGCTCGCCGTCGGCGACGTGCTCAGCTTCGGGACCGTGGTCGCCGTCGTCCGGCGCGCCGACCCACCGACCGAAGCGGCGCTCGCGACGGCCGACGACGATGTCGTGGCCAACCACCCCTCGACGCGTGCCGTCTACGATCAGGCGGCTCGCGCCGCGCGTGGTCTGCTGTCGGTGCTGATCCTGGGCGAGACCGGCGTGGGCAAGGACGTGCTCGCGCGTTTCGTCCATCGGCGGAGCCCGCGCGCGGACGGTCCCTTCTTGCCGCTCAACTGCGCCGCGCTCTCCGAGTCGCTCCTCGAAGCCGAGCTCTTCGGCCACGAGAAGGGCGCGTTCACCGGAGCCGTCGGCGCGCGCGCGGGGCTGCTCGAGAGCGCCGACGGCGGCACGGTGTTCCTCGACGAGATCGGCGACTTGCCGATGCCCATCCAGATCAAGCTGCTCCGCGTGCTCGAGCAGCGCGAGGTGATGCGTATCGGCGCGCGCACGCCCAAGCGCATCGACGTCCGCTTCGTCGCCGCGACCAACAGGGATCTCGACGCCGCGTGCGCGAGCGGGGCGTTTCGCGAGGATCTCTTCTTCCGACTGAACGGGATCTCGCTGGTGATCCCGCCGCTGCGCGAACGTCCGAGCGAGATCCCGGAGCTCGCCGCGCGTTTCCTCGCCTCCGCGTGTCGACAGATGGATCGCGCCAGGCCTCCGCAGATCGGCCCGCAGGCGCTCGCGAAGCTCGAGGCCTACGCATGGCCGGGCAACGCACGCGAGCTCCGCAACGTGATCGATCGAGCCGTGACGCTGGCCGACACGACGATCGGGATCGAGCACCTGCCGCCGAAGATCGCGGCGGCGACGCTGGGAGCCTCACGGCCACCCGTCGCACCGGCGCCCCCGACGGAGATGGCGGCGGCCGTCGCACCGGTAAGCCCGGCAGCCGCGGCGCCGACGACGCCGACGAGCCTCGAACAGCTGCGCCGCGCGATGGAGGATGCGGAGCGCCAGCGCATCGTGGACGCGCTCGCGGCGTGCGGCGGCAACCAGACGCGCGCCGCGGAGATGCTCGGCATCTCGCGCCGGACCCTGGTCAATCGACTCGACGAGTACGACCTCTCGCGCCCCCGCAAGCGCTGAGACCGAGCTATCGGGGCGCGAGGCCGGGGAAGTCGTCTCGACGATTCTGGTTGCCGGCGGCGCGCGCCAGGCGGACCGGCACGACGTCGGGCGAGCGGGCGTCGAGGGTGACGTGCGCGTCGCGTCGGCCGCGCAGGCGCACGTCGAGCTCGACGGTCTCGTCGGCGCGGCGCGTGATCGCCAGCGGCGTCCGACCTACGACGGCGCCGTCGCGGATCACCTCGGCGCCCGGGGGATCGCTGGTGACCCGGTGGGTGTGCAGGACCGGCTCGGGTGCGCGCGCCGGCGGAGGCGCCGGATCGCGGACGCGCTGCGGCGTGATCGCTGGCGCCTTCGTCTTCGTGGAGGGCCTCGCCGGCGACGCGGAGGCCGTGGGACCTTCGGGCGTCGTCGTGGGAGCGCGGAGCACCAAGACGGCGACGACGGCGAGCGCCACGACGCCGAGGATGGCGCCTGCCCATCGGACGAGCGAGTCGCGCTCGGCCGTCGCGACGACGGGCCGCGCGTCCTGCGACTCATTCGCCTGCACGACCCGGTCAACGACCGGTGCGCCGGGCTCCGGCTCGCGCACGACCGGCAACGCGTCCTGGCTCGAGGTCGAGGTCGCGGCGTCGCGCTGCTCGGCCGGCTCCTCGCCCCACGCGCGCTGCCATGCCTCGAGCATCTCGTTCGCGCTCGCGAACCGTTCCGAGGGTTCCTTGGCCAGGCTCCTGAGGATCACGGCGGCGACGGGCTCGGGGATGTCGGGACGGATCGAGCGCGGATCGGGCGGCTCCTCGGTGGCGTGCTTGACCACCATCTCGAAGACGTGGGCGGCCTCGAACGGCGGCCTCGCGCACATCATCTCGAAGATCATCACGCCCATCGAGTAGAGGTCCGCGCGATGGTCCACCTCGCGCGAGGAGCGCGACTGCTCCGGAGCCATGTAGAGCGGCGTGCCGATGATGCTGCCCGTGTCGGTCAGCCGCAGGTCGTTCTTCGCGTCGGTGTGCAGCTTGCCGATCCCGAAGTCGACGACCTTCGGCCTGCGCTTGCCGCTCTTGCTCTCGCTGAGGAAGATGTTGTCGGGCTTCAGGTCGCGGTGAACGACACCCTCCGCGTGCGCTGCGGCGAGCGCGGACAGGAGCGGCCCGACGATGGCGCGGACCTCGGAGTCGGGGAGCCACGGGTCGGCGCCGACGCGGGTCCCCTCCAATGCCTGGTACGTCATCCGTTTGCGCAGGTCTTGGCCGCGCAAGAGCTCCATGACGATGAAGACGCGTCCGTCGTCGGTCTGGCCGAAGTGCGTGACGTTGACGATGTTCTCGTGCTCGATGGCGCTCGTGATGCGCGCCTCGTTCCTCAGACGGGCGACGGCGCTTGCGTCGAGCGCGCGGTCGCCATCGACCACCTTGGCGGCGAACTGCTTGCCGAGCCCGATGTGCTCGACGAGGTACACGGCGCCCATCGCGCCGCGCCCGAGCAGGCCCATCACCTTGTAGGTCCCCTGCAGGACGGTGCCCTCCACCAGCGGCTCCGCCACAGAGGGCTTCGACGAGCGCGGCAGCGGCGGGCTCGGCGACACGCCCGAGCCGCGTTCGGTCGAGCGGATGTCCGACGCGCTCGGCGACACGTCGCCCTCGCCGTGCCCCACCGGCGGGCTCGATCGCTTCTCGGGTGCCCCCGACTCCGTCACCCGGGGGATCCTATCGCCCGCGCGTGCTCGATGGGTAGCGTCGCAGCCCACGCGACGCGCGTGGCCCGAGATCGAGCAGTCGCGATCGGCCGGCGCGAACCTCCACGGTCCCCTCCCACGGCACGAAACCCCTGGCTTCCACACGCACACGTCGGGCACCCGCCGGCACGTCGATCGCCGCCGGCGTGGTCGCCCGCGCCCGTCCATCGACGAACAGACGCGCGGAGACGGGCCCGGTGTGCACGAGCAACCTGCCGACCGGGACCGGAGCTTCGCGCGCGACCACGTGCACGTGCTCGGTCGCACCTGCGCGTACGACTGCCTCGCGCTCCGAACGCACGAAGCCGGGCGCCTGGACGCGCACGAGATAGCGCCCGACGGGCAGCGCGATCGTTCGGCAGGGTTCGGTGCAGCCGGCCACCCACGCGGGCGCGCGCGCGACGACGGGCCCGTCCTGCAGCACCTCCACGGTGGCGTGCTCCGGACGAGCCGAGACCGCGAGCGTGCCGCGCAGCCGAGGCAGCGCCGCGTGAGCCGTCGTCGTCGTGCCTCGCGTCGCGTCGATCGGGATCCGGACGCTCTCGTGGTCCGCGAGCGAGAGCGTCACCTCGTGCGGGCCGGGCTCGACGACGAGGGTCCGCGGCGCACGACCGAAGGTGCCGAGCTCCGCGCGATCGATGACGATCGTCGCGCCGGGCGGATCGCTCGTGACCGACACGGTCGCCAGACGCGGGGAGAGCGCCGCGAGACGTCGCGTGGCGTCGGCGCGCCGCGCGTCGTCGCCGCGTGCGACCGCGACGTACTCGGCCAGGTGCGTGTACGCGAGCGCAGGCTCACCGCTCGCCATCGCGACGACCCCGATGTTGTACAGCGTCCCCGGGCTCGGCGCGGCCGCATGGCTGAGCAGGAACATGCGGAGCGCGTCGGCGTGACGCCGCTCGGCGAACGCACGGCGCGCCAGCTCGTCGAAGAATCGCGCCTCGCCCGCGGCGTCCGCTCGCACGCCGGCCGAGGCGAGCGCCACCGCAACGGTCGTCGCGAGGGCGGCGAGACGCGCCGCGGCTCTCGAGCTGGCACGCATCATCGGCGCTCGCGGCTGATGGTGGCGCGCGAGTGCTGGACCTCGGTGTGCTCCGTCAGGAAGTAGAGCAGGACCGACGTGCCCAACGTGGTGAGCGTGACGCCGAGCGCCACGTCGGCCGCGAACGAGAGCGTGCGCCCTTGATCGCGGAGATCGCGGCTGGGCTCTCCTGCGTCGTAGGCGTCTTCGAAGCGTGCGTGGGCGTCGGCCGCGAGCGCGAGCAACACCGCCCAGATCCCCGCCGACGCGGCGCCGACTCCGCCGACGATCCACGTGGCGGTCGAGCGCGTCGTCTGCGCCGGCCGCGCGAGGCTCGCCGTCACCCAGGAGCGTGAATCCGCGCGCACGGAGAGGGAGCCGTCCCACGTCTCGTACCCGTCGGCCCGCACGGACAGTCGATGCCGACCCAGCGTGACGTCCGGCAACACGGTCGGCGTGAACCCGACCGGCTCGCCGTCGAGCTCGACCACCGCGCCGGTGACGCTCGCGGTGACGGTGATCTCGCTCGTGGGCACGGGTAGCGCCTCGGGCGTCGCGGTGACCTCGTGCGTCTCGTCGGCGGCGATCCGCACGACCTCGCGCCAAGGTCGGTGCCCCTCTGCGACGAGCTCGACGGTGAACGCGCCCGGCGCGAGGGTCACCTCGAGCGGCGCGACGCCGGACGTCACGACGGCACCCTCGTCGTCGCGCACCGCGACCTGGCCCGCGACCGGTGCGCGCACGCGCAGGCGGCCCTCGATGCGTGCGAGCGTGAGCGTGAGCGCGACCTCCTGCCCGCGCACCGCCGTGACCGTGCCTTCGGTGGGCCGGTATCCCGCCAGCTCGGCGAACAGCCGGTGCTCGCCCGGCGCGAGCGCCAGGATGCGCGGCGTCGTCCCGTAGGTTCCGTGGTTCCGGTCGTCCACGTAGACTGCGGCCCCTTCGGGCTCGGTGACGACGCGGACACGCGCGACGGTCGGGCCGAGCCGCGCGAGCGCATCGGCGACGTAACGGCGACGCGTCTCGTCCGCGTCGTCTCCCGCCTGGTGCTCCGTGTAGAAGAGGAACGCTTGCTCGAAGCGCCGCAGTCGCTCGAAGCACAGCCCGATGTTGAACAGGATGCGCGGGTTCGGTGCGAGCCGCTGCTCCAGGAAGAACTCGGTGAGCGCCTCTTCGTAACGCCGCGCCGCGTAGTGCGCCCGGGCCCGTTCGTCGTGGAACCGTGCTTGAGCGGCGTCGTCCGCTCGCGCGGGCAGCGCGACGAGGAGAGAAGCGGCCGCCACGGCGGTCGTGATGATCGGCGCCCACCCTCGCGACATT
>JADZFZ010000082.1 GCA_020854145.1 Deltaproteobacteria bacterium | reverse complement strand
TGCATCGACAGGAGCTGCAGCATGCAGTTCGACGCGTTCATCATGTGCATCCCCGAGGCCTGCCAGATGACGGCGCTCTCGGAATGCGGAGTGCTCTGAGCGCAGCGAGCACAGCGTGGTAGTTACGTCGCGCGTGGACCGGCTCGACGCCGCCACGCGCGACGTGCGTTCGAGGGAGACGCGCTCGTGTCGGCGGCACGAGTGAGCACGAAGGAGAGGAGACGAGGATGAGGACGGGCCTCGGGCTTCTGTTGGTTCTTGCGGGTTGTGCGCAAGGAGATGGCTTCGTGATCCGCGATGGCGGACGGGCCGATGGCGCGATCGCAGTCGACGCGGGTCGCCCCGATGGCGCGTTGCCTCCGGCTCCGACGCCGACTCCGACGCCGACGCCAACTCCGACGCCGACTCCGACGCCGACTCCGACGCCGACGCCGACTCCGACACCTCCGCCTCCGACGCCGCCACCGCCTACCGATGGCGGCACGTTCACGTGCACCGTGAGCGGTCCCGTCGTCGGAGACCTCGGGCCGGGGTGCTCGAGCACGACGGTCGATTGCATCCTGCTCTGCACGGAGGGCGATGGCGCCTGTCAGCAACGGTGCATCGAGTCGGATCCGACGCCGGGGATGGCGTGCCTCAACTGCATCAACTCGAACTTCATCGCGTGCGCTCAGCGCTTGGGCTGCCAGGACGAGTGGGACACCTACGTCTGTTGCGCCGAGCAGTTCGGCTGCCTCGCCCTGTCGGGCACGGCAGTGGACACGTGCATCGCGGCCAGCTGCATGCGCCAGCAGGACGGCTACAGCGCGTGCGACACGATGCACGGAGAAACGTGCAGCAGCGAGGTGATCGCCGAGTGTTTCCCGTGATGGTCGCGCCGGCCGCGCTGCCGACGAACGCACGATGACGGACGACCGCAGGACCATCGTCGTCGGCGACATCCACGGTTGCGCCGACGAGCTGGACCGGCTGCTGAAGAAGCTCGATCACGGTCGCGACGATCGGTTGGTGCTCGTCGGCGATCTCGTCGCGCGTGGGCCGGACTCGGTGGGTGTCGTCGATCGCGCCCGCGAGCTGGGTGCGCTCGTGGTGCGCGGCAACCACGAGGTCATCGTGCTGCGATGGTGGGAAGCGCGACGTGCGGGCGCGGAGGAACCGAGGGTCGCGGCACAACATCGGAGCGTCGTGGAGACGCTGAACGAGACGCACTGGGGGTACCTCGAGGCGTTGCCTTGGTTCCTGCGTCTCGAGGACATCGATGGGCTCGTGGTCCACGCGGGGATGTTGCCGGGCCTGCCGCCGGAGAAGCAGGACCCGATGGACCTCGTGTACGTGCGGTCGATCCGGCTCGATGGATCGGGGTCGCGCCGGATCGACGAGGGGCGTCCTTGGGCGAGCGCGTGGGCAGGTCCGGAGCACGTGATGTTCGGGCACGACGCCCTGCGCCGGCTGCAGCTCGAGCCGTGGGCGACGGGGCTCGACACGGGCTGCGTCTACGGGGATCGGCTGTCGGCGCTCGTGATCGAGCCCGGAGAGACGCTCGCGGGGCCACACCCTGCGCGTCGCGTCGTGAGCGTGAAAGCGCGCAAGGAGTGGTACGCCGGGGGCGGAGGGCGACGCGATTGACGACGTCGCCGCCATCGTCGCGAGCCGAGCTCGACGCAGGACCGGTGCAGGGGCTCGACGACGAGCGTGCGCGCATCGTGAAGCTGGGGGTGCGCGCGCCCAGCGGCCGGCCGCGCGAAGTCATCGTGCTGCTCGACGACGACGGGTTGCCGCGGGCGTTCGAGAACCTGTGCAAGCACTTGCCGGTTCCGCTCGACGGTGCGTCGGGTGACGTGCTCTCGGACGACGGGCGCCACCTGCTCTGCGGCACGCACGGCGCGCTGTACAGGTTCGCCGACGGCTACTGTGTCAGCGGCCCGTGCGAAGGCGACCAGCTCGACGCGCACGACGTCGAGATCGTCGACGGTCGCGTGAAGGTGCGCCTGCGTCCGCTCGAGAACGAGCGGTTCTGATCCGCCTGGCCCACGATCGGGTCGGGCAGGACGGGACACGAAGTGGGGTCGCGCGACGAGCGCGCCCCCCGTTGCGAACCCCCGTGAACAGCCGGTCCCGATCGATCGACAGGCTTCGAGTGATCCGAGCTGGCCCCGCCGATCAGGCGACCGCGACCTCGCTCACGGCGCCGGCGGGCCGCGGCGCAGCAGCGCGCTTGCGCGTCTTGAGCTCGACGGTCACGAGCTTCGAGACGCCGGGCTCCTCCATCGTCACACCGATGAGCACGTCGGCTTGCTCCATCGTCCGCTTCGAGTGCGTGATGACGATGAACTGCGACCGGTCGGTCATCGCGTGAACCGCCTCACAGAATCGATTGATGTTCGCTTCGTCCAGCGGCGCGTCCACCTCGTCGAGAAGGCAGAACGGCGACGGCTTGTACTGGAAGATGGCGAAGATCAGTGAGACGGCGGTGAGGGCCTTCTCCCCGCCGGACATGAGCTCGATGCGTCCGAGCCGCTTGCCGGGCGGCATCGCGACGATGTCGATCCCCGTGTCGAGCATGTCGGTCGGGTTCGTGAGCACGAGGTGCGCGCGGCCGCCTCCGAACATCTGCGGGAACACCCGCTGGAAGCGCTCGTTGACCGCTTCGAAGGCTTCTTGGAAGAGGCGACGCGACTCGCGATTCATCTTCGTGATCGCCTGCTCGAGCTGCTTGAGGGCGTCCTCGAGATCCTTCTTCTGTGCGGCGAGGAACGCGTGTCGCTTCGACTGCTCCTCGAACTCCGTGATGGCGGTCAGGTTGATCTCGCCCATCCGCTCCACGAGGCGGAGCAGCTCGTCGATACGCTGGTGCGTGCCCTCGTCGGGGAGCGTGCGTGCGTGGTAATCGAGCAAGACGCTCTGGATCGCGGTGCGGTGGCGCTCCGTGACCGTCTCGATCAGGTGCCCGAGCGCGAGGCTGAGCTCGCGTTCGCGTAGCCCATGTTTGTTCGCGTCCTTGGCCACGGCGTCGATGCGAACGCGTAGCTCGCGTAGACCGAGCTCCTCCTTGTCCGCGATCTCGCGTGCTGCGTCGAAGCGTTTCCTCGCCTCGCCCAGCTCGGTCGCCGCCCGCATCGCATCGGTCGTGGCGACGGCCAGCTCCTCGCCCGCCCGCATGACCTGCGCGGCGACCTCCCCTTGCAGCATCGCGCTCTCGATCACCTCGGCGCGGAGCCGAGCATCGCGCTGCATGACATCCTTCACGCTCGTGTCGAGGCGGGCGATCGACCCGCGCACGGACGCGGCCTGCTCGCGCGCGCGCGCCGCCGTCACGCGGAGCTCGGCAGCTCGCTGCGACTCTTCGTCGAGGTGGTGGCGCGCTGCGACGACGCCTTGCTCGGCGTCGAGCGCCGCCACCCGAGCGCCTTCTTGATCCCGCCTGGCGAGCTCGAGCTCGTCGCGCGCCGCGCGCTCCTCGTCACCGGTGTCGGCGAGCGCACGCCGGAGCTGCTCGCACTCGTCGGCCAGCTTCGCCACGCGTCGATCGGTGCGCTCTTTGTCCTCTTCCGCGCGTCGCAGGTCCTTGCCGACGGAGACGACCGCGAGCTCGCCCTGATGATCGGCGACCCGAGCGGCCTCGAGCTCCCCCTGCACCCGAGCCATGTCGCGCCGCAGCTCGTCGTGCTTCGCGATGCGCTCGCCGAGCTCGGCGTTCAACGTGGGAACGAGCTCGCGCAGCTCGCGGATCTCGCGCTTCGTGTCCAGGAGCGCGGTACCGACGGCCTCCGTCGCGCCACCCACGAGCGTTCCGTCGGGGGACAGGAGCTCGCCCGCGCGCGTGACGAAGGTCCAGCCGCCCGAACCCTCGGCGAGCCTTCGCTCGGCCTCGGCGAGATCGGCGACGACCAAGACCCCCGCGAGGAGGTGCTCGGCCAGCTTCGCGTCCTCGGCGTCGAAGCGGACGAGATCGAGCAACGGCGTCGCTCCGCCGTCGCGCGGTGGCTCGGCGCGCTCGACGCGTGCGACCTCGAGCGGCGTTCGCAGCACGGTCGTCACGCGACCGGCTCGGCGTTGGGCCACCGTGTCGACCACTGCGCGCGCCACGTCGAGGGACTCGACGACGATCGACTGCAGGCGTTCGCCGAGGGCGCCAGCCAGCGCTGCGGTGAGCTCGGACGGTGCCTCGATGCGGTCCGCGACGAGGCCGACGACGCCAGCCGGCGGGTCGCGCATGATCGCGCGAGGCCCTGCCCCGACGCCCTCGAACCGGGCGCGGATCTCCTCGAGCGAGTGCAGTCGGGACCGGCGCTTCTCGAGCGTCGGCCGGAGCTCCGCGATCAGGCGATCACTCTCGACGAGCTCGGCTCGGAGGCGGGCCTTCTCTTCCTCGAGACGGTCGCGGCCTTCCTTGCGCTGCGCGCTGCCGTCGCGAAGCGCGGCGAGCTGAGCGGTGGTCGAGACGAGCTGCTCGGCGAGACGGGACGCTCGCTCGGTCGCTTCGTTCAGCTCGTTCTCCAGCTTCGCGAGCCCAGCGTGCGCGTCCTGCCTCCGGCGCTCGAACGACCCGAGCATCGCATCGGCACGCGCGATCCGAGATCCCGCGTCGGCGACGGCCGAGCGCGCTTTCGCTGCGACGCCGTCCGCGTCCCCGAGGGCCGCCCGCGCGGCGTCCAGGAGCGCCTGCCGTGCCTCCGCGGCCAGGCGAGCCTCTGCTTCGGCGGCATCGAGCGAGCCCATCTGCTCGGCCAACGCCGCGCGCTCCGCCTCGAGCCGCGTCCGCAAGCCACCCGCTTCGAGGAGCTCTCGTTCGGCGCGTGTCTCGCGCTCTCGCAGCTCGCCGAAACGCTCGAGGTCGCGAGCCCGGCGCCCGTCGAGCGCCCGCACCGTGTTGTCGAGCTCGTACGCCGCCCGCTGCTTCTGGTCGACCTCGCGCTCCACGAGCGACAGCTCCGCGCGTCGCGTCTCGGCTTCGGCGTCGCGCACGGCGAACGCCGAGCGAAGCCCTTCGAGCGTTCCATCGAGCCTCGTCAGCTCCGAGCTCACGAGCTTCTGCTCGACGACGAGCCCGAGATACTTGTGCGACGCGACGTGCAGCTCGAGGTCGCGGATCTCGGCGCGATATCGCTTGTAGCGCTCGGCCTTCTGCGCCTGCCGTTGCAGGGTCGAGAGGTTCTTCTCGATCTCGCCGACGATGTCGCTGACGCGCAACAGGTTCTGCTGCGTCATCTCCATCTTGCGTTCGGCGGCCTTCTTGCGGGCCTTGTACTTGGTGATGCCCGCGGCTTCCTCGATGATGCTGCGCCGATCCTCGGGCTTGCTGCTCACGATGAGCCCGATGCGACCTTGCTCGATGATCGAGTACGCCTTCGTCCCGACGCCGGTGCCGAGGAAGAGCTCGGTGACGTCGCGCAGCCGAACCGGAGTGCGGTTGATCAGGTAGTCGCTGTCGCCATCCCGAGCGAGACGTCGGGTGACGGCAATCTCGCTGCACTCGCGGTACTCGGGCGGGCACACACCCGCGGAGTTGTCGAACGTCAGCGTGACCTCGGCGAATCCACCCGGCCCGCGCGACTCGGAGCCGTTGAAGATGACGTCGTCCATCGCCTTGCCGCGCAGGTGCTTGGGCGACTGCTCACCCATCGCCCAGAGGATCGCGTCGACGATGTTGCTTTTGCCGCAGCCGTTGGGCCCGACGACCCCGGTGATGTCGTGGTCGAACGTCAGCACGGTTCGATCGACGAACGACTTGAAGCCGGTGATCTCGAGCTTGCGAATCTTCATGAGTGCCTGTTCTCGCAGGTAGGCCGCCGCGCACGGGCGCGCCGGCGTCAAGCGCGCGGTAGCGCTCGCGGCAGCTCCCACGCGACGACACCTGACTACCACCGTCCGCGTGACAGGTAAAGCCCAGACCGCGATTAGTCGTGGGGGTCACACCGCGACGACACCCATATGCAGCGCATCGAGCCTACTCCCCCGCTCGGCTCGACACGCGGATGTCGCACGGCGCCAGCTCGAGGTCGGCGTGGTCGCGGCGCGGGCTCTCGAACCTCGACGCCTGCACGAGCAGGACTCCCTCGCTCGTGAGCAGGAAGATGCCCTCGACCCAGGCGGCCCATCGCCACCCGCCCCCCTCGCGGCCCGCGATCAGGATCCGGTCGAACGTCGCCCCCGGAGCACGGAGCCCGAGCGCGCCGCCCTCGGGCAACACGGTCGCGCCTTGGATACACGCGCTGTCGAACACCGTTCCGACGAACGGGCGATAGGCGTCGCGCGCCGCGCGGGCGGGGCTCGTCGCGCTGCGTCGCATCACGCGCAGGCGCGCGGCGTGCTCGGGCTCGAAGAGCGCGGACAGCTCGTCGTCGGCGACCTGCGAGTCGCGGGCGCGACCCCGAACCATCGCGGCGAAAAGACGTTGGGCGAACCGTCGGATCTCCGCGTTTCGCGCCGCCTGCCCGGGCCACGGGGCAGGCCGCATCACACGCACGCGCCGACCCTCCGCGCAGCCGGCGGCGCTCACGACCACGACGGCCAGGGCCACGGCGCCCGCGCGGAACGCCCGCATCACGCCCACGCCGCATCGATACGCACGCTCTCGATGGGCTCAGCACCGGGCGTGCACTGGACCTGCACCTTCGCGCCGCCCGCGAGGCCCACGACGGTCTCGACGAGCACGGCGACGACGTCGCGATAACGCGCGTCGCGCAGCTGCGGGAAGCGACGCAGCTCGAGGCTCGCGCGACCACGGTGCCGCACCAGCAACCGCGCTTCGCCGGTGTCGTGTTGGCCCGACCAGAGGCGCGGCACCAGCGGCACCACGAACTCCGGCGAGGTCATCCTCGCCAGCAGCCGAAACGCCGGCCCGATCGAGTCGCGCGTCGCCTCCTGGACGAATGGACGGAGGCGCTCGGCGCTCCCCGCACACGCGTGGAGGAACACCGACTCGACGACCGCGGGCACGAGCTCCTCCGGGTACCAACCCGACGGGATGGCCGAACGAAACGGGTCGCGCAGGTCGCCCGGCAGCCCTTGGACGACTCGCGAGAGCGCCGCATCGCCGAACTCGAGGCGCAGATGCTCGCGCATCGCCACGAAGAGAACACCCTTCGCCAGGGGCATGGAAAGGCTCGGGGATGTCGTTGTGCGACGTGGTTACCCGAGACGGGCGATCACGGCTCGGGAGGACGGATCGAGAACGGGTACGTGATCGTCAGCGAAGCGCGGCGGAAGCGCGGGACTCGCGCGCGCCGAACGACCCGCTCCATGCACGTGCCTTGCGGAGTGCCCGCGAACGGCGCCCCCGAGATGGTCACGTCGGAGACGTTGCCGTCGCTGCCGAAGGTCACCTGGGCGCGCGCGACACCGACCTGTCCGTTGGCGCAGTTCTCCACGGAGCGCCGCAGCCGCCCGAGCGCGGACGTGATCGCGGTGCGAGGCGGCACGTCCGGGATGTCTGCGGACGGCGCATCGTCGGATCGCTCGCGCGGTTGCTCGCGCGTGCCGACGCCACCACTCGCGGGCGTCCCACCGAGCGCTCGATCGAGGAGCTCGTCCACGCTCGAGCCACGCTTCGTGGCGGCGCGCTCGCCTGCGGGCGCGGTCTCCGCGCGCTCCGACGACGGTGCGGGAGCCGCCGGCGCCGACGGCGCGGCCGGCGTCGCGGCGGGGGTCGCCGCCGGAGTCGCCGCGGGAGTCGCCGCGGCTTGCGAGGTGCCTTCGCGGTCGCGCTCGCGGTCCCGGTCGCGATCGCGTTCCCGGTCACGGTCCGCACGCTCGTCGGTCGAGGGCGCGGCGCCGGAGGTCGCGGTCTCCGGCGGTGTCGTCGCCGGCGCGGCGGGCGCCGTGGCTTCCGGAGCTGGAGCGGTGGGTTCGGTGGGTGGCGTCGGTGCTGCCGCCGTCGGGGCAGGATCCGCTGCGGCGACCCGCGTCGGTTCGTCGGCCGGCGCGCTCGGGGGATCGTCGGTCTCGGTGCCTGCGCTCGCTCCCTCGTCGGTCTCGGTGGTCGGCTCGGCCGTCACCGGCTCCGCGGGAGCCCGTGTCCGGCTCACGTACACCCAGCCGACGATGGCGGCGATGGCGACCGCACCGAGCACGTAGATGAGGGCGTTCGACCTGGCGGCCGCTGGTGCGGGCGCAGCCGCAGGCGCGACGCTCGGGGCCGTCGCCGCCAGCCCACCCGCAGGCATGGACGCCGGCGCGTTGCTCACGGGTCGAGACGAGGTGCGGCTGGCAGGAGGCGCAGACTTTCCGTTCGTTGCATTTGCAGGAGCATCGACCTCGGCGGGCTCGTGGGTCGACTGCTCGGCGAGGGCCTTCAGGTTGATGAGCCCCGAGTCGTCTTTGACGCCACCCGCGGGTGGAACGCTCTTGGTCGGCGGAGGCGCTGCGATGCTGGAGCGAGCGAGCGCCGCCAGCGACTCGGCATCGAACTCTTGCTCATTTTCCTGCTCGTTGCTCACTCCGAAGCACCCCTTCCTCCGCCGCAACGGTCGGTCCACCGCCTGCGGCTCGGATAGCAGGCCACGCTAGCACAGGGCCCCGAAGCCCGCATGATCCGTGGCGCTCACGTCCGTGCGTTTACGACGCCCCGCGCGCGCCGGCCTTGGGGCAGCCACGACGATCGCCCAGCGGGCCTCGTCTCGAGCCCCGGCCGGCCCAGCCTCAGGCCGCTTCGGCGCGGACGTACCCCTCGGCCTCGGCGTAGCCGCGGAGCTGGTGCTGGAGCATGCGACGGGCCCGGTGGAGGCGGGACATCACCGTCCCGACGGGGCACCCGAGCGCATCGGCGACGTCGCGATACGACATCTCTTCGACGTCGACCAGCAGCACGACCGCGCGGAACTCGGGAAGCAGCCCCGCGAGCGCGTGCTCGACCTCGTCGCTCATGTGGCCGCGGGTCGGCGACGGCGCGAGCGAGGCCCGCGTGCACTCCGAGACGAGGTCCTCGCCGCGCGTGGGATCGCGTTCGAGGTCGAGCATGTCGCGCTCGCGCGCGCGCCGGCGGTACCCGTTGATGAACGCGTTCATCAGGATGCGGTACAGCCACGCGCGGCAGTTGGTTCCGGCGCAATACTGATCCCAGGACGCGAACGCCCGCAGGACGGTCTCCTGCACGAGGTCGTCGGCTTCGGCGCGCGAGCCAGTGAGGCGAAGGGCGGTCCGGTACAGCCCGTCGGCATGGCAGAGCGCCTCCGTCTCGAACTCTCTCACGCGCGCACCGGCGTCCATCAGACCTCCGTGCTCGGCGTGAGCAATCGACATTCCACGACAGCCTTCCTGCGAGAGGGGCGGATTCGGGCGGGGATCGTGCGTCCGAGGTCGAGAGGGGGGTCACACGACCCGGTCAACCTGTCACGAGGTGGCGACGCGACCCGCCGCCTGCTCCCGGGTCTGCGCCCACGCTCTGGGTATCGCGGCCGCCACGTCCCCCGCGAGCACGCCGCGATCAACGCCAAAACCAGCAATCTCGCCCGCGCGCGCGTGCAGCTCGACCGCGGCCGCGGCGGCCTCGAACGGGTCGTCCGCCAACGCCAGCAACGCCGCGACCACACCCGTCAAGACGTCGCCGGAGCCGGCCGTCGCGAGCGCGGGCGTCCCACGTGCGCAGACCGCCGTCCGGCCGTCGGGCGCGCACACGATCGTCCGCGCGCCTTTCAGGACTGCAACGGAACCCGTCAGATCCGCAAGCCGTCGTGCGGCGCCGAATCGGTCCCGCGCGACATCCGTCGGCGCGTTGCCGAGCAGACGCGCGGCTTCGCCGGGATGGGGCGTGACGACACGCGGGCCCGCGGCGCCACGCAGCACGGCGGCGTCCGCGGCGAAGGCCGTCAGCGCATCGGCGTCCAGCACCGCGGGTCGCGTCGTCTCGAGCGCGACCCGCCGTGCGACGCGCCGCCCGCCTTCGTCCGTCCCGAGGCCGGGGCCCACCGCGACCGCGTCCGTGGCGCCGGTCCACGCGAGCACGCGGTCCACGTCCGAAGACGTGTCCGTGATCCGGCGCGCCATCAGCTCGAGCACGCGTCCCTCGAGGTCGGCGCGCGACGCGACCGTCACCAGACCCGCGCCCGTGCGCAACGCTCCGAGCCCCGAGAGCGCCGCAGCGCCGCTCGTTCCCGGGCAGCCCGCGACGACGAGCACGCGGCCCACGCTCGCCTTGTGCGCGTCGAGATCGCGCTCCGGAAACCACGCAGCGACGTCGGATGCTTCGAGGATCCCCGCCGATCCGCGCGCGATCTTCACGCCGATGTCGGCGAGCACGACCCGCCCAGCGAGCACGGCTCCCGGAGGCGCGTGAAGGCCTCGCTTGTGGGCGGCGAACGTGATCGTCAGGTCTGCGCGAGGAGCGAACCCGAGCGGCTGACCCGTGTCCGCGTCGAGGCCCGACGGCAGATCGAGCGCGACGCGGAACGCCGGGCTCGCATCGATCGCACGGAGCGCCTGCTCGGTGGCGCCACCGACCAACCGATCGAGCCCCGTGCCGAGCACCGCGTCGACGACCACGGACGCGTCGGCGACCTGACCAGCCACCGAGAGCGGCGGAACGTCGAGGATGGCGATGCCCGAGGCCGCGGCGACGGCGCGCATGATCGCCGCGTCGGACCCGTCGCGCGGAACCCCGAGCGCGAGGACGCGTACGTCGTGACCCCGCAGACGCAGGTGCCGAGCGAGCACGTACCCGTCCCCGCCGTTGTTGCCCGTCCCGGCCACGACGTCGACGCGCCCCGGCCGCGGCCGCACCGCGAGCAGCGCGTCGGCGGCGCCCCGGCCGGCGTTCTCCATGAGGACGACCCCCGGCACGCCGAGCTTCTCGATCGCGTGAGCGTCGAGCGCACGCACCTCGTCGCGCGTGAGCAACGGGATCACGGCGCCTCGCCAGCGGATGACCCGGGGGCAGCCTCCAGCACGACCACCGCCGCAGCGACCGGGCCGTCGTGCGTGATCGACACGTGACGCACGGCGACGCGGAGCTCCGCCGCGCGCGTGCCGGCGACGCCGTGAAGCGTCAGCTCGGGCGCACCGCCCGGACGGTTGGTGACCTCCATGTCGCGCCATCGCAGCCCCTCGGGCGCGCAGAGCGCCTTGATGGTCGCCTCCTTCGCGGCGAGCCGCCCTGCGAGGGCGATGCAGCGGTCCGCACGCGAGCGGCAGTACTCGTCCTCGCGCGCGGTCAGCACGCGCTCGCCGAAGCGCCATCCGAAGCGATCCACCGCGCGACGCACGCGCGCGATCTCCACGACGTCGATCCCGATCCCCACGATCACGCGGCCTCCCCGCACGTGCGGCGAGCCGCAATCCTACACGGACTCCGGCTCGCAGCGATCCCAGGCCCGAAGCGAGCGATGGGGTGGCGCCCAGGCACCGCTGCTGCCGAGCGCCGAGCACGCGTGGGCCGGACGCACGGAGGGAGCGCTCGATCTCGGCCTACGACGAGCGCGGAGCTCTGCCCGCGTCGATGGCGGCGCGCATCCGCCGAACGGCTTCCGCGAGCCCGACGAGCACGGAGTCCGCGACGATCGCGTGGCCGATGTTGAGCTCCTCGACCGAGACGATGGCTGCCACCGCGCCGACGTTGCGGAGCGTGAGCCCGTGACCTGCCGCGACGCGGAGCCCGCTCGACCACGCGTGGGCCGCGCCGTCCACGAGGCGCGCGAGCTCCGTGGCCGCACCCGCTCCGCGGGCGTTCGCGTAGTCGCCGGTGTGCAGCTCCACGATCGCTGCTCCCGCGCGTCTCGATGCGTCGATCTGCGTGCGCGAGGGGTCGACGAAGAGGCTCGTCACGATCCCTGCGTCGTGCAGACGTGCGACCGCGGAGCGAACGAGATCGAACGAGCCGGCGACGTCGAGGCCGCCTTCGGTGGTGCGCTCCTCGCGCTTCTCGGGGACGAGCGTCACCAGGTCGGGGCGGACCCGAGCAGCGAAGGCGACCATCGCGTCCGTCGCCGCCATCTCGAGGTTGAGCAGCGTGCCCACGGTCTCGCGGAGCACCACGACGTCCCGATCCTGGATGTGTCGGCGGTCTTCGCGCAGGTGGACGGTGATCCCGTCGGCGCCCGCGAGCTCGCAGACGGTCGCGGCCGCGACGGGATCGGGGTAGCGGGTGCCGCGTGCCTGGCGGAGGGTGGCGACGTGATCGACGTTGACGTGGAGTCGTACGGTCATGAGGCGCTCCGAAGCTCCGCCTGTCGGGGCGATCGGTCAAGGCACAGCGGGTCCCGACCAGTGGCGACACACGGGACGCAGGACGCACCGGCCGCAGCGCGCGTCGTCGCGCTGCGAGGGGCACTGTCTGCTAATCCCAAAATGGCACAAGGCGAAATCGAATCGCACCGGGTCGTCCGGATCGAGCTTCCGCAACGCGGCGGTGATCTCCTCGGCCGTCCTCCACGAAACGTCGGTGCGGCTCGTCATCCGGAGATTCAGGGCGATCCGGTGGATGTGCGTGTCCACCGGGACGAGCAGCACCGATGGCGCGACGGGCCACAGCCCGAGGTCGACACCGTCGGCCGGCCGGATCATCCATCGCAAGAACAGCAAGAGTCGTTTGCACGCGCTGCCGGCACGTGGGTCCGGGAGCAGATGCCGAAGCCCGCGCGGCGGAGGCGTCGGAGCACCGCTCGCTCCCATCAGACGGTCGACGAACGACGCCAGCGCGAGGCGCAGCTGCTCGCCGTCCGACGCGCCCACGGCTCGGGCCTCGTCGTGCCCTTTCACGAACGCGGCGCCGAGCGAGCCGTCCGCTCGCGCCACTCCGCCCGCGCCCGCGATGAGCCAGGCGACGTCGTCGCCCCGCCAGACGCGATGCACGAAGCCCCGTAGCGCACGCCGGTGCTGCGCCAGCGTCCGCTCGCGTGCCGCCTGCGCGGGCCGATCGCCGAGCGCGTCGAGCACGCGCGTGACGCGCGCGCGGATGGTCGCCACCTGACCGAAGGCGAGCGACGAGGCGACGAGCGCGGCGATCTCGAGGTCGTCGGGACGCGTGTAGCGCCGCGCGACGCCGAGCGGATCCGACGCGAGCCGCTCGACCGCGTCGGTCGTCGCAAGCAACGTCTCGAGGTGCGCCTTCATCGAGACCGCGCTCCGGTCGACGACGACCAGGGTGCGTCCACGCTCGGTCGCGGCGGTGCGTGGTCGGTCGCGGGAGCGCGTCACGCGGCTGCTATACAGGCGCCGATGCGTACGCACCACGTGCTCGCGCTCGTCGTGCTCGGGGCTCTCGGCCACGCGCGCGCGCAGGATCGCGCGCTCCTCAAGGGCCCGCTCCTGCAGGACGTGCGTCACGACGGCGTGACCGTCTCGGTTCAGGTCGCGAGGGCGGGCGACCTCGTGGTCGTCGCGCGGGCCCGCGGCGGTGCCGAGGTCCGGCGCACCCGCGAGGGGATCGACGCGGGCGCCGTCGCGCACGTCGAGCTCGGCGGGCTGACCCCGGCGACGCGATACGACTACGAGGTAACGCTCGGCCGTGCCATCGCGCGCGGGTCTTTCCACACGGCGCCCGCGCCCGGAGCGGTCGTCCCGAGCCACCTCTCCACGATCGTCGTCTACGGCGACGATCGGACGCAGCACGACGAGCACGCCCGCGTCGTCCGCGCCATCCGGCGCGACCGGCCGACGTTGCTGCTCCACAGCGGCGACCTCGTCGAAGACGGCAGCGACGAGTCGCACTGGCAGACGTTCTTCGACATCGAGCGGGATCTGCTCGCATCGACGCCGGTCCACTTCGCGCTCGGCAACCACGAGATCGGCTGGGGCGGCGACATCTCGCTCTGGCAGCGGTACGTGCGCACGCCCGGCGGCTCGCCCAGACCGGACCGCTACTGGGCCACGAGCTACGGGCACATCCGCATCATCGGCATCGACTCGAACGACGACTTCGCCGACGGCGAGCAGCGGCGCTGGCTCGAGACGGAGCTGCGCGACGCACGCACGCGACACCGCGCGCGGCTGGTGTTCGCGATGGCGCACCACGGCCCGTACTCGAGCGGACGTCACGGCAACCACCGCGCCATGCACGCGTTCGGGATCCCGGAGCTGCTCGAGCGCCATCGCGTCGACCTCTTCCTGCAGGGGCACGATCACGTGTACGAGCGCGGAGAGTCGCCCGCAGGGCTGAAGTACCTGATCAGCGGAGGGGCCGGGGCGCCGCTCTACCCGTGGCTGCGTCGATCGACGCTCACGCGCGCGTTCGAGGCCGCCCACCACCACGTGCGGCTCGTCGTCCGCGACACGGCCGTCTCGATCACGGCGGTTCGCCCGGACGGCGGCGTGATCGAGCGCTGCTCTTTCCAGGGACCGGGGCGCTGGAAGTGCGGGCGCGACATCGTCACGCCCGACTCACCTGCTTGGCCGCTCTGGGCCCCGCGGCCCTGGATCGTCCTCGTGGCCGTCGCGGTGGCGGCCCTGGTGGCGTCGGCGCTCGTCGTGCGCGCGCGGCGCCGCGCGGAGGGGCGCTGATCGAGCAGCGCCGTGCTCCTCCGCTCGTGCGATGGACCGTGCCGGCACCGCGACCAGAGACGCCCGGGCCCCATTCGGGGAGAGGGACCCCGGTCTCGCCCGGACGTGTTCGAGCGACCCTCTCAGGGGATGGCGATGAGCGAGTACGGCGCGAAGGAGCCGACCGCGAGCGGCATCTCGAGCAGCGGCTCCCCCGTGCTCGCGCGATGGATCTGCACGCCGTCGAACAAGCCGACCCACAGCTCGTCGCGCGCTGCGATCACGACCGGGGTGCTCGTCACACCGACCTCGTCGAGCGAGAGATCGTCCTCGCCGAGCGAGTAGCGGTGCACGCGCGTGACGAAGGAATCGTCGCTCGTGACGACGAAGGCCATCTCGCCGTCGGCACGAAACGCCGTGACGTCGGCGCCGCCGACCGCGGCCTCGTCGACGATCAGGCCGCTCGCCCGCATCGACTCGAGGTCGATCGCCTCGAGACCTCCCTCGTCGCGTACGCCGTAGTTGCCGGGGCCCGCGACGATGAGGCGGTCGCGCGGAGCGTCGTGGAAGAGCGACACGGGGTTCTGCACGCTCAGATCGATGCCCTGCACGCCGGCGCTCGCAGGATCGACGTCGATGACGGAGTCGGTGGTCGTGTCGATGACGGCCACCGTCGCGGGGACCGGGAACATCGACGGGAAGCCGATCACGTAGCGACCGAGCACGACGTACGCGCGATCACCGACCACCGCGAGGGCGCTCGCCTCGACGTGCCCATCGGTGTCCTCCTCGCGGCGAAACGCCGAGAGATCGATCGTGCCGCGCACCGCGTCGCGCGTCGGGTCGAGCACCACGATCTCGTCGCGCGCGAGCAAGGCGACGTACGCCTTGTCGTCGGAGATCCACGCGACGTCCTGCGGGTTGCCGAGCCCACCGTCGGCGAGCGACCAGCTGCGCTCGATGACGAGCGGGTCGGTGGCGTCCCGCAGCTCGACGACGCTCGTCGTGCGCAGCAGCTCGAAGACGCGACAGCCGGCACGGACCGCAACGTGGTCCTGGTCGGCGCTCGGCATCGCGCCCACCCGCACCTCGCGCGATTCGAGGTCGATCACGGCGGACTCGGCCATCGGGTTCATGAACGCGCTCGTCGTCGCGTAGACGCGCGAGACGTCGGCGCAGGCGCTCGGCGCAGGTCCGGCGTCGGGAGAGCCGGCGTCGGACGGCCCCGTGTCTCGAGGCCCCGAATCCGTCGTGCCGGCGTCGGCCGGCGGTGGGGGGGGAGCAGGCCCGGCGTCGGTCTCGGCGTCGTCGTCGTCGCCGCATGCGACGAGGGAGCCCGCAATCAAAGCGCAAAACAGATAACGGGACGCACTTGTCATCGATCGCTCCTCGCGCGCCACCACGCGCGCGTCGGCGCGGGGCGAGGAGTCGAGATCGGTCGGCGAGGAGGCGGCGACCCATCCGACGCCCGCGCCCCGCGGCCGTCATGGGGAGTTGCACGCCCGGCAGGTCTCCTGGCTTCCGGATCAGTCTCGGACGAGCCCTTCCCAGCCGCGTTCGCGGCCAGTGGCCATCTCACCTCCCGAGCCGGGCCTTGGGTCCTGGAAGCTCGGAAAGATGATGCTCGTCGTCGTCCCCGGTCACAGTGGCGGGGGCCGCGCAGGTGCTGCACCTGCTTCCCTCTCGCCGCTCGCCGCGCGCTTCGATGAAGCCCGCGGGCGAACGTTCGCGCCGTCATCGGACGGCGACCGTGCGCGCTTTCTCTCTTGTTCTCTGCCGTCTGTTCGAGCCGCCTCCGTGGAGAAGGCACGCGCTCTACCCCGCGCGGTCGCGATGGTCGAGGACCTCGGGCACACTCTTCTCGCGCGCCACCCCTTCGGTGCGTGACGACTGACATCGACCATCACTCGGCGTCCCGGCCGAAGCGGAACGTCGGATGTCCCATCGGAACGCCGATCGCGTAGACGGCGCGCCCCTCGTACGCCTGACGCAGCGGCTCCTCGCGCGACGGGATCCGCACGTTGCCGCGCGCGCCGTCGGCGCCCGTGAACGCGACGCCTTCGACCGCCCCAGCCTCGCGCAGCGCCGCGCCGACCTCGCGCACGCGCAGTCGCCACCCGGCCGCCATCACCACGCGCCCGTCGGCGGTCACGCCGATCCCCGCGGCGCGCTCCCACGTCGTGGGCGTCACGTTCGGCGCGAGCTCGCCGTCGGCGAGCACGAGCTCGCCCTGGAGCAGGTCGTCCACGTCGCGGGGTGGAAGCACCCCCGGCCGCAGCACGCGCACGTGCGTGCCGAGAAGCACCGTCGCGAGCTCGGGCGACAGCGGGCTCACGTCGCCGCCACCGGAGCGGAAGCCAGCGCGACGCTGGGCCGAGATCTCGGTCGCGAACAAGGAGCCGCGCAAGCTGCGCGCGCGCGGGCCGGCCGAATGGCCGCGATCGTCGCGTCGTCCCGGACGCGTCACGAAGCGCACCCTCCCCTGCTGCACGCTCACCACGTGCGTCGGCGGACCGCCCACGCGATCCACGCGCGCGTGGAAGATCGCCGGCAGCCACGCGGGCTCCGGCTGGCGGATGATCGAACCGTTCCATGCCAGCGTCTGCGACGGAGGTGCACCCGCGCGCCGCAAGGTCACGTAGAAGAAGTCCTTGGGGTACCAACGAAGGAAGCGCCTCGGGTTGCCGCGCATGCCGGGAGCGAGGTACGCGTGGCGCGCCTGGTTGGCCGCACCGCCTTCGAC
Source organism: Deltaproteobacteria bacterium (assembly GCA_020854145.1). Classification (GTDB taxonomy): domain Bacteria; phylum Myxococcota_A; class Polyangia; order Polyangiales; family JADZFZ01; genus JADZFZ01. The sequence goes on along the minus strand of JADZFZ010000082.1, from coordinate 21,823 downwards.
GCGCAGCCACTCCCACACGCAGTGGAGCGGGTTCATGTCGAGGTGCATCGCGTAGTCGCAACCCGCGAGCAGCGTCGCCTCGGCCAGGCCGGTGCCCGTGACGCCCTCGCCCCAGGCGTAGAGCACGTAGCCGTCGCGATGACGGCAGAGCGCGGTGCGCTCGGTGGGCATCTCGCCCGCGCCGGCGACGCCGAGCACGTAACCCCAGTGCGCGCGTCCCTCCGGGTTGATGCGGTCGCCTTCGACGAGCGCCGAGAGGTTCTGCCGGAACGAGCGCACGTCGGGAGGCACCGCCGTGTCGGGGCCCCACGTGCCGAAGCCGATGCGCCCGTCGATGTGCGACGTGATGGACGCCGCGCCCGCGACCGGCGGCAAGAAGAGCCGCCCGTTGACCTGCATCCCGTAGTTGCCGTGCTCGCTCTTGAACGCGCCGTTGAACGCGGCGACGACGCGATCGAGCACGTCGCGCTCGCGCGGTATGCGGCCTTCGCTCGGTGCGCCCGTCGTCGGCCTCGGGTCCTCGGCGCCCGCCTCCATGCCGATCTCGATCTGCCGCGGGTCGAGCGCCAGCAGATGGACGCGCACCCACGGGCGCTCCGGGTCGGGGCGAATGAACGTCAAATACGCAAAGGGAGGCGCGCCGTCGATGCGCCGCACCCACGACGGCGTCGTGTCGCGCCACGCGCCCTCGCCGGGCTCACCCGAGCGGAAGCGCAACGTCACGGGCTCCGGCGGCCACACGGCGCCGCCGCGCGTCAGCTCGGGCGGCAGCGGCCGCGACTTGCGCGCGCGCGTGACCTCCTCGACCGAGAGCGCCTGCGTGGTGCGATCGGAGGACGAGTGCTGCGCGTCGAAGACCATGCCCCGCACGCGGTCCTGCGCGGAGAACACCGTCGACTCGAGCCACGCGATCGGCCCTTTGCCGACCACGCCGCGCACCGTGTCGACGGCCCACAGCACCGGGCTCCTCGGCGGCCGGCGGTGCTCGATGACGCGCGCGTGCGCCACGCGCTCCGGCGGTCGACGCAGATCGATGTCGACCCGGCGTGCCCCTTCTTCGACCACGAGGCGCGGCCCGCGGAGCGCGACGCGTGGCGCGCGCATCGGCTGCGCGAGATCGACCGACACGCGACGGATCCCATCGAGCAGGCCCGTGTCCATCCACGCCTGTGCGCGGGCGAAGAAGCGATCGGTCCACTCGCCCGCGGGCGACGGCTCGCCGCGGAGGTCGACTGCCGTCACGACCTCGACCCCGCGGAGCGACGTCACCGCGAACGCCGCGCGCCCGCCACCCACGACGAGCGACGACTCGTCCGCGTCGGGGCTCGCGCTCACGTTGCGCCACCACGCCACCGAGTACGGCCGATCACCGGCGAAGCGCACGTCGGCCACGTAGAGATCGCGCTTCTTCCCCGGCCTGCGCCCGAGCCCGATGACCACACGCCCGAGCGCCGCGTCCTCGACCAGCCCACCGGCGTTGGTGACGATCGCGGTCTCGTCGGTTGCGAAGCGCGCTCCGGTCGTCCGCTCGAGCAGCGCCGCCACGGCCGCGACCGGCTCGGTCTCGTCGCTGCCCATCGGCCCGGCCGAGCACGCGCGCCACACGCCGACGCACGCGAGCGCGATGGCGATCGGGAGCTTCGCGCGCCAGGACCCGCCCGCGTCTCCGGCGACGGAGTCGACCCGATCGGGAGCCGGCGCGACGTCGCCGTCGCGGGGCGACCGCGGCGGGACGGGCTCCGCCTCCGAGCCGACGGAGGCCTCTGCGTCGGAGGAGCCGACCGCAGGCGCCGGGTCTGCGTCGCGCTCCGCTCGGTCGTCGTCTCGCTCGCCCTCGGGATCCGGCACGGTCGCGGTGGTACTTCGCGCGATCCGGCGGGGCAAGGTTTTCCGCACCTCTCGGCCCGCCTCGTACGCCCCGCGACACGCCCAGACCCACCTCGTGGCGCGTCAGCGAGCTCCGCCCAGCACGCGTCCGATCGCCGACGGCGGCACCCGCCCCGCGTCTACGGGACGCGCATGGCCACGGCGGCGCGGACGAGCTCGACCTTGATCGGCAACGTGCCGAGCGGCTCGCCGTCGACGTCGAGGAGGAACCGATCCGTCAGGCGCTCGTCGACGAGGGATGCCTCGATCGCCGTGATCGGCTCGTGGCGGATGTCAGCGCGCTTCACGTGGTCGCCTGTGTAGATTTGCCGCATACCGAGCATCATCGCGATACGCCCGGTGGCCGTGAGCACGAGCAGCTCGAACCGTCCGTCGTCGGGCTGCGCCATCGGGGCGACCTGCATCCCCGATCCGAAGAACTGACCGTTGCAGATCGCAGCCAGACGCGTGGCGAGCGTCTCGGTCCTGGTTTTCCCGTCGTCCGAGGTGATGCGCAGGCGCACGTCGGCCAGCGCGCTCTTGCGGATCGCGCGAACCGATGCGCTCGCGTACGCGAGCGTGCTGCCGAACGTGCGCGACGCGTTGGCGACGTACTGGTCGACCATGCCGCCGACGCCCATGGACAGGATGTTTGCGAAATACCGCTTTCGCTCGGCGCCCTGGTGGTCGCGATACGTGAGGAGCCCGACGTCGACCCGGCACTCCTTGCCGCCTTTGATCGCGGCCAGGTAGTGGTCGAGACGGTGCGCGATGCGGAGGGTCTTGGTGAAGTCTCCTCCCGTGCCCGTCCCGATGATGCCCACCGGCGTCGTGCCACCCCCCTCGACGACACCGTTGACGACCTCGTGGACGGTGCCGTCGCCGCCGATCGCGATCACGAGCGACCGTTTCGCCTGCGTCGCCTCGCGCGCGATGCGGATCGCGTCGCCGGGGCCCGCCGTCGGCGCGAGCTCGCATGCACCGAGCGCGCGTTCGATGACGGGCCGGATGGTCGCGAGCTGCTTGCCGGTGCGTCCGCCGCCCGCGTTCGGGTTGACGATCAGAAGGGGCCGGTCGGCAGCAGGCCCGCCCCGAGCAGGGTCGGGGGGCTCCCTCTCCCCGCTTCGGGAAGAGGGTCGGGGTGAGGGCTCCGTCACGTCCACTCCTCTGCCGCGGAAGGCTCGGGCTCGGGCCACACGACGCCGCGCGCGCGCAGGTCGGCGACCGTGTCGTAGAGCGTCTCGTTGGGATCGCGCGCGACCCAGCCGAGCTCGCGCTCCGCGCGCGACGAGTCCACGTACCAGTAGTGCTCGCCCATCTCGAAGGCCTGCTCGCCGAGCGGTGGCTCGCCGCCCAACCGCGACGCGAGTCGCCCGAGCGCGCGCACCCCGAGCCTGCCGGCCGCGCCGGTGCGCGGAAGTCGGACCCTCGGCGGCGCGACACCGGCGATGCGCGCGAGCCGGCCGAAGAACGCCTCGAAGGTGAGGTTCGCGGCGCCGACCAGGTACCGCTGGCCCGCCTCGCCGTGCGACATCGCGAGCACCATCGCGAGCGCGGCGTCGCGCGCGTCGACGAACGACAGGCCGCCGCACGGTACCGCGTGCACCTGGCCGTCGAGGAACTTGCGCACGTCCTCGGTCGAGCTGAGGTGCTCGTCGCCGGGACCGAGCAGCAGCGACGGATTGACCGAGACGACGTCCATCCCGTGCTTGGCGGAGAAGGCCAGCGCCCAGCGCTCCGCATAGAGCTTCGCCCGGTAGTACGGGTAGCGGTGCACGAGCTCGAGCGGCGTGGGGTCGCTCTCGCGTGCGGCGCGATTGGGATCGTCGCCGATCGCCACGGTGCCGGACGTGCTCGCGATGACGACGCGACGGATACCCTGGCGCAAGCACGCTTCGAGCACCGTGCGCGTGCCCTCGACGTGAATCCGGTGCATGTGCTCCGCGTCGGCTGGATCGCGCGAGACGGAGCCGGCGCAGTGGTAGACCGACAGACACTCGTTCGCCGCGGAGGACACCGAGATGGGATCGAGAACGTCGCCCAGCACGACGTGGGCGACCCGTTGGTCGAGCCGCTCGCGCGCCGCGCGCGGGTTGCGGCAGAGGGCGAACACCTCGTTGCCCCTGCTCGCCAGGATCTCGACCAGATGGTGGCCGAGGAACCCGGTCGCGCCCGTGACGAGCACACGATTCGAGCGCACGCCCTCGTTGTCGCCCGTCATCCCGACAACCCGAAGACTTCCTGGAACTTCATCAGCAGAGCGACGTCGTTGCTCTTGATCGCACCCGACATGAACTCCATCGGCGACGGCGTGTACGCCTCGCGCACGATGCGCGTGAACATCTCGGGCGTCGTCTTGAGCACGCAGTCGGCCTTGCCGCCTTCGGGCTTGCCCGCGACCACCTCGCACCGCTGCGCGTCCACGCGCACGGTCCACTTGGACGCGTCGTCGTTGCCCAGCGTGAAGTAGAAGCTCACGGGTTGCTCCGTCTTCCCGGGCTGAAACCGCGCAGGCAGCTCGCCGAAGAGCGTCACGAGCGGGTGCTCGACCTTCTGCTCGAGCGCCTGACGCTCGATACGCGAGAGATCGAGCACGTCTCCGTCGCGGAGCATCTCCACCGCGCGCTGGGCGAGCCGAGCGACCTCGCGTGCGGCGTCGACCGGCTTCATCCCATCGGTGAGCCGGCGGAGGTGATCGATCTCGAGAGGTAGCCCGATGCGCGCGAAGATCTCCCGCTTGCGGGGCACGCGCGCGCCCGGCGGGAACGCCTGATGGGTGCCGCCGAGGTAGACGGGGAGGATGTCCTTGTGGTGCGTCAGCGCGAGCCGACCGATGGCGGGCTTGAACGGCGAAAGCGTCCCGTCGCGCGAGCGCGTGCCTTCCGGGAAGAGCAGCACCGTCTTGCCCGCCGCGATGATGTCGCCCGCCTGACGCAGGCTCTGGCGCACGCTGCCGCTGCGCGACATGGGCGCGAGGTTCGTGAAGTTCTTGAAGTAGGCGCGCTTCCAGCGGTTGCCTTCGAAGAAGTAGTCCTGCGCCGCGAGGGTCACGAGGCCTTCGCCGTAGGTGCCGAGCGCGTACTTCACGAAGCCCATGTCGAGGTGGCTCGCGTGATTGGCCGCGACGATGCACGAGCGGTTGTGCGGGATGAACGCCCGGCCGGTGACGCGGGGCCGCATCACGCGGTCGTAGAAGCCCATCTGCGCGCGCGAGATGAGCGACTTCACGCCGTCCTGCATGGACTCGGGGACGTCGATCTCGTCGGTCTCCGGATCGACGCGCGGCGAGTCCGTCGCGGTCAGCGTTTCGCCCGTCGGCACGAGCGCGACGAGCCGCTCGAGGTCACCGATGGTCTCGCACTCCGCGATGCGCTCCGCGTCGAGAGACCTACCGAGCTGCGTCTCGAGCGCCATCACGAGCTCGAGCATCAGCAACGAGTCGAGGCCGAGGTCGCCGCGCAGCGTGGTCGCGTCGGTGACCTCGACCTTGCGCGTCGCGACCGCGAGCGCCGCACGGCGAACGGACGTCCGACCTCGCTCACCGCCCGGACCGGGAGCCGTGGCGGCGAGGAGCCGCTCGAGCGTCTCGCGCACCTCGTTGCGCTTGACCTTACGCGTCGCCGTGCGCGGCAAGGCGGCGTCGTGCACGAAGACGACCGATGGTCGCATCGCCTGCGGCAGCTTCGCGAGCGCGCGCGTCAACGACCGCCGCGCCGCTTCGTGCCGCTCGGCCCGAGGCTGATCGGGGTCGCCGCCGGCGACGGCCAGGCAACCGACGCGCTCGCCGCCGCGCGGATCCGGGAGGCCGACGATGGCAATCTCCTCGACGTCGGGCACCACGCCCACCATCGCCTCGACGTCGTCGGGATAGACGTTCTCGCCGCTCGCCGCGACGATGACCTCCTTCTTGCGCCCGACGATGACGAGGTTGCCGCGACGGTCGAGCTTGCCGAGATCGCCGGTGTGCAAGAACCCGGCGGCGTCGAGCGCACGCGCCGTCGCATCGGGGTCGTCGACGTACTCCTTCATGACGTTCGGACCGCGGGCGATCACCTCGCCCACTCCCGCGGCGTCGGGCTCGTCGATGCGGATCTCGACGCCGGGGATCGGCTTGCCGACGTGGCCTGCGCGCGCTCGCACGTCGGGTGGCGCGACGCTGAGCACCGGGCTCGCCTCGGTCAGGCCGTAACCCTCTGCGAGCGGCAGCCCGAGACCTTGGAACAGATCGAACGTCTCTCTGGGCAGCGCAGCGCCGCCCGAGACGAGCGTACGCAGGTGGCCACCGAGCTCGCCGTGCACGACGCCGAAGAGCGCGCGCCCGAGGTTGAGCCCGAGCTTCTGCCCCGCCATGCGGTTGAGCTCGAGCGCGAGGTTGAACGCGGTCTTCGCGATCGGCCCGCGCTCCTCGACGCGCGACATGATGCGGCGCTCGAGCAGGCTCCACAGAGCGGGCACGCCGATCATGCCGGTGATGCGCGCTTCGCGGAGGCCCGTCAGGACGCGCTCTCCGGAGATCTCGTCGAGGTAGACGATGCGCGCGCCGCGCGAGAGCGGGAGCAACATGCCGCACGTGAACTCGAACGTGTGGTGCAGCGGCAGGACCGAGAGCACGCGGTCTCCGCGCGAGAGCGGGAACACCGGAGCGAGCGCCGCGATGAGCGAGGTCAGGTTGTCGTGCGTGAGCACCACACCCTTGGGCTTGCCGGTGGTACCCGAGGTGAAGATGAGCGACGCCGGATGGTCGCCGCGGATCTCGACGACCGGCGGAGCGAGCTCGCCTTCGTTCGTCGACGTCCGGCTCCCTCTCCCCTCGAGGGAGAGCGAGGGGGGCGACTCGAAGAGCTGCTCGCAGGCGGCCCGCAGATCGAGCACCGCGACTCCGTCGCCGAAGGCTGCACGGTGCTTGTCGTAGAACGGCCCATCCACCACGGCCGCCTTCGCGCGCGAGGCGCCGAGCACGTTCTCGAACGGCGACGTCTCGATGCCCGCGTCCACCGGGACGGCCGTCGCTCCCGTGCGGAGGATGCCGAAGTAGGCGATGGCCCACGTGGGGTGGTTGCGCCCCGCGAGCACCACGCGATCGTCGCGCCCGACGCCGGCCTTCGCGAGACGCGCGGCCACGGCCATGGACTGCTCGCGCCACTCGGCGAACGACAGGTGCGCGAGCCCCTGATCGGTCAGCAGCTGCAGGGCCGTCGTCAGCTCGTGCCGCGCCGCCATCTCGTCCTGCAGCGACACGAGGGTCTCGTGACGACGTAGCGGTTTCGTCGGTTTGCGCAGCCCGTCGTCGATCTGCGGGAAGATGAGCCGCTCGAGCGCCGGCACGTGGATCTCGGTCATCCACGCGCGCCAGTCGAGGGCTTCGGGAGCCCAGAGCAGCTTCTCTCTGTCCGCGGGGACCAGCCGGCCCATCGCGGCGCGGGTGTTCTTGCACGAGAACTTGTAGTCGAAGTCGGTGGTGAACGGCGTGAACAGACCGAGAATCTCGCCGATTCGCGCCTCGTTCCTGGCGAAGCCCTCGAGGCTCCGGGCAAGGGGCGCGGCGGTGCTCCGCGCCGGGCCCGGCGCCTTGCGCAGGAAGCTCGCCACGGTCGAGACTGCGCGGGAGATGGCGAGCGGTCCCGTCCGGTTCCACTCGGCCTTGTCGCGTGGCCTCGGCTCCAGGCGCGACTGCACCAGCTTGACGATCATGCTGGTGTTCTTGCGTTGCCAGTGTTTGCGTTTGTACAGGCCCATCAGCTCGATGAACCGCGCCATCGAGCAGGCGTTCGTGTCTGCCGTGCCCATCTGGTAGACGGGCGGCGCCGTGCCTTCGACGAGCTCGGCGAGCGCCGCGACCATGCCGGCCGCGACCATGTCCACCGGGATGACGTCGAGCGACACGTCGCCGGCCGGGAGCTGCACCTGACCCTGCAGCGCCATGTACAGCATCGGCGCGGAGGTGTTGATGCCCTCGTTCCAGCCTGGGAACGGGAACTCGCACGACGACTCGATCACGGCCGGCCGCACGATGGTGAAGGGCACGCCGGAAGCCGCGAGGATCTGCTCGCCGATGCTCTTCGTGTACGTGTACGTGTTGGGCCAGCCCCAGAACTTCGCGCGCTCGAGACCCGTATCGGCCAGCTGCGACTCGATGAACTTGCGCCGCACGCGCTTGAGCTCGTCCTCGAACGGCTCACCCGTGACCGGCTCGCCGCGCGCGAGCAGGTTCTGCTTCGCCTGGTCTACGAAGCCGCTCTGGCGGAACGCATCGTCGCAGCGCTGGCGCGCCTGCGCGACCAGGTCGACGCACTCGGCGATCTCGCGCGCGGGATCCCAGTGCGCGCGCTCGAGCTCGCCCGCACGAGGGAACGGAGCGTGCCGCGGGTCGACCTCGTCGACGGCGCCGCAGCGCGAGCCCGCGACGTAGCACGTGCTCGTGTGCAGGACGGGCACCGCAGCGCGACTGGCGTGATCTTCCGCCAGCGCACGCTGCGACGAGGCTCCGTCTTCCCGCTGGGGAGAGGATCCGAGCTCTCGCGCGAGGGCCACGAGGTTCTGCATCCCGAAGGCGTTGGCGTCGAGCGCCTCGTCGAGCGGAGGGTTGAAGTCGACGAGACCGGCGGCGTTGACGACCGCGTCCACGCTTCCGCGGAGCTTCGCGATGAGGTCGGGCGAGACGCCGCAGAACGGGCGCGACACGTCGCCGTCGATCGGGGTGACCTTCGACTTGAGGAATGCGTCGTAGAGCGCGCCGGGGTGCGCGTCGCGAAGCGGCGCGAGACACTCGGAGGTCGCGACGTCGGCCCAGAAACGTGCTTCGGGATCCTGCGTGCCCTTGGCGCGCACGACCAGATAGAGGTGCCCGATCTCCGGGTACCGGTGGAGCAGCATCGCCCACCACACCTTGCCCAGAAACCCGGTGCCTCCGATGACGAGCAGCTTCTTGCCCGCGAGCGTCGCTGCGACGTCGAGCGGCGGACGCGCGGGCACGCCGCGGTCCTCGGGCAGAGGTCGAGGCACCTCCAGCCGCCAGCGCACGTTCGGCCTCACCTCGCTCAAATCGCGTCTCCCGAGTCGGTGCTGTCCGCGAGCGCGAGCTGCGCGGGGCGATCGGACGCGGCGAGGCTCCGACGCTCCGGCAGCACGTCGCACATCATCATCGGCGCGATGTGCGTCATCGTGATCGACGGCGACCGCGGCGCGGTGTCGGACGCCATCTGCAGCGCCTCTGCCATCGTTGGCGCCGTCTCGTAACCGAGCAGCTTCGGGATGTACTCGTTGTCGGCGCCGACGACGATGACGCGGCCCGTGTGCTGGCGTCCGGCCTCGCCCCAGTACCACATGTAGAAGGGATGCGCGGGGTGGTACGCGTGGCCCGACCGGAACATCTCGATGTAGGCCGGGTTGTGGGCGAACTCCTCTTCGTAGCGGCGGTGCAGCTCCATCGCGTCGCGCGTCTCGGGCAGCAGCCGGTGGACGAACTCGACGTACGGCGCGTGCTGCGTGTGGTCGAACTTGTCCGTGCAGGGGTGCGTCACGATCATCGTGCCGCCCTTCTTCAGGAGCGGTCGACCGCGGTAGAGGTTGAAGAGGTACCCGTTGACCATGCACTGCACGAGCAGCGGGTTCAGGAACGAGTGCACGTTGTACGGGCTGATGTAGGGCACGCCGGTCACGACGATGTCGGACTGACCGACCACCGGCACGCAGTACTGCTCGTAGTTCTTCTTCAGCGTCTCGGCGTGCACGGGCTCGGTCGCGCCGGCCCACACGCCGGTCACGCCGTAGGGCGCCGGCACGCGGTCGAAGATGGCCTGACGCGCCTCCTGCGGGAGCATCGAGAGCGACGCGATGAGCGCCTTGAGCGCGGCGCGCTCGCTCGAGGTGTGATCGTCCTCGTTCTTCGCGAGGAACTCGAGCGGTCGATCGAACATGCGGTTGTTGAGCGTCGTCTCGATGTGGAAGACGTTGAGGTGCTCGTTGACGAGCTTGCCCTGCCGCTCGACCGAGTCCGCGAGCGCGGACGTCGTCGGATCCATGTACGAGTGGCAGGCGCGCATCGTCTTCGGGTTGTGGTGCGCACGCAGGCTTCGATAGCCGCAGAGCCCTACCGCGACGGACTTGTAGCCGCCGTCCATCGGGACGAAGTTCACGTTGACGTAGATGATGAGGTCGCTCTCGACGGCCTTGCGGTTGAGCTCGACGACCTCGCCGTGGCTCGTCGTGCCGACGTACTTCATCCCGTTCGGCGCTTCGGCGTCGTGGTTGTACAGCTTGCGCGGGTAATACCGATCGAAGATGCGGTCGCCGACCATGTGGCGTATCTCGGCGGCCGTCATCCGGCGGTGCACGGCGGTCGCGATGATGAGCTCGACGTCGTCGATGCCGTGGTCGGTCAGCAGCGAGAGCAGGATCGTCAGGATTCGCTCGCGCACGTCGGGCCGGCGCATCGGCGGCAGCGGCAGCGACACGTCGTCCATCGCGATGACGACCTTCATCCCCGGACGAAGCCGCGCGTAGAGCGGGTCGCTGCCGAGCGGGTGCGTGATCGCGTAGCGGATGGCCGCCTCGACGTCGTTGAGCGGCGCGAGAGGTCGCTTCGGATAGACGACGCGCGTGCCGGGCGGGAGATCGGCTTCGACGAGGCGGTCACCGGCGAACATGACGCGCGGCGCCGCGTGGCGATCGAGGGTGACGACCGAGGGGTGGTTGAGGCTCAAGAGGGCTTCCGATCGAGCTTGAAGATGGGCCAATGGTACGCGCCGGCGAGACGTTCGAGCCGCCCGTCGGGGTTGACCGCTGCGGGATGCCCCACGACCGAGAGCATCGGGACGTCGCTGTAGCTGTCGGAGTACGCGAAGCACGCGTCGAGGTCGTAGCCGCGCAGACGCGCGTGCTCGCGGATGAGGCGCGCTTTCTCGGGCCCGGCGACGACGGGTCGAAGCAGACGTCCGGTTGCGTAGCCGTCCTTGATCTCCAGGCGGTTCGCGATGATCGTCGAAGCGCCCAGGTGCTTCGCGAGGTAGCGGAGCAAGAAGTCCGTCGCGCCCGAGAGCAGGACGACCTCGTGCCCGCGGTCGAGGTTGGCCCGGATGAGGTCGCGCGCGCCGGGGTAGAGGTTGGGCCGAACGACCGTGTCGTAGGCCTCCTCGGCGAGCATCAGCAGGCGGTCTTCGCTGGTCCCTTCGTACGCGGCGAACAGCGCCTCGTTGAAGAGACGGCGGTCGACGAGCTCCGCGGCTGCCATGGCGGGAGCCCGAAGCAGCGCCTTGCCGATGCGGCGCGCGGTCGACCACGGGCTCGGCTGGTTCATCAGATAGAAGAGCGTCGGGTGGACGAGGTTGGTCTTGACCAGCGTGCCGTCGACGTCGAAGTAGCTCGCCGCGACCGTCTCGCCCGTGCGGGGCGCGACGTCGATGAGGGCACCTTCGAGCTCTGCGCGCGCCGCGCGTTTCGGCGTCTCGATGTCCGTCATGAGCGCTCAGCGAGAGGCTGCAGTGGCGGCGGCGCGTACACCCACGCGATCCGCGAAGCCGCGCAAGGTCGCGAGGCTCGGCTCGAGCTCCCGTCGTGCGAGGAGGTGTACGAGGTCGCGCGCGGCGGCGTTGACCGGGGTGGGAACGCCGTGTCGCTTGCCGCGATCGACGACCTCGCCGTTGAGGAAGTCGACGGCGGGCGGACGACCGCGCTCGATTGCCGACAGCATCGACGAGCGCATGCGGCGGTACCTCGCGCCCACGGCGAGCAACATCGAGTGCTTCGCGACGAGGCTCGCCGACCCGCTCGCGCGTTTCTCGGGCTCGGTGAGCGCCATCCATTCCAGATCGATCGTGCCGGCCACCTTCTCGAGCCGTACCTGCTCGCAGCGTGCGACCTCGACCGCCTCGGTCATGATCTCGAGCGCGAGCCTCCGCACGTGGCGGTGGACCATCAGCGCGCCGAGCCGGGCGCCGCCGATGGTGCCGAGCGTCGAGATGGCGCAGTTGATCGCGAGCTTGCTCCATCGCGCGCCCTGGAGGTTGCGCGTGACGTTGACGGGCCCGAGGGCCTCGAGGACGAGCGCGAGCTCCGAGAGGTGCTCGTCGCTGGACCCGTCGATGCGCCCGATGGTGAAACCGCCCGCGGACGTGCGCTCGTAGACGCCGGGCTCGGGCATCGAAGCGCCCCACGCGACGACGGCGCCGATGACGCGACGGTCGCCGACGATGCGCGCGACGCGCTCCTCGCAGAGGCCGTTCTGGAAGCAGACCATCGCGCCGTCGTCCGCGAGCCAAGGCAGCGCGCGGCGCGCGGCGTCCTCCACCTGCGGCGGCTGCGTGGCCAGGAGCACGAAGTCGAACGGCTCGTCGGAAGGCGCGAGCTCCGTGCGCGCCGCGAGCTTCACCGTGCGCGGGCCATCGACGCCGCGCACGCGCAGCCCGTGCGACTCGATGGCGGTCGCGATATCCGCGTTCGTCGTCAGCGGGACGACCTCGAGACCCATCGCGTCCGCGCTCTCGCCGAGCGCAGCCGATACGACGCCTCCGATGCCGCCGCAGCCGACGACGAGCACGCGGTGCGTGCGGTCCGTTCCCGTGGCCCGTTCGTGCTTCTTGCCCACGGCCGGCCGCTATACAACATCCGCGTCCCGCTGTCCGCGTGGCAGCGCACGCCGCGCACCTACAGCTGCGACAGCAACAGCTCCCTCTGCAGACGCAACGCGGGCGGCATCGACTCGGCGAGCTGGTTGAAGAGCTCCTCCTGCGAGCCGATCTCGGTCTTCCACTCGTCGCGGTCCACCGCGACCGAGTGAAGGAAATCGTCGCGTGAGATGTCGAGGCCCGACAGATCGAGCCCGCCGTCGGTCGGCACCCAGCCGAGCGGGGTCTCGCGCGCGGCGGCGGCACCGCGCGTGCGCTCCACGATCCACTTCAGCACGCGCATGTTCTCGCCGAAGCCCGGCCACAGGAATCGACCGTCGGGGCTCTTGCGGAACCAGTTCACCTGGAAGACGCGCGGCGGCACGCCGATGTGGTGCTGCATGTCGAGCCAGTGGGCGAAGTAGTCGCCCATGTCGTATCCGCAGAACGGCAACATCGCCATCGGGTCGCGGCGCGTGACGCCGATCTTCCCCGTCGCCGCGGCCGTCGTCTCGGAGCCCATCATCGCGCCCAGGTAGACGCCGTGGACCCAGTTGAACGCCTGCAGCACGAGCGGCACCGTCGAGCTGCGCCGTCCGCCGAAGATGATGGCCGAGATGGGCACGCCGTTCGGGTCGTCCACGCGCGGCGAGAGCACGGGGTTGTTGCGCATCGGCGCCGTGAAGCGGCTGTTCGGGTGCGCCGCCTTCTCCGCGGAGCCCTTCTGCCAAGGGCGCCCGCGCCAGTCGGTGAGCTCCTCCGGCACGTCGCCGTCCTTGCCCTCCCACCAGACGTCGCCGTCCTTGGTCACCGCGACGTTCGTGTAGAGCGTGTCGCGCGCGATGGTCTTCATCGCGTTGGGGTTGGTCGCGTGGTTCGTGCCCGGCGCCACACCGAAGTAGCCGGCCTCCGGGTTGATCGCCCACAGACGACCGTCCGCGCCGACGCGCATCCATGCGATGTCGTCGCCGATCGTCCAGACTTTCCAGCCCTCGAACTGCGGCGGAGGAACGAGCATGGCGAAGTTGGTCTTGCCGCACGCGCTCGGGAATGCGGCGGCGACGTACGTCGTCTCGCCGTCCGGGCTCTCCACTCCGAGCAACGTCATGTGCTCGGCGAGCCAGCCTTCGGTGCGCGCGAGATAGGAACCGATGCGGAGCGCGAGGCACTTCTTGCCGAGCAGCACGTTGCCGCCGTAGCCGCTGCCCACCGACCAGATCGTGTTGTCCTGCGGGAAATGGCAGATGAAGCGGCGCTCCGGGTTCAGATCGAGCGTCGAGTGGACGCCGCGGTTGAAGTCGTCGGACTCGCCGAGCATGTCGAGCGCCGCTGCGCCCATGCGGGTCATGATCCGCATGTTCAGCACCACGTAGATCGAGTCGGTGATCTCCATCCCGATCTTGGCGAGCGGCGAGCCGATGGGCCCCATCGCGTACGGGATCACGTAGAGGGTGCGGCCGCGCATCGAGCCGTCGAAGAGCGCGCCGAGCTTCGCGTACGCGTCCTTCGGGTCCATCCAGTTGTTGGTCGGACCGGCACCCCGCTTCGTCGGCGTGCAGATGAAGGTCAGGTGCTCGACGCGCGCGACGTCGTTCGGATCGGAGCGGTGCAGGTAGCAGCCGGGGAGCTTCTCTTGGTTCAACGGCGTCAGGACGCCCTTGGCGACCGCCTCCTGGGTGAGCGCCGCACGCTCTTCTTCCGAGCCGTCGCACCAGTAGATGCGATCTGGCTTGGTCATGCGGGCGGTCTCTTCGACCCACTTGCGTACGTGGGCGTTCGCGTTCGCTGGCGGCGTGCTTCGATCCAAGGCTGGCCTCCCGATCGACACCGACTGACCGAGGCCGTCGGTGCGTGCAGAGGCGCGCAACCTACCATGCACGCGCGCCTCAACCACTGCGCCGGCTCACACGGATGCCGCCAAAACATGCCTCAAACCGCGTGCACCTCGACCGCGACGATGGGCGACGCCAAGTCCGCCTCGCGCAGCGCTCGGCCCGCCGAGAGCGCGAGCATGTCGGTCTGCGAGCGCACCGAGCCGCGCGCGGCGCTCAGCGCGAACGTGAGCTGCGCCCCGTGCGCGAGCCGAGCGCGGAGCTGCAGCACGAGCGAGCCTGCGCGCGTCTTGCGCCCCGCCGATGCGGCGTGCCGCAGGAGGGGCGTCGCGATCCACGCCCACTGCGCCGCGCGGTCGTCGCCACGAGGGAGCGCCAGCGACGCGATACCACGGGGATCGGGCAACGCGACCACGCCGAGCGCGCGGGCTGCAGGGATGCGGAGCCGCTCGATCTCCTCGAGCGCGGGCAACGCCGTCGCGCACGCGAGATCGAGCAGCGTTCGCACGCGCGCCGCGGCCAGGAGGATCCGCGCGCCCGTGCTGAGCAGCATCGTGTCGACGGGAGTGCGCCCGAGCTCGGCGAGCGACTCCGCGTGGTCGAGATGGCGGTCGAGAGTCGCGTCGGCTTCCGCGGTCGCGGAGCGGGGGTGGCTCCTGGTCGCGAGGGACGCCGCCAGCGGGCTCGTGGCGACGACCGTACGCACGTGGGTCGCGCCGCACTTCGATGCGAGGACGCGAGCGACCTCCATCGCGTGGGCGCCGTCTCCAGCCTTCTGGAGGCGGAAACGGAGCTCGGTCGCATGGAGCACCTCGACGTGCGGCACCGTCCAGGCGAGCTCGCGGGCCACGCGAACGATGCGCTCGTCGGGCAAGAGCTCGCCGTGCGCGGGGTGCGCGATGCGCACGTGCCCGAAGACCGGGTCGAGCGGCCGGCCTCGCGCCATCGCGGCCGCGACGAGCGCGCTGGGCACGCCGGCGATCGTCTTGGCGGGGCCGAGCCTCGAGGCTCGCGCGAGGCCCGGACGGTCGGCCGTCGACGCGCCCTCGAACGAGCCGATGGGCGAGCTGGCAGGGTCGGAGACGAGGGGGAGCTGTTTCATGGAGGCACTGAACATGGGTCCAGCATACCGAGGCGACGAGGCCTGGCAAGTTTGCGACGAGTGAAAGGCGCCCGGTGTCGGGGATCTCCCCGGAGCACGCGGAAAACAGCGCATTCGTATCCCGACCGACGCGGCGTTCGGGTGCGCGTTGGGTGACGTCTCGGTGCCGGTTCGGACCGGGGCCGCCGCGCCCGATCGTGCTGCTTGCTTGCGCAGTGCTTTGCTCCAGGGGACAGTCGCCGGCCGATGCGTCGAGCCAGGTTCGTTCTCCTCCTCGTCGCGTGCCTCGGTGGGGCCGCGTGTGATCAATCAGAGAGCGCGGCGCGGGCCGATGCGCCTCGGTCGACCGGGGCGACCGCGCGTGGAGCCGCGCGGGCGACCGCCGAGCCTTCGACAGGGCCGGCGCGTCCCGCACCCGAGCGGGCTCCAGCCGTCACGACGCCATCCGCGACCTCGGCTGCGCAGCCGAGCGTGCAGGCCACTCCGACGCCGGCGCCTCCGGCGCGACCCAACGGTGCGCACGGCCCGATGGATCCCGCCTTGGACGCGGAGTGGATCGCGCGGATGTCGACCGCCGAGATCACGCAGCTGCGGCGCAACTCCGGCGGGCGGAGCGTGATGTTCAAGCTGACGTTCGCGGACGGGCGTCGTGCCGTGTGGAAGCCCGAGCAGAACCAGTCCGGCGGCTCCGCGACCAACTACGTCTCCGAGATCGCTGCGCACCACATCGACCGGATCCTCGGCCTGCGACGCGTCGCTCCCGTCTCGGGTCGCGCCATCGGGCTGTCGCGGCTCCGCGCGGCGATGCGGGGCGACACCGAGATCCTCGGACGCATCCAGCGCGAGGTCATCGCACGCGAGGGTCAGGTCCGCGGCGCGACGATCGCGTGGCTCGACGGGACGCTCGGCTCCGCCATCCCGCCGCAAGCGTGGACCGGACAGACGCGCGGTCGTCCCGTGGCGCCGCAGATGCTCGAGCGCGTGCGCGAGTGGACCGACCTGGTCGTCTTCGACTTCCTGATCGACAACACCGATCGATGGAGCGGCGGCAACATTCGCACGCTCGGCGTCGGCGGGCCGCTCATCTTCCTGGACAACGGTGCCGGCTTCAATCAGTGGCGCGCGGAGCACGACCGCGTGGGCATGGACATCCTGCAGTACGTTTGCCGGTTCAAGCGCACGACGATCGCGCAGCTGCGCGCGATGGGCCCGGACGCACCGGAGGGCCAGCGGCTCGGTGCACGGCTGCGTGCGGCGATGGCGAGAGACGTGCTCGGCGCAGAGACGCTCGGCGACGTGCACTATCGCGCGCTCGACTTCCGCGTCGGTCGATTGCTCCAGCACGTCCAGCGCTGCGAGCAGCGGTTCGGCGCCGACCGCGTGACGGACATCTGAACGTCGCGGGGAGCGTGGCAGCCGTGTCGCGTCGCTCGCTGCCGACGCGAGCACACGGGGGGACACCCCCCGAAGAGGTGTGTGGCGTGCCGCGCGCGCGGTGGCGGAGCGTCGCGGGCGCGGCGCGGGTGCCGAGTCGCACGCGGCCCTGGCGGCACGATCTCGACGGCCATCGAACAGCCTGTTTTTCGGGGCGATTGCACGGATTGGAAGTGCTCGTCCTGGGAGCCAACGATTCCGCGCGGTTGTACATGTCGATCCTGTCCCCATTGCGTGGGGGACGGGTTCGCGTGTAAGCGCGGAGGCTCGAATGGCGCCCGCGATACGAGTGTGCCTGCCGTGGCTCGCTTCGATGGCGGTGGCGTGCGCGGGGGGTGGTGCGCGACGCGACGCGGGCGTCGACCCGGCGCATTGCACGGTCGTCGCGCGCGCGGACCTGGTGGACCCGGCACCCTCGGAGACGGCGGCGATCGGGCGCATCGGCGCGTTCACCGCGGTGCGTGAGGCGCGCGCGACCGTCGTGTTGTGGACGCTGTCGCCGCCGGGGCCTTCGGTGGAGCTGTTCGCGGCCCGCGTTCACGACGACGGGCGCATCGCCGATCGCCGGGTGGTGGCGTCGCTCGGTCCGGGCGCGGGGGCGCTGCGTGCGGTCGTGCTCGGGGATCGCGTGCTCGTCGCGACGATCGAGTCGGTGCGTGAAGCGGCGCCGACGCAGAGCGGCCGTCCCGCGCCCGCTCCTGGTGCGCCGCGCGCGCGGGTGGTGGCGCCTTCGACCGTGTCGCGCCGACGCATCGTGCTGCGCCTGCTCGGGCGTGATCTGCGCGCGCTCGGCGAGCCGCGCGGGGTCGCGACGGAGGAGGACGACTCGGACGGGATCACGCTCGCGGCCTCGCCGGATGGTCGCACTGCGGTGGTGGCGTGGGACGACGCGACGAACGATCGCGGAGGCGCGCTTCGGCTCGCGATGGTGTGGCCGACGACGTCGAGCGCACCGAGGCCGGAACAGCCTGCCGTTCGGGTGGGGGCGATCACGACGGTGCGCGCGAGCGAGCCACGCGCGGTGGTGCTGACGCCGAGCGCGGTGGTGGACGGGACGCGCGGCTTCGCCATCGCGTACCGCGAGGAGGTGCCGATGCTCGACGGCCCGGAGGATCCGGTCGAGACGGTACGCAGCGTGACGAACGTCGTGTGGGTCGGCTGGCGCGGCGAGCTCGGGGCCTCCGTGCGCGAGCTGCTGGTCTCGTCGGAGAGCGAGGCCGGCGCGCTCGGGCCGCCGAGCGTGCTCGCTCTGGGCGATGGACGCCTCGTGGTCGCCGTGGACGACCTGCAGCCGCGAGAGGACGGGGATCCGCTACGCGCGGTCGTGGCGCGCGTCGTGTCCCAAGAGGGCGCGAGCGGCGACGAGCAGGTGCTCTCGGGAAGCGCCGCCGCGGGTGCACCCGTGCTCGTGCGGACGGCGCGCGGTCCGGAGGTCCACTGGCGCAACGACGAGGGCGTCGTCGAGCGCGCGCGCGTGCGCACCGCGCCCAACCGCGCGTCGCAGGCCGCAGAGCCGCGCGCGGTCGCGGAACCTGCCTTGTCGGGCGCGGCGCCGAGCGTCGCGTGGCTCGACCGCGTGGTCGCGCTCGACGAAGGCGACGACGAGTCGCCCGACCGCGCGGGCTCGCTCACGTGGCTCCACGCGCGTTGCCCCGCACCTCCTTGACACCCGAAGGGTGGGCCAGAATGTTTGGCGACCGGCCCCGGCGTGCGCGTCTCGAAGCACGGCGGCGCCTCAGCGCGAGGGACCCGAATGGCCAAGACGTACACAGACATCCTCCAGGACGTTCGCACCTCCGTTCGCACGATGTCGCTGGAGGAGCTGAAGTCGAAGATCGACTCCGGCGCTTCGCTCACGCTGGTGGACGTGCGGGAGAAAGAGGAGCACCGCGCGGGGTTCATCCCGGGCGCCATCTCGTTGCCCCGCGGCTTCCTCGAGATGCAGGCGGAGCAGCGGCTGCCCGACCGCGACGCGCCCATCGCCGTCTACTGCGCAGGCGCGAACCGCAGCCTGTTCGCGGCGCGGTCGCTGTCGGAGCTCGGCTACAGCGACGTGACCGCGGTCAACCCTGGCTTCGTACGATGGAAGGACCTGGGATACCCGGTAGCGAAGCCCGTCGCCCTCACCGACGCGCAACGCGACCGGTACTCGAGACACCTGCTGCTCCCGGAGGTCGGCGACGAAGGGCAAGCGAAGCTCCTCGGGAGCCGCGTGCTCCTGCTCGGCGCAGGTGGGCTCGGCAGCCCCGCCGCGCTCTACCTCGCGGCCGCCGGCGTCGGCACCATCGGGCTCGTCGACGCGGACGTCGTGGACGCGAGCAACCTGCAGCGGCAGATCATGCACTCGCTCGATCGCGTCGACGTGCTGAAGGTCGACTCCGGCGAGCAGACCATTCGCGGCCTCAACCCCGACGTGCGCGTCGTCAAATACCCGGAGCGGCTCACGAGCGAGAACGTCGACCGCATCTTCGACGGCGGCGACGCAGGCGGAAGATGGGACGTCATCGTCGACGGCTGCGACAACTTCCCCACGCGGTACCTCGTCAACGACGCGTCGGTGTGGAAGGGCATCCCCGTCGTGCACGGGTCCATCTTCCGCTTCGACGGACAGGTCACGACCTTCGTCCCGAAGAAGGGCCCCTGCTACCGCTGCCTCTACCCCGAGCCGCCGCCCGCGCACCTCGCGCCTTCGTGCGCGGAGGCGGGCGTGCTCGGTGTGTTGCCGGGGGTGGTCGGTGTCATCCAGGCGACCGAAGCGGTGAAGCTGATCCTGGGCAAGGGCGATCCGCTGATCGGCCGGCTGCTCACCTACGATTCGCTTCGGATGCGCTTCCGCGAGCTCAAGCTCCGTCGTGACGTCGAGTGCCCGGTCTGCGGGGACCACCCGTCCATCTTCGAGTACATCGACTACGAGGGCTTCTGCACGCTCGACCTCCCCGCCGCCGCGCAGTGAGGTGACCCCGGCGCTCGACGGTCGCGCGCGGACGCCCATCGGAGGGTCGGGTCGTCGGGTCGCGACCGCTGCGCTCGCGATCGCGCTGCTCGCTTGCAGCGACGACGCTGCGCTGCTCGCGTCGCCGTCGTCGATGTCGATCCCATCTGGGCAATGGATGGTCGGCGCGACGTTCTGGATCGGCGTCCAGACGACCGAGGTCGGCCTGGGGCTCGTCGCGATGGATCCGGACGTCCTCGCGCTCGACCCGCCGACGTCTCCAGCCGATCCATCGACGTGCGGTGGTTTCGGCTGCGGCTTCTCGGTGCGTGCGCACGCCGTCGGCGAAGGCGACGCGCGCGTGGCGCTCGTCGGAGCCGACGGGCGCCACCTCGACGAGCAGCTCGTCGGGGTTCGAAGGCCCGACACCATCGCCCTCGCGTCGATCTCGCCCGACGACGACGTCGAGTTGCCGATGCCCGACGAGAACGTCTGGTGGGTCGACGCCGACGAGGTGATGACGCTGCGGGCGACGCCCTACGCGGGCTCGTCGCCTCTCTTCGGTGCGCCGGCGATCCGCGCGAGCATCGCGAGCGATCCCCTCTGTGTGTCGGAGCTGGGCGGCGATCAGATCCGCGTGCGAGCCTTGGGTCCGACCGAACGCGAGCTCACCATCCAGCTCGGTGACGACGCTTCGAGCGCACGGACCGTCACCCTGCGGGGCGTGGCCGCGCGCGACGCGGTGCGCGAGCTGCGCGTCGAGAGCATCCGCGGGCTCGTGGGTCGACCGGCCGCGCACGTGATCGCCCTGACCGCGGCGGGCGAGGTCGTTCACAACGTGCGTGACGTGGAGTGGACGATGGAGACGGTGAGCACGTCACTCGGGATCGGCTCCGTGCTGCAGAGTGGTTCCCCCGACGTCGTGCCGCGTGCCGTGAGGCTCGTCTTCGGAGCGGGCGTCGCCCGACTGGGAGCGACCGTCGACACCGGCTCGTACGCGTACGTGCGCGACCCGCCGCGCCGTGACCCGTCGTGCGCCGATCCACGTCCGATGTGACGCGAGGCCACCGACTGGGCGCCGCGACCGTGCAACGGGAAGCGGGAGCGTGGGAACTCGCGCGCGCGCGCGCTGTCGAGCCGATGTGGGAACGCCGCGCCTCCTGCCTTTCGTGCGCTCGGGTCGAACGCGAGGCCGCCGGCCATCGCTGGTAGAGTTGGCCGCCATGCGCAAGCGAAACCTCTCGGCCTTGCTCGCTCTGCTGGTGCCGGCCGCACCGTTGCTCGTTCTGCTCGCTTCGTGCGGGCCCGAAGGTGCTCCCGAGTCGCGCCGCAAAGCGCGCGAGCACGCAGGCGGGGCGGCCAAGCTCCTTCGAGAGGACGTCCGGAGGCACTACGCCGCGATGGAAGAGTCGGCCGAGCGGCTCGCGGCCGACATGGCGCGAGCGGACGTCACGCCGCAGCGGTTGCGCCGGAGACTTCGCTCGCTGCGCGAGGCACCTCGCGGCGTGCAGGACCTGATCGTCTCGCCGAAGAGCTTCGTGGCGGCCATCGGTCTCGACGGCAAGGTGATCGCCAAGGACGCCGACACCGACGAGGACTCGATGGCCGGGCTCGACCTGGGTGCGATCGCACCGTGCGTGCAGGGCGCGCTCGCAGGGCGCGGTGCGGGCCATTGCATCGTCGAGTTCGCGAACCCGACGGGGCGCGAATCGAGCATCTCGCTGGTCTTCGCGCACGCCGTGCGGCACGAAGGCAGGCTCGTCGGCGCGGTCGCCGCGGGCATCCCGCTGCCTGCGCTCGCGCGCCGGTTGTCGCGCCAGCTGCAGCTCGACGTGCAGAGCGAGCAGCCCCCACCGATCGTCTGGGCGTTGATGTGGCACCGCGATCGGATCCACACGGCGGCGACGCCGCCCGAGATCGACCAGGAGTGCCCGCGCCCCGCGCAGATTCGCCAAGCGCTCGGACGATCGGCCGGCGGCTACACGGACGAGAAGCTCGTGCAGTCGCGATGGTTCGGCTACGCGGTGCTCCCCGTGCCTTCGATCGGACGCGACGT